>JAZGEZ010000054.1:0-17697 GCA_036479055.1 Methylophilaceae bacterium | reverse complement strand
TAATCGTTGCGAGTTTAGGTTATTGGCGTCAGCTCAATAAAGGCACGGTGAATTGTATTAGTTTGGCTGAGTTAGGCGATATGGGAAATTCGGCTACTTTTAGTGACAATTTGGTGGAAGTGGGGCTTGGCTAGTCGATTATCCAATAAACGAGGGCTATTAGAAGGAAAAGTAGAACGATTCTCGTAGGTGGCGATATTCTTTTATGAGTGCCAGATTTTAACGTATCAATATACGCACTAGCATCATTTTTAGATTTAACTCTCGATATGTCGCCACCCAAGCTCTCAATGTATGAAAGCTGCCTGCTAGTAGGTTCTTCGTAAAGACTGAATTCTGATAGTGGCTTGGAGTATGTTTTTATGGGGAACTTCCCATTTTTGTAGGTCTTCGATATTTTGATAAATAAGCTAACACAGGCTGTTGCATCGGGTAGGGCACGATGAACATGGCCGTCAAACTCCCCAACAAGATCTACTAACTTATAACTTTTCTCACCTTTAAGTCGAACCCTACTGGCTCTTAAAGTGTCTGCCAAATATATATCAGGGATATTTTGACGGTTCAAATATAAGGCTTTAATAAATGACGCCTCAAATTGTGCATTATGTGCAAACATAATTTTGACATCATTTGCCCATGCAAGAAATAACTCCCAAGCCTCAATTGGAGTGGGGCTTCCCTTAATCATTTGTGTCGTAATCCCATGCAGTGCTGTTGCTTGCTTGGGAATTTTTACTCCAGGATCAGAAAGGATTTTAAAGGTGTCTAAAATTTCACCTTTGTCGTTAAACTTGGCAGCTCCTATTTCCAAAATTTTAGACTTTAGTGGGTCTAAACCAGTTGTCTCAAAATCTAGTGCAATATACATAATAATTGTCGTGGGTTATTAATAATGTGAATGGAAAGAAAAAACATAAAAAATTATTTAGCTCATGTAGTTAAGTTGTTATTTTTACATCTTAACTAATAGCAATTAGAGAGGCAATGATGTTGTCGCTCTCGCGCGACAGGCGAGATACTTTCTCTTGCTTAGCCAAGAGAAAGTATCCAAAGAGAAGGCTACCCCACACCTCGGGCTGCGCCTTCCCTGTGCTACTCATCAAACAAGGCGTCTGCGGAACTCAGCCGAGAGAAGCATTCGGCTTCAGACAGTCCTCGACGAAACCCCCTTGCTTGACTCCATTGCTCGGCGTGGTGCTAAGGGGCTGAAGTTCAAAACCATACGAAGGCCGCCAGCATGTGATTAAAGAAAAGCTCCTCAACTTTACTTTCCCCCTACATCACGCTGACAACTAAGACTGCAAAGCAGTCTGTTGCGGTGTAGGCTAACCTTTAGGTTAAGCGAAGCGGCCGAAACCAATAGCACAGACAAAATAAGGAGAAGGTGAGGGCTTGTTTGAATCCCGCGGTGGCTCACGGTTTTTGTGAGTCGCTAGGTTGAGTTAGGCCATATGGGGAATGCGGCTACTTTTAGTGATAATTTGGTTGAGGTGGTATTGGCATAGGGCTTTTAATAATGGGCTCGTCGCGCTTTATGCGGTGCGTCCCATCCCACGTCTTATGTGAGTGGTCTTGATTTAATGGTTAGGCAACTCTTAGTTGTTCTAGAGATGCCACTGAATTGCTACTGCTTATATTTGGATTAACACACAATTCAAGCACTGAAACATTAGCAAAATTAACATGATAACTCTCTACCTCATTGGTTGAACCATTTGGGCTAAAATTCCATTGTTGTCTTGCTATTTCGTGTAACTCACCATTCTCTGCATACCAATTTAAAACGTATTCCTGTGTGCGCTCAATTGAGGGCTCAGAAAATTTAAGCATTATTTTTTGAATATGTTGAGGTTCATTAAACACCACCCTGATTGTCTGCATTCCTGCTTCACCTGCAACCCAACCAGAAGGGCTGTCAAGAATTAGTGCTGACTCTATTGGGTGATGCTCGCTCTCTGAGCTAATCTCAACCTCCGCTATATTCTCAATATTCAGCCAGTCATCCTCAGCCAACGTTTCTAGCCTTTGATCTGAGCTGTTAATGATTTTTTTACGCATGTTTAGACCTCTAATTTATTTCATCAAGTTATTATGTTTATATCTTAACTAATAGTAATTAGAGACGCAATGACGTTGTCGCTCTCGTGACCTGTAAGCTAGATCTACACCATCTATTAAGTAATGTTTTAGGGGTTCGTAATATCGAACACCCGCAAGGGGTGTCCCCAACCTCGCTAGGCGCTAAAGCGCCAAGTCGATTGAGAGGGGATGAAAGTTAAAACAGGCTGTTTGCAAGTGTTGGCCATCTTATTTCTTCGGCGGCATTGGAAACAGCATGGAGACTTTAGATTTGTAGTTTCTGTACTCGTCACCAAATGTGTCCACCAAGTCTCTTTCTTCCAAGAAAGTGCCAATGAGGGTGTAGCCTAAAGTGGCGATTGCAAATAACAGATGCGATATGGTCATCACGGGGGTTGCCCAAAATGCAATGGTGAAGCCAAAGTAGATAGGGTGGCGTACAAATTTATAGAAAGCTGGCGTTTTAAACTGCCCCAGTTTAAATTGCTTGCCCGTTAAGCTAGTGTAGGCTTGTTTTAGCCCGAACAGCTCAAAATGATCTATTAGGAAGGTGCTCATCAGCACAATTAGCCAGCCTATTAGTGAGATGGCGATTAGTGCATTGCCTAGCGTTGTGCCAGAGACGTCCCATATCACACTGCCCATTGGTTTCCACTGCCAAAAGAGGAGTATTAGCGCTAAGCTTGTAAACAATACATAGGTGTTTCTTTCAATCGCTGCGGGGATAATTTTAGTCCATTTCTCTTTAAAGCCTTTTCTGGCCATGACGCTATGTTGCACAGCAAAAACACCTAGTAATAATAGGTTTGTGATTAACGCTTCAACAAAAGGTACTGCCGTACCAACATCCATGGATTTAGGAACTAAGAAGTTACCAACAAAGCCGATTGCGTAAAGGAATGTGCCAAAGAATATGATGTAACAAATAATACCGTAAATAAAATATAGAAATTGCATCGCTGATCTCCTCTCAAAATTTACTCATTTATATTTTTTATTGTACTTAAGATACTAGTCTTATTTAGCTGCAACGGCAATGTTGTTGCAGAAGAATAGAAGAATAGAAGAATAGAAGAATAGAAGAATAGAAGAATAGAAGAATAAGCTATCGCCTATTCCTAGCGTTCCTATATAGAACGAATGCCATCAAGGCGATGCTTATCAACAAGAATAGGCCTGTCACAATATGTGCAAAACTTAGCCCGGGCTGCAAGACGGCGGCGCTTGGTTTTTTGGGATTGTAGAATACTGTTACTTTAGTGTTTGCTGGGTATTGCTCCATCATTGCTTTTTGTATATTGTCACCACTGTTGTGGTCTGCCCATTTGACATGGTAAGCGCTATATTCATTGTTACCAACGCTATATTGAAAATATATTTTTGCTGAAAAAACAGAGATAACATTGCCGTTTTTGGTGGTTCGTTTTCTTTGTATCAATTCGCCATTAATGACTTGACCTTGCACTTGCGGCCAATGGTTTGAATTTAATGCGTTAGGAACCGTGACGAATGTGAAATAAATAGCACCGATGACGAGTGAAAGATAGACGGTGGCAAATGGCCAGCCCATGGTTTTGGAAATGTGTTTGAAAAACATAATCGACTAAAAAACCCAAATATTTAGTAATGTTAAGCAATATAACTTAGTTTTTAGCTTGTACCAAAGGCCTTTTTAACTCGGATAAATATAGTACGCAACATCAGGTAATGCCTTAGGTGGATATCAGAAAAAGCTGGGTCAGCATTTCTTAAAACGGTAGAAAAACAGCTGTCGCTAGGTTTTGCATCACCCGTGAAATAAGCCGTTGCGATTTTTCTGCTAGTGCAAAAGCGTATAGGTCTGTTCGCCCAATCATTTTCCCGAACGCTCGCTCAAAGCTCAAGTTATGCGCTGTCTCGTTAATTTCATTGGTGAGTAGATATAAATTACCGTTAGCATCTCGGCTATTAGAGAGCTTCCAAACAGCAATTTCGATATTGCGTGCGACATTGTAGAGCCGTTGCGGGTCTAGGCTTTGATCCGTTAGAAAAAACTCTTTTTGATGGTTGTGCGCTTTAGCCAGCATGGTTTGCAAACCGACGATAAAAGGCAGTACGCGGTCACCTAAGTATTGTTGATCAAAGGCTAAAAAAATAGCATCGGTGCCTTGTTTTTTCTCAATATGTTTAAAGCGCCAGTGATGTTTTGCTTCGCCTTCGAATACCCATTCCACCATTTGTTCTACAGAGTCAGCGCCGCTTTTTTCTAGCTCACGTGGATTGCGTTTATATAATTTCGTCATTAATGTGCGTAAGCTTTGCGTGTTTTCAGCTAGCTCTACATCGGCCATGCGGTCAAAGTCAGTTTTGACTAGTTGGTTAATGCTACTACTACCGTTGCGCTGCGGCATTGCATTTGGTTCGGTTGAAAAACTTGCACAGGCATTTAATAGGCAAGCCAACACGAGTAAACCGATGCCCTTCATTCGCTCTCTTTTTGCTCGTCAGCGATTCTTGATGCTGGAAACACAATGCTAAAGGTACTCCCTACGTTTGGTTGGCTAACAATTTCTAATTTAGCTTTATGCCGATTGAGTATGTGTTTAACAATCGCTAAGCCCAAACCTGTGCCGCCTGTGTCTCTACTGCGCCCAGTATCTACGCGATAAAAACGTTCCGTTAACCTGTCGATATGTTCTTCTTCAATACCAATGCCAGTATCTCTGACGCTAAACACAGCTTGTTCATCAATGCGGCCCCACTTGATATAAATATTACCTTTTCTTGGTGTGTAACGGATGGCATTGCTGACTATGTTGCTAAATGCGCTTAACAGCTCTTCTTGGTTGCCGGTAATGTTAAGTTTTTTGTCTGCCTCTAAATGGATAGAATGTTTTTTGCTACTCAATGCTCTGCCATCGTTTTGGACCGTCTTTAATAAAGCCATCATATCGATAGTGTCGTGTTCTGGTGTTTCTGTATTACTTTCGATGCGGGATAACGTCAGTAAATCTTCAATGATGCGTTGCATGCGGCTGGTTTGTTCTATCATCATGTCGAAGTGTTTTTTAGTGCCTGCTGTGATTGCGCCTTTCGTGTCTGATAGCGTTTCTAAAAAGCCGCCAACAACAGTTAATGGTGTACGCAACTCATGTGATACATTGGCAATAAAATCACGGCGCATGGTGTCATTTTTTTCTTGTGCGGTAATGTCTCTACTGATGAGCAGTTTCTGTTCAGAACCAAATGAAATTAATTGGATTTGCAGTATCATGCCTACGTTACGTAAGGATTTCAGACGGAGTGGTTCGGTATGTGTTTGTTGTTGTAGGTATTCAATAAATTCTGCATAACGCACATAGTTGTGAATTGGCTGATTGACGTCTTTATTAAGGTCTAATCCTAATTGGCGCTCTGCTGGTGGGTTGCACCATTCAATTTCATTTCTTTGGTTAAGCACGACTACGCCATCTGGTAGTGCGCTAGTTGTTTGTTTGAATCGTTCTAGCGATGCAATTAGTTCGTTTTTAATATTGCCATGTTTACGCTGCAGATGAAAAATTGAAGTAAATACTTCTTCCCAGTGACCACCACCTTGCGGAACAGATTCTAATGTTGGGTTTTGTAGCCAGGTGTGCAGCTGGTGTATCCAGTAAATATGGTGTGCCAATAGGATTAATAACAGAATGAGTACGATAATTAATGCGGTGACTTTGCTTGTTGCAAGTGCAAAGATGACATAAATGAAGGCAAGCCCAAGTCCAAGCCATAATGTTTTTTTACGTATATCTAACACATTCTCTTACCCTGAATAAGTGAGCCTATTATAGGAGCTTTTGTATAAATTAAACGATTCTATTTAAACGAGCCTATAAAATATTTTTTATAGGCTATTTTGCCGATAACCTATAACCAGAACCGCGTACCGTTTGAATTAAATTTTGATGACCAGAAGCTGAAAGTGAATTGCGTAAGCGGCGGATATGAACATCGACTGTACGGTCTTCAACAAACACCTGGTTCCCCCATACTTTATCTAGTAGCTGGCTACGTGAGTGTACGCGCTCAGCGTTACTCATAAAATAATGGAGCAATTTAAATTCAGTTGGACCTAAATCAATGTTGGTTCCATTGCCGGTAATGCGGTGCATGCTAGGGTCTAGTAACAGGCCATTAATTTCTATTGTGTCATCTGTCATTTCTGGCGCGCGTCTACGCAATACTGCTTTAATGCGTGCATTGAGTTCGCGAGGGCTAAAGGGTTTGGTCACGTAGTCATCAGCACCAAATTCTAAGCCACGTACTTTGTCAGATTCGTCACCACGTGCAGTGAGCATAATGATGGGGATAGATTTTGTTTGTGGGTCGGCCTTCAGTTGCCGGGTAAATTCAATGCCACTCATGCCCGGTAGCATCCAATCCATCAAGATTAAATCTGGTGTGTTTGTGCGTAACAAATCTTGCGCAATTTCAGCGCTCAGGGCACGTAAGGGGGTGTGACCCGCTTGTGTGATGTTAAGGGCCAAGAGTTCTTGAATGGCAGGTTCGTCTTCAATCACTAAAATAGTTGCAGGCATTTCGTTTCAAAACCTAAGCGTTACGATACGGACTAATTATGTGACTATATTATTGCAAATTGATGACATAAGGTGAATATTTTGTGTTTTAAGGCAATTGCTTAATTGCCATTTCCATTTTTTTGTAACAGTATGTAGCATACTGTGAACAAGACACTAGAAAAAAGTTAAACAAGGGGAGTTTGTATGGCAAGTCTTTTAGATAAAGAAAACACAATTGCAGGTCCAGGATTTAATCGGTGGCTAGTACCTCCAGCGGCGCTTGCAGTACATTTGTCAATTGGCATGGCGTACGGATTTAGTGTGTTTTGGAAGCCATTAGGAAGCGCATTGAAAGATGCTGCTGGTAATCCAGTTGAAACTTGCGCAGCTGGCGCAACGACCTTCAGTGACAAGTTTGCAGGAACAGCAAAGGCACTGTTTGCAACTGACTGTAACTGGACCCAATTTGATTTAGGTTGGATGTATACCTTGTTTTTTGTTTTACTGGGTTGTTCTGCTGCATTATTTGGCGGATGGCTGGAACGCGAAGGTCCACGTAAAGCAGGTGTTGCTGCCGCTATTTTATGGGGTGGTGGTTTATTAATATCTGCATACGGTATCTATATTCATCAGTTGTGGTTGTTGTGGCTTGGTAGTGGTGTTATTGGTGGGATAGGGCTGGGCTTGGGTTATATCTCTCCTGTATCCACCCTGATCAAATGGTTCCCTGACCGTCGAGGTCTTGCAACAGGGATGGCGATTATGGGCTTTGGTGGTGGCGCCATGATTGGTTCACCAATAGCAACAAAGTTAATGGCGCACTTTTCGACAGTAACAAGTGTTGGCGCATGGCAAGCATTTGTTGTGTTAGGCCTCATTTATTTTGTTTTCATGATGATGGGCTCTTTTGGTTATCGCATTCCAGCAACGGGTTGGAAGCCAGCTGGTTGGACACCACCAGCAACGGATAAGAATGCAATGATTGCGACCAAGCATGTGCATTTAAATAAAGCGCATAAAACACCACAATTTTGGCTAATATGGCTTGTCTTGTGTATGAATGTTTCTGCTTGCATTGGTATCTTAGGGGCAGCCTCTCCAATGCTACAAGAAACATTTGGTGGCGCATTAATCGGTCAGCCAGAGCTGGGCTTTGCAGATGTCAGAGGCGATACTAACCTGACGGCAGCTGCCGCTGTGTTAGGCGCTGGCTTTGTTGGTTTGATTTCTGTATTCAATATTTTTGGCCGTATTGGCTGGGCTTCATCATCGGATAAGCTTGGGCGTAAGCGCACTTATTATATTTTCTTTGTCTTGGGTGCGTTCTTGTATTGTTCAGCCGCCTATGTTGCTGGCTTTAAGTCATTAGCATTATTTGTGGCTTGTTTCTGCATTATTTCCTCCATGTATGGTGGCGGATTCGCGACGATTCCCGCTTATTTAGCCGACATATTTGGCACACAGTTTGTAGGGGCAATTCATGGACGTTTGTTAACGGCATGGTCAACAGCAGGGATTGTCGGCCCTGTTATCGTGAACTATATGCATGACACACGACTAGAAGCAGGCGTCCCATTTGATCAAATTTATGCGCCAATCATGTTGGTGTTGGCAGGGATGATGGTGATTGGCTTTATTGCAAATATGATGATTAAGCCGGTTGATGAAAAATACTTTATGAGTGATGCTGAGTTAGCGGCAGTGCGTAGTGCAGGACATGAGAAAGCAAGTCCAAAAACTGCCGTTGCATCTGGTGCGGCTAAAGGCGGTTTTATCCTCCCGCTAGCTTGGGCAACCGTATTAATTCCAATTGCCTATGGTATATGGAGTACAGCACAAAAAGCATGGACCTTCTTTAGTTAATATTATTTAAATAATCCCTTAGCGTAGACTGAGTTTAAATAGCGTAAAATATCGTTTTTGTGGAATTGAGAGAACGTTTTGGACAAAATAGCAATAAACTTAGATGGCACAGGTAAAAAGATAGGCATCGTGCTATCACGCTTTAACAGCAATATTGGCGATGGCTTGCTGAGTGCCTGCCACGCTGAGTTGCTAAAACTAGGGGTGATGGCTGAAGATATTACGGTTGCAACGGTGCCTGGCGCGCTTGAAACACCATTAATACTAAGTCAGATGGCATTAACTAATCGCTATGATGCCTTAATTGCTTTGGGGGCAATTGTTCGCGGTGAAACTTATCACTTTGAAGTGGTTGCCAATGAATCAGCACGCGGCATTTCTGAAGTGCAGTTGAATACTGGCATTCCAATATCTAATGCGGTACTAACGACAGAAGATAATGGCCAGGCAGTGGCACGTATGCATGTTAAAGGTGCGGAAGCAGCACAAGTGGCGATTGAAATGATGAACTTGGTGCAGGCGCTATGAGTAACGATACTAATGACAAGCCAGCGGCGAGCACGAAAAAGAAACGTAAGCCTAGTCAAAACCGACGCAAATCTCGCGAGCTGGTGTTAAAGGCTATTTATCGCATCATGATGAATGAGAGTGATCTGAAACAAGTATTTTTGGACATGAAAGATGACCCTGAATACAAAAAAGCCGAAGAAAAATATTTTAAAGCCTTGCTGCAGGGCGTGTTTGATCAGCTAGAAACGCTTGATGAGAAGATTGCTACTTTTATTGATAGAAAATTAGCCGAATTAAGCCCTATTGAGCATGCAATATTGCGCGTTTCATCATACGAACTGATTTTTGATGCAAGCATTCCTTATCGTGTTGCGATTAATGAAGGCGTAGAGTTAGCAAAAACTTTTGGCGGCGCAGACGGGCATAAGTATATCAATGGTGTGCTTGATAAAGTAGCAGCATCAACTAGACCAAAAGAATTTAGAACGTAATGTAAATATGCAGCAGTTGGCGCATGTGGGCTATAGCCAAGTGCAACGTTTTATACAATAATGCAGAATAACAAATGGATAATTAGGGTAGATATGAATGCTGAAGTGATTAGTGAGAAAGTTAGAGAAATAGTACAAGAGACGATTGATTCATCTGGACTTGGGATTGAAGTTGATGATGAGATGTCTTTGATTGAGGGTGGACTGTTAGACTCAATGAGTATCGTTAAGCTTGTACAAGAACTTCAGCAAACATTTGATATCGATATCGACTTTTCAGATATCACGATTAGTAATTTTGACTCAATTAGTGCATTAAACCAATATGTAGAAGCAAGGAAAGCTGGCGCTTGAGTCATTCTTTATGCAAAGCAATTGACCAGTCATTCAACAGCTTTAGCAAAAACACCGCTTTAATACAACACCAGTCTAACGGTGAGTCAGTGGCGCTTTCATATGAGGCGTTAAAAGCATTGGCCGGCAAGGTTTATAGCCTATTTGATGAGGACTTGACTGCAGATCAGTGCATAGGCTTATATATGCAACGGTCTGTTGAGCATGTCGCTTCAATCGTTGCGAGTATATATTCGAAATCACCATACACCACGATCAACAACCTAGTCTCAGCTAAGCAGGTGTGTCATATAGCGCAAGATAGCAATTTAAAGATACTAATCTGTGACAATTCAACCATCTTGAAACTGCGGGCGCTGACACAGGATGAAGCCGATAAGAAAACATTATCAAGCGTCCGTATTATTCATATTCGAAATAATGAAGGTTTGCAGCCCGTTTATAAACAGACCATAGAATTACTGTCTGATTTCACGACGATAGAATCAATTTTCCTTGCTGAAGTTAAGCCTTATGATTTACAAGTACCTCGAGCTGAAACAATTAATAAATCCAAATTAATATTATTTACGTCTGGCTCCACGGGTAACCCAAAAGGCGTCATGATTAAAGGTGATGATCTCATCGACAGGGTTGAGTCAGAGTCAAAAGCCTATGGTTTGCAAGAAGGGGATGTGCTGTTAAATATATTGCCATTTTCTTTTGATGTTGGTTGTAATCAGCTATACAGTTCTCTGATTAAAGGCTGTCGTTTGGTTTTATTAAATTCATGGATGCCAAAAGACATGGTATCGGCAATCGTCACTTATCAAGTTACAGGTGTATCGGGTGTGCCTTCTCTGTGGCTTTCAATTGTTAACGCTAATTTAGAAGAGCTTAAAGAAATAGATGGAATTTTAAGATACATTACAATCTCTGGTGGTGATATGGCAGAGAAGGACCGGTTGGCGCTGCGCGATTTACTACCTAACGTTAAAATATTTAAGACTTATGGCCAAACTGAAACCTTTAGAAGTGGGATGCTGTTAGCAGAGCATTTTGACGCTAAACATAAGTCTGTGGGTAAGCCAGTTGAGGGTGTTGAATTGCTTATTTTAGATGACAATGGTAATAAGGTGGCACAGGGCCAAATAGGTGAAATTATCCATCAGGGCATTGGGACGATGCTAGGCTATATTGGAGACAAAGAGGCGACCAATAGGAAATTAAAAAACCTTCCACAAGGCCTAGGTGAAAATAATCAGAAAGTGATTTATACCGGTGACTTGGGTAGCATAGATGAAGATGGATTCCTGTATTTGCATGGCCGACAAGATAGAATGTTTAAAGTTAGAGGCAACAGGGTTTATCCTGAAGAAATAGAAAGAGAATTATGTGCGCATGAAGAAGTGATTGAGTCTGCGTCTTCATATGACGCTGCAGAAGAGTTGATTACTGTATATGTCAGAAAAAAAGAGGATTCAGCTTTAACAGAGAAAGCTATTATCAAGTTCCTTTCTACTAGGTTGCCTTCTTACATGATGCCAAGCCATTGTTTATTATATGATGATTTTCCTAGAACTGCTTCAGGTAAAATAGATGTCCCCACCTTGACATCGCAAGGCAAGTAACAACGATTGTTTATAGCAGCATACTGAAACTCAACACGAAGTTAAGAATAATATTATGAATAAAAATGATTTTTATGCGTTTGTATCAAAAGACGAGTTAAAAAAAGTTGCTGAGACTTATGAAACGCCTGGTTATGTTTACTTTAAAAAGATATTGCATAGCCAGATCAGCAGAATTAAAGCCTCCACGCACGGAAGGTTTGATATTCATTATGCGCTAAAAGCAAATCCTAATCTTGCTATGTTGTCAGAACTCGCTTCGCAAGGAATTGGCGCTGATGTTGCATCAGAAGGTGAGCTAAGCAGAGCGCTAGAGGCAGGGTTTGCACCAAGCAAAATAGAATTCTCTGGGCCAGGAAAGCGTGTTGATGAATTGCGCTTGGCTATTGATAATAATATCGCATCAATCAACATTGAGAATATCAATGAGATTCATAAAATAATAGAAATATGTAAAACGTTAGGGACGTCTGCGAATGTCGGTGTTAGATTAAATCCAACACTTGAGGATGAGCGCTCTGGCATGAGGATGGCAGGAGATACGCCATTTGGTCTTAAGATACCTGATGCTGAAATAGCGCTTAAAATAATAGAAGAGAACGGCCATGTTTTAAATTTTACTGGTTTTCATGCTCATCTTGCTTCGCAAGAGTTGGATGCCAATAAGTTGGTTTCTAAATATGCAATTATCATTAAAAATGTCATTGCTTTAACTAAAAACACTTCTTTAAAAGTTAAAAAGATTAACTTTGGTGGAGGTCTGGGCATCAAGTATTTCTCAAATCAATCAGATCTGGATTTGACATTATTGGCATCAAATTTGCAGGCACTCTTATCATCACCTGAGGCAAAGCAGTTGCCAGAAGATGTGCATTTTATTATTGAGCCCGGACGGTTTTTAGTGGGTGAATCGGGTGTATTTATTACCAAAGTTTTATATCGAAAAAAAGCCTATACAAAAGAGTTCTTAATTACTGATGGTGGTTTGAATGCGAATTATGTGTTGGCGGGCGGTATGGGTCAGGTGATACGGAGAAATTTTGAACTCGATGTGTTAACCAAGCGTGACGACAAGGCTGAAACTGGTTTTAAATTTGATGTGGCAGGTCCATTATGTACGCCACAGGATATTATTGCTAGTAGCGTAGAGAGTGATGTAGAAGTAAATGAAGGGGACTATATTGTTTTCTTTAACTGTGGTGCATACGGTCCTAGTGCGAGCCCAATCAACTTTTTGAGTCAAAAAGTTCCTGCTGAATTTATTATATAAGCTGCTAATATTTTAACTATCTTATGATCTTTCATTCTCTGAAGTTCGTTGTATTTTTTGGTGTCGTTTACGCGATATATTTATCGTTACGACATAAAGCACAAAACCGTTTCCTATTAGCAGCGAGTTATCTGTTTTATAGCACTTGGGATTGGCGTTTTTTAGTCCTGATTATCATCACAACACTCACTGATCACCTTTGTGCGACATCCATTCATGCCACTTCAGATAAAGCACGGAGGCAACGTTATGTTGCCATTAGTGTGATCGTTAACTTAGGGATATTAGGTGTCTTTAAATATTACAATTTCTTTTTAGAAAACTTTATTAGCCTATTTTCCACCATGGGCTACGACATATCGGGCCCAACCATCAATATATTGCTACCGGTTGGAATTTCTTTTTACACCTTCCAATCAATGAGTTACACCTTGGATGTTTATAGAAAACAACTTAAACCAGCAGATAACGTGCTGGATTATGCGTTGTATGTCTCTTTCTTCCCGCAACTGGTTGCAGGGCCCATTGAGCGAGCAAAGAACTTATTGCCACAAGTGCTTTCTCCTAGGACACTGACTTACAAAGCGGCTCAGCAAGCACTAGTATTGATCGCTATCGGCGTGTTTAAAAAACTCTTTATTGCTGATAACCTTGGTGATATTGTTGACCCTGTTTTTGCCGTTGGAGCATCACCATCAAGTACGATGGTATTGGTAGCTGGCTATGCTTTTCTGTTCCAAGTCTACTGTGACTTTTCTGCCTATACTGATATTGCTCGCGGCGTGTCTAAACTAATGGGGTTTGAGTTGATGGATAACTTTAGAGCACCCTATCTAGCACGAAACTTACAGGATTTCTGGAATAGATGGCATATCAGTTTGACTACTTGGATACGAGACTATTTGTATTACCCGCTAGCATTTGCTCGGTTTAAAAAGAAAAGTATCCCACCTTACTTTGTGACAGTATTAACCTTTACGATTATGGGGCTTTGGCATGGCGCCGCATGGGGCTATGTACTTTGGGGTGTGTACAATGGTATTGCACTTGCTGCCTATGGCCTTATTTCAAGATACCTACCTAAAGTTAAAAAAGATGCGAGTGCATTATTGAAGCATGCGACCAATATTTTATGTGTGCTAGTCACATTCCATGTCATCTTTATTGGCGATATATTCTTTAGAGCAGTCTCATTTGATCAATCG
Source organism: Methylophilaceae bacterium (assembly GCA_036479055.1). Classification (GTDB taxonomy): domain Bacteria; phylum Pseudomonadota; class Gammaproteobacteria; order Burkholderiales; family Methylophilaceae. The sequence continues at coordinate 3,774 of JAZGEZ010000054.1, read as the reverse complement.
AGCACTTTGATAACCACCTTATTTACGCAGTCGCCGTTTACAGGTGAATTGATTACACAGTTAAAAATCATCGGCTTTTATATACTGCCAATATTTTTGATGGATTTCTTTACAACGAAGAAGCCGATAGAAGATAGATTTTATGAATTGCCCGTGCCGTTGCGTTACGGTGTTATGTATATCTTGTTTTACCTTGTTTACTTTTACGGCACATCAAAGCCATCCTTTATATATTTCCAGTTTTAAGTTGATTAGATTATGAACAATGTGAATATCAGTTGGAAAAGTTTTTTTGATTTGCTCCCTAACGCGATATCAGTTGGCAAGTTTTTACTGGTTATAGTGGCGCTTGATTTATTAATCTCTATTGGTTTATCGTTTTTTATTAGTGATTCTTTTTATATTAAAAGATACTTAAATTTTGATTTATATGAGAATGCAAGCAGCTATGATAGTAGAATAGAAAAGTATTTTGACAATGCTTTTTACCTTAAACCCAACCTGAAAACAGGGTGGGTCAATACGCCTAACTTTATAAAGAAAGAGCTTTATTGGAATACAAACTCTCTAGGAGCTCGCGTTTCACCAGAACAACAAAAAATTGATAGTCTCCCTGATGAAAGTGATGACAACTTAATTTTTCTGTTAGGTAGTTCAGTAATTAATGGCTATAAGCAAGAATATAAAGACACGCCAAGCAATCATTTAACAAGCTATGGTTATAGCGTATTTGATTTTGGAACAGTGATGTATTCAATTGATCAGACGTTTGAATTATATAAAAACACTTTGGCTCAATATAAGCCGAAAGTAATTGTTGTCGGTATTCATAATGAGCCTGAAGTTATTTCCAATATGTTTATTCCTCTCAGAATACATGACACGTCTGTTCCTTTCTTAAAGCCAGCTTACTATTTGTCAGGTAATAAAATAGTTGAAAGGAACGCGCCAGTTGAACATCAACGCCGTAAAGCATTGTTATTAATGTTCTCAGAATTAAAAGAACATGACGCACATTATTATAAATTTCAAATTTACAAGCGTTTAAGTCTTTTACCTTTCTCAGACTTGGTGAGGAAAGGCATCATGGCGGTAGAAAAAGAATTTTTTAAAGCTGATGAATATATAAAAGCTTTTGAACTTCAAAAAGCTTTTATGGAGAAAATGACTGCGCTAGCTAAAAAGAATGGTGCAGAAGTTATTTTTATAAAATTTGAAGCTTTAGAGGATATAAAAAAACCTTTCTACCAACAGTTATATAAAGATAGAAATACGATTCATACTGAACTACTTAAAGAAACATCAATGAATATACTCATTACATCAGAAATATTTAAAGAAACAGGTCAGCCTATATCAGATTTTTATGGGAAATATGACACTGTGCATCTCAGTGCCAATGCCTGCGAAGTCTTAGCTAAAAAGATCGATCAAGAAATTAAAAAGATAACAGCAGAGAAATTGCACCACTAGCAGGCTACGATCAATAGCTAACATTTCACCCCTCCTTGTTCCGTGACAAGAACGACTCACATGGTTTACAACTGTCTCTATAAGATAAGTGCGGTGGTTTAATAATGACCACTAGATTTAGAGCCTTCAATAGAGTTTTTAACAGGGGCGCGCTGAATACAACATGTTGATGAACATGATTTTAGTCAAACAAATCTAGGAACTATCTCAGAATGGATGTAACTAATGCTATTAGTGTTGCCAGGGTGACCGATATCGGGCAACTCCGGGTGCGCAACGAAGATGCAGTTGCTAGTGAATTAACCACTGGACTCATTATGGTTGCGGATGGTATGGGCGGACATAAAGGTGGCGAAACTGCAAGTGAGATTGCAGTATTGGTAGTAGCAGCTGAACTAGCTGAATTGATGCGTAAGCAAGGAGCGCTAAATAAAAAAAGCAGTGCTTTGACCGTAGCTGACATGCTGGATAAGGTAGTAAGCCAAGCAAATAATGCTATTTATGCAGCGTCACAAAGAAATGCTGATTGCGAGGGGATGGGGGCAACACTAGTCACAGGTGTTTTTATAAACAATAAAATAGTGGTAGGGCATATCGGTGATTCCCGCATGTACCGTCTACGAGAGAATAGGTTAGAGCCGCTCACAGAAGATCATTCCTTATTACAAGAGCAGATTAATGCTGGTCTCATTACTAAAGAGCAAGCAAAGGTATCGAATAATAGTCATTTAATCACGCGTGCGTTAGGCACTGACGCACAAGTGGCGTTAGAAATTAATGAATACGTAGTAAAAGTAGATGATATTTACCTGCTATGCTCTGATGGCTTAACTGATTTAGTCAGTGATGAAGAAATAAGCGAGATATTGGTGGAGTCTAGAGGCAATGTCAACGTGGCAGCAAAGAACTTGGTTACACTTGCAAATAATCATGGAGGGAACGATAATATTTCGGTGCTGACTGCTTTTGTTAAAGAAGCCTTTTCGGTGAAGGGTAGTTAGATCAGTAAACGGTTAATGAATCAAATATAGATAAACTGTCAAAGAAGGTGATTATGGCAAAGTTAATTTTTATACTAGATGGAAACTTGATTAAAGAATATGCGCTCGATAAGGAACGCATAACAATCGGGCGCCGCGCTGCTAATGATATACATATTGATAACTTAGCCATTAGTGGTGAGCATGCAGTTATTGTCACGACGGGTGAAGACGCATACCTCGAGGATTTGAACAGTACTAACGGCACACTGCTTAATAAAAAGAAAATTAAAAAGCAATTGCTTAATCATGGTGATGAAATAGGGCTTGGAAAATACGAACTTAAATATTTAAAAGATGCAGTTGTGAATAAAGTGCCTTCTGATGGATTTGCGGATACGGTTTTAGATGAACCTAAATCAACTATGACGAAAGACAATGCTGTACCTGAAGGGGTACAGCCTTTAGTAAGTAAGGACGTTGAAGGTTCTGAGGCTTTATCTAATCAAGCTGAATTGCAAGAAGAGGGCGCTTTGGTAACTGAAGAGGTACATGAGCATGCTGAGACAGTTATATCAGATGAGGTGGCTTTGGCTGAGCCACTCATTGCACCACGTTTGCAGATTATAAATGGTGAGAATGCCGGCAGTGCATTGTTATTAGATAAAGCTATTGTGAAAGTGGGTGAGTCTAATAAGCAAGTTGCTGTTGTTAGCAAAAGACCGAAGGGGTTTTTTCTCACGCATGTAGCGGGAGATAAGCGCCCATTAGTAAATGGTAAGCAAATTGGTGTTCAAGCCTATGCCTTAAGTAATCACGATGAAATCGAAGTCTTAGGTGTCAAAATGGAATTTTATCTTGATTGATGCAATTGAGAAATCATGAGAATGAAGTTATTGGCATTATGCAGAAATGTTTTTAGACCCGTCATAAATTGATGAGGTGGATGAGACTAAAATACCTGGGCATGCAGAATTTGGTGTAATTAATACACTATAAATGGTTCACAAGAGGTTGTGTTCATGGAGACCATTAGCATCTAACCTTAAATAGCTGCCTTGATCGTACCAGTCGCCTAACACCCAGCGCTCGCAGCGATTCTCATCAATTATGTGTAGGTGTTTCATTGGGCGGTGTGTATGACCATGAATCAGTATGGGTGGGTAGTGATACTGTTTGAAGAGTTGCTGCACTGCAGACTCGTTAACGTCCATAATTTCCATTGATTTTACAGACTTTTCTTGTTCACTTTTAGCCCGTATGGATTCAATATAGTTAATACGATCAGAGAGTGCTTTGTTTAAGAACTGTGTTTTCCACG
>JAZGEZ010000053.1:0-4760 GCA_036479055.1 Methylophilaceae bacterium | reverse complement strand
TTGAGCTAGTGAGTGTTAAGTCACAGTCTAATGACATAAGATGCAGTTACATTGGCCTAATTAAGTCTACATTTGATGGCACATTGCGTGCAGAGCTTACTGACCAAGATTCTAACCGTTTGTTAATGACTGCAAATAGTGTTGAAGCGGCTTCTGCCGCAATATTGGCAGACAATAAAACTGTGACAGCAGATGAAGAAAATCGTAGTGATGTTGAAAAAGCAGAGACTAACAGAATCTATATTTCAGAGCCCAAAGAAGATAGAACAATCACGGCGAATGAGCCGCTATATTTTATTATTGGTTCAAGTGATGAAAGAAACTTTGATGCTAGGTACCAATTAAGTTTTAAATACCGTCCTTTTGACCCGGAGGCAAGAGTAGCAAAGTTCATTCCTTATGCAAGCAATCTATATTTTGCTTATACTCAAACCAGTATTTGGGATTTAGGTGGTGAGTCTAGTCCGTTTAAAGACACAAGTTATCGTCCTAGTATTTATTATAACTGGGCAGAAAGTGGCAAAGGCTATAACCCTAGCAGTTGGAAGTTTGGCCTTGAGCATGAGTCTAACGGTAGAGATGGTGACAGTTCTCGCTCAATGAACATTGCGTTTGTTCAACCATTTTGGGATATTGATTTTTCTGGTGGGAAACGGTTTACATTTATGCCTAGGTTTTATTCTTACATCGAAAAATCAGATAACAGAGATTTGCATCATTATCGAGGTTATGTCGATTGGTTAGCACGTTACGGTCGTGAAGATGCAGCCATTCTAACGGGTATGTATCGTCAAGGAACAGGCGGGTATGTGCAAGGACAACTGGACTTGTCCTATCCAATTAGTGATAAAATATTTGGGCGCACAGGCACTTTTCTACATTTTCAATTGCTAGGAGGCTATGGAGAAACCTTGATTGATTATAACCGCCGTAGCGATACGCAATTGCGTGTAGGTATATCACTAGCGAGATAATATTATTACATTGGCGCCGCTATAAAAAAAAAGGCTTACAGTTGTCACTGTAAGCCTTTTTTAAAATTTGGCGTCCCCAAGGGGAGTCGAACCCCTGTTGCCTGGATGAAAACCAGGTGTCCTAGGCCTCTAGACGATGGGGACCTTAGAACTTCTTGCTACTTTTAAAGCATCGATATTTTACTACAGCTTGCTTAATTTATTAAGTGATTTAAGCAAGTTTTAAACTAAAAAACGTTATGTGTTGGTGGAGGTAAGCGGGATCGAACCGCTGACCCCTTGAATGCCATCCAAGTGCTCTCCCAGCTGAGCTATACCCCCGATTACTGCTGCCAAAAAATATGCTTGGCTTCTTTTGAATTAATACGTCGGTTCAAAGAAGGCGCAATATTAAAGATGGGGGAGGCGCTTGTCAATGATTTTCTAATAAAGCTGACGTGTTTCTTTGATTTTAGCCACGTGTATTAGACTGTGATTCAAATTGTAATAAGTCGACACGTGGCTGTGGTTGCCAACCTTCTTTGCGATGTTCAGCAACGACATTGGTAAAAATGCCGCCACGCACATAAAATTTAGTGGTCACACGCATAAATTTAGGCTGAGTAGACCGCACCAAGTCATCTAGTATCTGATTGGTCACAGCCTCGTGAAAACAACCTTCATCGCGGAAAGACCACATGTATAGTTTTAAGCTTTTTAGCTCAACACATAAGGTGTTGGGAATGTAATCCACAACAATTGTCGCAAAATCTGGTTGACCTGTTTTAGGGCATAAACAAGTGAACTCTGGAATCTCCATATGGATATGAAAATCACGATTCATGTTCGGGTTTGGAAAGGTTTCTAATTCTTTTAATGGTTGTGCGGTAGGTTTACCACCTAAAGTTTGTGTGTTCATGGCTTGAAATGCAGATTTTGACTGTAAAAAACGTTATTATAACGCTTAAAATTAAAATCAATTTTCATTATTCATTTTGCGTTTAACTCATTTAAAACTAGCAGGCTTTAAGTCCTTTATAGACCCCACCACAGTGCATCTGCACGGACAACGTATTGGTGTTGTTGGTCCTAATGGTTGCGGTAAGTCTAACGTCATGGAATCTGTCCGTTGGGTGCTAGGTGAATCGTCAGCGAAAGAGATGCGGGCTGATGCCATGGATGCCGTTATTTTTAATGGTACATCTAGTCGAAAAGCAATTTCTAGGGCGAGTGTAGAGCTGATCTTTGATAACAGCTTAGGTGGCGCTAGCGGAGAATGGAGCGAGTACGCTGAGATCTCAGTTAAGCGCGTGATTGAGCGCAAAAAAGGATCTACCTACTATATCAACAACACGGCTGTTCGCCGTCGCGATGTTGCAGATTTATTTTTGGGTACGGGTTTAGGTGGGCGTGCTTATGCCATTATTGGGCAAAATACCATCACACGCATTGTCGAAGCAAAGCCAGAAGAGTTACGTGTTTTCTTAGAAGAGGCGGCTGGTATTAGCAAGTACAAAGAGCGGCGCCGTGAAACCGAATTACGCTTGCGTGACACACGTGAAAACTTAACGCGGGTAGAAGATATTTGTCGTGAACTACAAAAGCAAATTATAAAACTAGAGTCTCAAGCGGTGATGACGCAAAAATACCATGCTTTACAAGAAAATTTGAAATTGGCAGAAGGTCAATTTTGGGTGCTTAAAAAGCGTGATGCGAGCCATGGTTGGAAAAAAACGAAAACACAAGTTGAAAAGCTTGTGATTAAATTGGAAGCACAAACGGCAGCGCTGCGTAAAAGCGAATCAGGACTAGAAGCTAGCCGGCAAGCTTTTTATAACGCTGGGGAAGCGATCAATACAGCACAGGCTGTTTATTATGAGTCTAATGCACAGGTTGCAAATCTAGAAAACCAGGTCAAACAAAATGCTGAAGCACGTGATCGCATGACCCAGCAATTGCAACAGCTAGAAGAGTCGTTAGTACGTAATGCGCAAACCAAGGCAGAATCAAATGAAAAATTGACGCAATTAAATGCGTCGTTGGCAGTTGTCACTGAAAAAGCACAAAAAACACATGCTGTATTAGAGGGGTTAAAGCTTGATTCTCCTGAAAAGGAGGTCATATTTAGAGCGGCGGTTGAGCAGCTAGCATTAAGTGAAAAAGCGGTGCTTGATGCAAGCCAAAAAATTCAGATTGATACCAATAATATACAGCACTTAACTGAATCGATGGATGACAGCTTATTGCAGGTGGAACGCTTAGAGGAGGCGCTCAACCATTTAGAAAAGCCTGAAGATGAGGTCATCGTATTAGCACAGAATAGTGTCGAGAAAGCGCAACAAGCAGTTGCCAATATTGAACAAATAATACAACGAAAGCGTGCTGATGAAGAAGCAGTGCAGGCGCGAATTAGTGCGCTACGTGAACAACAAAACCAAGATCAGCGTGCTTTCGGCGAAGCAGAGGCAGAAATTCATTCTTTAGAAAAAATCCAACAATCATTAAACACTGAAGGAAAGCTGTCAGATTGGTTGAGCAGTAAAGGGTTAAAGAGAAACGTTAGGTTGTGGGAGAAAATCAAGATAGATGAGGCGTGGAGTGTTGCGTTGGAGGCTGTGTTGGGAGAGCGTCTAAATGCATTGCTTTCTGAAGAATCACACGCAGGGGAGCGCCCACCTGGCGCATTGGTGCTTGGTTTCGCTAGAGGTGGAGCACTAGCAGCTAAATCTAAAGCTAGCTTTACGCCTTTGGTTAGCACAGTAACAGACGTGTCACCTGAGCTTAAGGTTATCCTAGAAGACTGGCTAGCTAATAGCTATTTGCTGCCTGATGGAGAGGGCGGCATCAAAGCAAGTAGGGTCTTAGCGCTGGGTGAACGGCTTGTGAACAAACAAGGCGATATTTTTAGCCGTAGTAGTGTGGTGTATCACGGTGAAAACACGAGTCTACACGGTGTGATAGAGCGCCAGCAGCGCTCAGCTGATTTACAAAAGGCCTTGCCTGACTTACAACATACCGTTTTGGAGGCTGATGAGAATCTAAGCAATGCTGAAAATACGTTAAGCGAGCTTAGGACGCAACAGCAACACGAAAGTGGCAAGCTGAAATCAGCTATGCAGGCGTTAAATCAGCAGCAACTTGAGCTTTCTAAGTTGCTGCAGTTGCAACAGACAACAATCTCTCGTGAAAAGAACCTTAAAGCCGATATTGCATCGATAAAAAACCGCCTTACACAGCTATTAGCTAATGTACAGAGCAAACAGGGTGGCTTGCAAGGCATTACAAATCAAGTTAGTCAGCTAGAATCAACTAAAGCCGTTGACTTAGAAACTAGACAACAAGCGGAAAAAGAGTACCAAGTATTGCGCGACTCAGTATCTGAAGCTGAGATGAAGTGTCAAGAGGCTGATTTTGAATTAAAAATAATAAATAATAATATCATTGAGTTAGGTAATATAATTAATGTAATTGATGAGAATAAAGAGGCGTTTTCTTTGCGCAAATATGAGGCTGAACAAGCATTGGACTTAACGCTGATGGAAACACTTAAAGCGAATTTAAGTGAGGCTGTGACAAGCAAGCAAGTAAGAGAGGCGGCCTTATCAGAGGCGCGTAACTTAATGGAATCACAGGATGCGGAGCTTAAAGAATTAGAGCAAGTGCGCATGCAAAATGAACGAGAACTAAGCCCTATGCGAGATACGCTTGAGCAAAGTCGTTTGAGCGAGCAAGAAGCCAGAATATACTTTGAACAGTGCCAAACTGGTTTGCAAGAAAATGGTCTAGATGAGCAATCGTTGCTATCCA
>JAZGEZ010000052.1:0-14030 GCA_036479055.1 Methylophilaceae bacterium | reverse complement strand
TGCTGGTGCTGGTGCTGGTGCTGGTGCTGGTGCTGGTGCTGGTGCTGGTGCTGGTGCTGGTGCTGGTGCTGGTGCTGGTGCTGGTGCTGGTGCTGGTGCTGGAGCTGGTGCTGGTGCTGGTGCTGGTGCTGGTGCTGGTGCTGGTGCTGGTGCTGGTGCTGGTGCTGGTGCTGGTGCTGGTGCTGGAGCTGGAGCTGGAGGCTGACTTCCACCCGCCAATTCAATCGCACCCATGTCAGGGGCAGAGCCTTTATAAGGCAGACTTACACCAAGACCTGTTGTCCATGTAAGAGTAGCATTAACCGTAATAATGTTATTGGCATAATCTACAGCAGTGATTTTGGCAGTTTTGGCTTGTCCTTGAAGTTGCAGTGTATCGCCAGTCGTGATACCAAAGCCATTATAGAAGAATCGTGCATCCTTCACCTTAATTTGCTTTCCTGACCCACTGTTGATCGTTTTGGTTAAAAATCCACCCGCATCAATCGCAGGAGAATTTGATTTTAATGCAAAGTTGTATTTTGTAGGACTGCCAAAAGGTCTTGAAGGAACATTCACAAACTTTGGATTTGCATCTAGGCTGTGCTTGTCATCATTAATGATATTTTTCCATTGATCAAGATTGACTAATTTCCAGTCATGCTTACCTTTAAAGTGAGCAAACTCAGTAGCCTTATAAGTATTAAAATATAAATTATAATCACTATTGGTTCCTGGGCCAGACGCACTAATTTCGCCTTCAGGGCTATCACCAATAATATTATTTAATAGCTGTTGTCTATTCCCACTGTGCGCCTTAACCCCCATAAAAACAGGGTTTCGTGCGCCTCGTCTATAGGGACTATTAGCGCCGTCATAATCACGGGTATTATTAACGATAGTATTGTTATAAATCTTCCAGCGTAAGCTATTACCTTTGGTGCCGATACCTTCGGAATTATCATAAATAATATTATTTCTAATAATGATATCTTCGCTGATTGAACTGCCGCCATGCCCAATCCCACCAACACCACCAAATCTGTCGTTAAATACGCCTTGAGGAGTATGCGCATTTTGCTTAACAGGACCATCATTGTTGCCAATACCAGCATATAAAATATTGCCTTCAATGACTATTTGTCTGGTACCTTTTAGGTCAATATTATTTTCACCATTATCATACATAATGTTATTGCGAAGAATGATTCCTCTATTCTCGGCTATCGGGCTATTAGCCTGAAAACCATCAGAACGGATACTGCCTGCCAAAGTATTACCTTCTATTAGCGTTCCTGTAATAATGCCTTTACCAGAACCATAGTGGATACCGTCCTGATAGGTATTGATAATCTTGTTGTTGATAATCTTAGTAAACATCGGCGCTTTACCAAGACCTATGCCGATTTTAGACATATTCCTAATTTCATTGCCTTTAATAAGATTATGATGTGCGCTGTTCCCAATAGCGATTCCCGTTTCCTTAATGTACACATCGGTATCTAATTTTGGTAAAGGGTAAGGACTAATAATTTTATTGTTTAATATTTCATTGTGATGCGCATCCGCATATCTAATATCGATAACATTGCTTTGGTAATTCCAACACGCCCCGTATCCTTTACAAGGGGGTAATTTTTCGTGGTAAAGCGTTAACCCTTTAATGACGATGAAGGATAGTCTGATTTTTACAATAGGTGTGTTTCCACCATTTTTAAAATATTTTATTGCTGGATCCCCAACCACTTTTACCGTTTCATTCTGATAATTTGTGTAGGTTATTTTGTTGCTGGAAGTGCCCGATCTTTTCGGCACAACATTTTCTTTATAGGTGCCTTGGCGGATAAAAACAGTATCGCCTGCTTTCAGTGTAGCTGATGCGTTAGCAATCGTTTTCCAAGGCTTAGTTAAGCTTCCAGCATTATTATTATTGCCATTGGGCGCAACATAGTAATCCTGAGCGGATGCCGCTGTAGAAAACAATAAGAAAAAGGTGGTTAGAATTGCCTTGTTGGTATTGCTATGTGTTCTGGTTTGTGTGAACTTTAGGTTAAACAGAGAATGGATAAAACCCATTCTGCAACGCATGGCTTTTAATCTAAGTACTGTAGCAACTGGGAAAAAGAAAAGAAAATTATTGATGACAAGAGACAATTTAAACATTGTACGTATTAACCTTTAAAAATGTATTGCCCCTGAACTACAGAATAGCCAATAGATGAATTGCAAGTCAACGAATAAAAGTAATTGTTCTATTGGATGTCCTATTAATAATAAATAGTTATAAAGAAGCGGTCTAACAATATTAATTAATGTTAGTGCTAGCTAAAATATGGCAGAATTACACGCATGGCATTGAATCAAACAAAAAGCTTAGTTCTAGCAACTTGTCCGGCATGTGGCATGCTATGCGATGATATTAACGCTAACGATGCACCTACTAGCACATGTGAGAAAAGCATTGCTTTTTTTACGCAAAATGCGGTGAAGTCCACACCTAGAATCGCAGGTAAACAAGTAAATTTATCAGAAGCTATTGCAAAAGTAACTGCTATTTTAAAACCTGCAAAGCAAGTGCTATTAGCAGGCTTAAGTACTGACTTAGCAGGCTTTAGAAGTGCGTATCAGCTAGCTGATAAAACTAATGCCGCCTTAGCGCACATGAATGCAACCACCACTTGGCGCAATCTAAAAGTGTTACAAAGTACAGGCTGGCAAACAACCACCCTGACAGAAGTGAAAAACCGTGCTGATGTCATTGTCTGCATTGGCACAGACGTAGTGAAGCATAACCCGCGTTTTTTTGAACGTATCGTGTGGCCTAAAAAAGCAATGTTTGTTAAAAATGAAGGCCGTGATGTTATTTATTTAGGTGGCAAAGGCTTAGATACCTCACATGGCGTTTCACCTAAGGGCAAGCGCCCAACTGTTTTGCCTTGCGACCCAATAAAATTACCAGAAGTAACCGCTGCATTACATGCTTTGGTAGCAGGAAAAACACTCAACACTAAACAAGTAGCAGGCATTACAATTAAGGATTTAGTAGCCATTGCAGAACGTTTAAAACAAGCCAAATATGCAGTTCTTATTTGGATAGCGAAAGATTTAGATTTTCCGCATGCCGAACTGACCATTCAACAGATTACGCAAACAGTAGTCACGCTCAACGAAACAACCCGTGCTGGCGCATTAGCCATGGGTGGCAGTGATGGTGATACGACTGTGAATTATGCACATACTTGGTTAAGTGGTTTAGCGATTGACCAAGAGGTCCTGCCGGAACACGATGCGCTAATCTGGGTGAATAGTTTTAGTCCAGAAAAAACTGTACCCGATACTGGTACGCCTACGGTTGTAATAGGCAATCCGAACATGAAATTTGATAATGAACCTGATGTGTTTATCCCTATAGCAACACCTGGACTTGACTGTGCTGGAACCATGATTCGCGTAGATTCAAATGTGATATTGCCACTAAAACAAGTGCGGGAGACTCAGCTACCTACGTTAGCTGAGGTCTTCTTGCAAGTAGAGGCTGCATTATGATCACCTTATTAAAAAACGGTAAAGTCTACGATCCTGCGCATGGTAAAAATGGCGTTAAACAAGACATCTACATTCGAGATGGTCATATTATTGCTAAACCTTCTAAAACTGAGAGAATACACGAAACAATTGATTTAAAAGATAAAGTAGTGATGGCAGGCGCGATTGATATGCATAGCCATATTGGAGGCGGCAAAGTCAATATTGCCCGCATGATGTTACCTGAGTATCAAGAAACACTTAACTATAGCGAGCCAGAAGCACATATTTGCACACCTAACTGTTCTCATAACGCAACGCCAAGTACAACAGATGCTGGCATGCGCTATATTGAAATGGGCTATACCGCAGCGTTTGAACCCGCTATTTTGCCGATTAATGCACGCCAAGCCCATTTAGAAATGGGTGATACGCCGATGATAGACAAGGGCGGCTACGCCATGCTGGGTAACGATGACTACTTTTTACGCCTATTGGCCGGAAAAGCCAATCAAAAGACCATTAATGACTATGTGGCCTGGACGCTACATGCAACCCAAACCATTGGTATTAAAGTGGTGAATCCGGGTGGCATTTCTGCTTTCAAATTTAACCAGCGACGTTTAGATTTAGATGAGAACAATACGTACTACCAAGTAAACCCAAGGCAGATATTAAAAAGCTTAAGCCGTGCAGTACATGATTTAGGCATTGCTAAGCCTTTGCATGTGCATTGTAATAACTTAGGAGCCGCGGGCAACTTCCAAACCACACTTGACACCATGGGAGCAAGTGATGGTATCGCGATGCATTTGACACATATTCAATTTCACAGCTATGGCAAAGAAGGCGATAAGAAATTTTCATCCGCTGCTGCTGAAATATCAGAAGCAATTAATAACAACAAACACATTACTGCTGATGTTGGACAGATTCTATTCGGTCAAACAGTGACCGCATCTGGCGATAATATGATGCAACACTTGAATGCCAATCACGCGAACCCAAAGAAATCTGTGATCATGGACATTGAGTGTGATGGTGGTTGTGGTGTGGTGCCATTTAAATATCGAGATGAAAATTATGTGAATGCTTTGCAATGGGCAATCGGCTTAGAAATATTTTTAAGTGTAGAAGACCCATGGCGCGTGTTTCTAACGACTGATCACCCAAATGGTGCTCCCTTTACCAGTTACCCTCATTTAATTCGCTTATTGATGGATAAAAGCTTTAGAGATGAAGCATTTTCTAGGTTGAATCTTGATGCACAAGCCATGAGTAATTTAACCGCAATTGACCGTGAATATAGTTTATATGAGATTGCAACAATGACACGTGCCGGCGCATCTAAACTGATTGGTTTAAATGACCGCGGGCATTTAGGTACTGGTGCAGGTGCAGACATCACCATCTATAGTGAGCAAGCAGATAAAGAAGCGATGTTTAGCAAGCCTGATTACGTATTTAAGGATGGCGAGTTAGTCGTCAAAAACGGTGAAGTCGTGAAAGTGGTATGGGGCAAAACGCATACCACTAAACCAGACTATGATCATGGCGTGGAAAAAGGGTTAAGAGACTACTTTAACCAATACCATACCGTGCAATTAGATAACTTTAAAATTAGTGATGATGAAATGGCGGCTGATGGCCGTAATAGCATTGTTACCCATACGAAACCATGTGCAAAACCACCAATAAACAGATGAAACTCAATGGTGTACAAATAGACGACACCTATGCTGAAGCATTTAATATGCGTGGCACACGCATCATCATTACTGCTCAAAATTACAAATGGGCTTACAATGCCGCCAATGCAATGACTGGCTTTGCCACTAGCGTAATTGGTTGTGGTGTAGAAGCAGGCATTGAACGAGAGCTTGATGCAGATGAAACACCAGACCACCGGCCAGGTGTAAGCGTACTCATGTTTGCCATGGGGAGTAAGGTGCTAATGAAACAGCTAGAAACACGCATGGGGCAATGCATACTGACCTGCCCTACTGCTGCTGCGTTTTCAGGCATGGCTAGCGAAGATCAAATTAACCTAGGCAAAAATCTGCGTTACTTCGGCGATGGCTACCAAATCTCTAAATTGATTCCTGATGCAAAAGGTAACAACCAGCGCTACTGGCGTATCCCAGTGATGGATGGTGAGTTCTTAACGCAAGAAACGACAGGGATGGTGCGCGCCATTGGTGGTGGCAATTTTTTAGTGTTGGGTCAAAGTCAGCCACAAGTGCTAAAAGCGTGTGAAGCAGCCATTGAAGCCATGAAAAAGGTGCCCAATGTCATTATGCCCTTCCCGGGCGGGGTAGTACGAAGCGGCTCCAAAGTCGGGAGTAAGTATCCATCCATGTTTGCTAGCACCAATGATGCTTTCTGCCCAACACTTAAGGGCATGGTTAAAACGGAATTAAGCGAGGACATAGAAAGCGTGATGGAAATTGTGATTGACGGCCTAACCTTTGAAGATATCGCTGAATCGATGAAGGTTGGTATACAGGCTGCTTGCAGTTTAGGCCCTGACGGTGGCATTAAACGTATTTCAGCTGGCAACTATGGTGGCAAGCTGGGACCACATCTATTTAAGCTACATGAGGTGTTAGCGTGAGCGCGTTAACGTTTACATTAAAAGTGACCGCTGTCAGAATTGATTGCAGAACACTGTCACCCAGCAGGCTTCATGGCCTATCCGCGAAAGATATTGCCAAGTTACCACTGTCGAATAAGAAAACAGTTGCAGACATTTTTGATGTCACTGGTTCAGATAGCAGCCAAATCATGTTTAATAACACCTCTGCGCAACTTGACTATATCGGCTATAAAATGAAAGATGGTCAAATCACTATCAAGGGTGATGCTGGGGACTACTTAGGGGCTGAAATGCAAGGCGGTACCATTATATGCTCGGGCAATGTCGGCGAGCGTGCTGCAGATAAAATGCGCCGAGGCATTCTATTGATTGACGGTAATGCTGGGGCTTATTGCTGTAGCCGTATGATAGCAGGCACAGTAGGCATATATGGAAACGTGGGTTCACACCTTGGTTATGCCCTTAGACGCGGCACGATTCTACTGACTAAAACATCCAGCTTACCGGCAACATGGCTGGATTGCGGCATACATAGCCTACCCTTTTTAAAGCTACTATTTAACGCATTTAAACCATTGGATTCCAAGTTCTCCAGTCTTGACACCACACGCGTACAGCGTTGGATGGGTGAGGCTAGTCAAACAGGTAAAGGTGAAATTCTGCTTTTTCAAGATTAACTTAACCATATAACCGCAACAATACAAACGCAATTAAGAAAATGCTAAAATAGCGATATTTTCAATATTGTTGTTTAAGATGTCAAACCAATCTGCCAAATACCTCACCGCTGCTCTCTATAAGTTCGTACGCTTAGTTGACTACAAAAGCTTACAAGCGCCCTTGCTTGAGCAATGCCTAGCAAATAACATCAAAGGCACATTGCTACTAGCAGAAGAAGGCATTAATGGCACGATTGCAGGCCTACCAGAAGATATTCATCAAGTACTTAACTACTTGCGTACAGACGCACTATTTAAAGGTAACTTTGCTGACTTAATACACAAAGAGTCGTTTGCTGATAAGCATCCGTTTTATCGCATGAAAGTGAAGCTTAAAAAAGAAATTGTGACGCTAGGTGTACCTGGTGTTAGCCCCACAAATAAAGTCGGCACTTATGTAAAACCAGAAGACTGGAATGACCTAATTAACGACCCCGATATCATACTGGTCGATACACGTAATGCCTATGAAGTTGATATTGGTACATTTAAAAATGCAGATGATCCCCAAACAACGACATTTCGTGAATTCCCTGATTATGTAGAGAAGCTTAATCCAGCTAAAAACAAAAAAATTGCCATGTTTTGTACCGGCGGCATCCGCTGTGAAAAGGCTTCTTCATACATGCTGAGTGAGGGTTTTGAAGAGGTTTACCACTTACAAGGTGGCATCTTAAAATACCTAGAAACCATCCCAAAAGAAGAGAGTTTATGGGAAGGCGAGTGCTTTGTATTTGACCAGCGGGTTGCCGTGACCCATGGCTTAGAAGTGGGTTCATTTGACCAATGTTATGCTTGCCGCCACCCGCTATCTTCAGCAGAAATGGATGACAAGAAATATACAGCTGGCATTTCATGTCCGTACTGCTACGATAGTATCACTGAAGAAAAACGCGCCCGCTTAACAGAACGACAAAAACAAGTCATTTTGGCTAAAAAACGTGGTGAAACGCACATTGGCAAGAAACAGCACCCCTAATAATGAATAGTAATGAAAGTGCTAACCAAACGAATTCACGGTTACCTTTACCACTAACGCAAAGCACTAATACAACATCCGTTCAGCTATTCAATCACTATTCTGCCATTTAGTGGCTGTATAGGTCGATTATTTTCATGACGCATTACCTTTTTAAACGCATCGACCTGTGACTTAGATGCTGTCATCGCCGATTTCATCACAATCCAAATGACGCCTTCACTACAAGGCGGCGTAGTAAGTGAACCACTAAAGCGATAATAGCCTTTTTTTCTTGGTATCAACTCACTAGCCAGCACTTTAGTCTTCATCTTTTTAGGCTTACTTTTTCTTTTAGGCATTTGCTTCCATAACTTGGCAATTGCTTTATTCTCCGCACCTTCATCAAACATCACCGCCAATACGGCCAAATCTCCTTTTGGATCAATATGTACAAAATGTGCTTCTAATGGGAAAGATTTACCTGCAATCGTATTCTCACTAGACGCATGAAAGTGCACCTGCTTCATTTGGTACATAACGCCGTCTACCGCCAACATATTACCCGCTTTAAAATTTGCTTGGACAGTATGTCCGTTATTTACTATATCGGTTGCAGGAAACCTTTGAAAAGTTTTAAGTGGACTAGGTGATGCAACGACTGTTTTCGATATATCAATCGGTGATTGATTGCGGCCGGTGTTACAACTAGCAAAATCAGGACTAAGATCACCCCAAAATTCCGGGCCCTTGTTGCCCGTGTATTTCCAACGAACTTTTCTAGCTTTCTTCGGTTTTTTTATTTTTTCTAAGCCTTTGTCTTTAGATTTTGAATCGGCCTGTTTTTTTGCGCTATCTTTTTCAACACGGCTTCCAGTTTGCTTAGTTTTTTTGTCATCTCCTGCTTTTTTTGCGGTAATCTCTGGCGCATTTTTTTGCTTTATATTCTGTTCCTTTTCCACAGATACCGACTGACTTTCTGCTACAGCTGCTTTTTTCTCTTTTTTAACTAACGCCTTATCATCAACCTTATTATTCACCTCTTTCTTTTTTGCCATAACCGCCTCTTTATACGCCTTTTGCCTGCATACATAACGCATGGCAAGATCTATTTCAGTTTCAGGAACTGGCTCTATAAACCTAGCCCTTTTAACATCAATTGCCGCGGAAAAAATCTGCTCATCTTCTAATAATTGATAAACCTGTGCTGTCGCAGACTTCTGCTCTTTGCAATTAAAATACCATAGTAACTTAGCATTGTTGTAGCTCTTTTCTGGATACTCTAGGTTAGTTTGCATGTCTTTATATTTAATCTTTACCCATGCCTTTTGATATTTTCCTGACGCTGTAATTGATTGTCTATCAAGCATTAGTTTTGCGTGCTTATTATCCTGCAGCTTTGTCCAGCTAGCAGCATAGCTATTACTCGATAGCAATAAATTAAGCAATATAACGGCAATGATTCTTTTCATTAAAATCTTTCCCTATTGAAAAACTGGCAACACAAGTCGGCAGCCATGTCATCACATCATTATGTCTAAAGATTATTTTTTTAAACGGATGATTAATCAAACTTTTACCACCTTGTTCTGCCCATCAACAAACAACTTTGTCGTTACACTACTGATGGTTACCAATACATACCTGCAAACAAATAACGATTAAAAGGCTATTGAGCAGATTTATAAAATGCAAGAATCTAACATTTCTGACCATCGAGAAAAAGAAGCTGCAAATGCATATTTAAAATTTTTGCAAAGCAAAGGCGCATCAAATGGCATGCTTTATTTACGTTCTAAGTTTCTAGATGCTTTTATATTAAAGCTCACGCACAAGAAACAAACATGCAAAGAATTTTCTAATGCATTAGAAGACACAATGTCAACACTCACTCAAGAAGACAGGAGCTTTACGCTAAGTACCGCGCGTGAGTTTTTTCCTTTTTGGATGAGTGATATTAAAGCGATAGCCATGTTTGAGGAATATTATGGTTTTAATATTCATGACACAAAATGGAAGCCAAAATCCACGACTTTAGCGGCGATCACAGCTGAGCTAGATGAAGCGACGCTAGTTAAAGAAGAACGCCAGTCTCTTAATCACTATATACAAGTCATTACCAAGCTTGCTAGCGACCAATCAGTTATTGAAGCGCGTTCTAAACTAGCAAAAATAATACTGATTCGCTTAAGAGGTGCGCCTACTGCTAATCATGCCATTTACCGCCTATCGGTGGAGCTAACTTTACCGCTTTTTAAAACAAAGGAAATAAAACAGCTGTATTTAGACGTTGTACGCGAATTTTATTATTTCTGGATTAATGACCAAAATGCTGAGGCTAAAATATTTGGTTAACCGCCCATGATGCAACACTTTAAACACATCTCTGTTTGCAAGCTTAAACAATGTGCACAGCACATTTGAAAGCTTGTGCAAAACACCGAACATCTGTATAAAATTAAGCGTATACGACCTAGCCAAAAACAGGTATATTTTCGGCTAGGTCACGCCACTTTAATAACGCAAGTACATTTATAGAATATATTTTAGATTAATGTTGCACTCAATTTCCCCTATCAATACCAATGCAGAAAAACATTCATGAGCCGTGTTGCGGTATTTAATCAAAAAGGCGGTGTAGGCAAGACAACAACTGCGCTTAACCTCGGTGCGGCACTTAATCGCAGCCAAGCCAAAACACTGTTGATAGACATGGATCCTCAATGCCATTTAACAGAAGTAAATGAGGCGCTTAATGCATCCTCAGGTAAAAGCTTATTCGACTTTTATCAGAGCAACACGCCATTATCAGAACTGATTGTTGCTTGGGAAAATGTAAGTGATATTATCCCCTCACACAAACAGCTAATTAAGGTGGATTCTAGCTATGGTAGAGGCCCAGCCATACTCAATAAGCTTAATCATGGCTTAACAGCCTTAGAAAAAGAATTTAATTACGATAATATCGTCATGGATTGTTGTCCGTATGTTGGTGTATTATCTCTGAATGCAATATTCGCTGCTGATTTGGTGATAATCCCAATCTCTTCAGACTTTTTATCGTTAAAAAGTGCTTTAAAAGTCGAAAAATCTTTAGCTGCATTAGAAACCGTACTTAAAAAGCGTGTCGAAAGACGCTATGTACTCACATCATTTGATCAACGTCGAAAAATGTCATTTGAAGTGTTAAAACAAGCAAACACCCTATTTGGGCAAGATCTATGTAAAACGGTGATTAACTCGAATGTAGCTTTGGCTGAAAGTGTTTACTATCAAAAAGACATCTTCAACTATCAACCCAAAAGCCAGGGTGCCGAAGATTACTACACGCTTACCTCAGAGCTACTTAAAGACTTACTGATTAACATCAAGTAAAGCTTTAAACAACCCTTTAGTAATTCCCAATAATACGGTCTAATACAGCATCGTAATCGGTACTTAAATGGCGAGGGTCAGTGGCAACTGAAACATTCAAAATTTTACAGTTGAGGTACATTTGCATTAACTTACGTTTTGAATCCTCTTCAGTTTTGCCATATATCTGCAAGCTGTCCACTACCGCTCCGTTAGCACAACGGATTTTATAGACATACTTAGTCATTTGTGGAATTGGCATAGTCATCCTAATGCTTACAATTAAAGAGAATAGAACAGGTTCTTAAAGTAATATAATTAATACAAAAAGTAAACCATTGATATAGCTTATTTAATCAAAAACTATATATACACTGCTCTTTTCGTGTCATTTAAAGAAAATAAATCTTTAACGCATCCATAGCTTATCTTAGTTATACAAAAATAAATACAGCCCATCAGGACTAATGGCAACAAATAAAACCACGTATCAACAACCTGGTTATTCTAGATTGGGGTTGTTAACATGCGTGGCTTTATCTCCCCATTCACTGTGATGTAATGGTTTTTTGTTAGCAATCACGTCTTCTAGCATTTTTTCTGACACCATCCCATTGACACTGTAGACCAATTTACCATCTGGGTTATAGAAAAGCGTCACCGGGACCCTGTTGATTGGTTTGCCAACGACTTTGCTGGCGATATCTCCACTAACCATCAATATGGGGTAATCGATAAGGTAGCTCTCAGCAAAACTGGTTAAATATTTTTTATCAGGGAAACCAAAAGTGGCCAAATCTAAAGTTAAGCCTAAAACAATCGCATCCTTTTCGTGATGACGATCATGAAAATCGGCAAGATCAAATAGCTCATCACGACAAAAGGGGCAAGCAGTCGCCCATACATTAACTACAACCCACTTACCATGACCAATATATTCAGCTAAGGAATGTTGCTTGCCATCAATCCCATCTAATACAAAATCATGTGCTTGAGAGACGACCTTTTGTTCATCATCTTGCGTGAGTGATAAAGCATTATCTTTTTTAAAAAAAGTTGCCACCGTAGCTAGCAAGATCAAAGCACAACCAAAACTACTGAGTAGTTTAAACATAATGCAACCCATATGAAGTTTATCTATCCCTATTTGACCACATAAATTGGGATAGGCTAAATTGGAATAGAATATGTGACTTAACTCATATCAATAAAGGAATAGTGCTTCCTGCGTAGAAAATAACCTCTTACACTTAATGCTAATAAAAAAGCCCTCAATTGAGGGCTTTTTTATTTAAACAAATGCCTTATGAGTGTGGCAATGCCTCACACACAATACCGTTTTTATTTCGATCCAACCCATACACATCTAAAGACATGATTTTTGCCTGATCTAAACCGCTATTATTGTTAGCAATTTGCGCTGCACAATAATCATATTTTTTCTGCGCTTCTTCTTGTGTTGTAAAATTATTACAATCTAAATCATATACATCTGACTTTCCTGCTGGCTTCACGCAATCACCCATCAACACCACACCATCTTTTGTATGCTGCACACGCGATTCTTGAACGCTACCGGTCCGCCATAACGTGCCCAAATCTAAATCATAATCAATAGTTTGTATGCCAATCGCCGCTAGCAGCAACACGCCCAACCCAATAGCAAAGCCTTTTTTAATAATACCCAGCATATACAGCGCAATAACTACCACGACTAATAACACCAAAAACCACAAACGGGTAGATTTAGTATTACGTGCTTTTTGTAAGGTAGATCTGCTCATATCAACAACCGAATAATTAAAAATGAAATCGTAGCCTTAAAGCTTAGCTGTGTCAAAACTAAAAATACGCTTCTAAGCTGAAGTAATCCGATTATCTGAACCAACACTGAATGCAGAATCCATTCCTAAAGGCGCTTATTCAGGGCACCCTGCAATCCCTAACACAACGATTTCTACCCTAGCCTCTAACCGTTTATTAATTGCTAGAAACTCAACCAGTGCTAAAATCACCCGACAAGTCACTGAAATTTTATTTGAGAATAGGCAAGAATTACAAGCACGCATTACATTAGCCGGTTTTATTTCTCAGCCTGACAGAAGCAGGGGGACGGCAATACCAATACACACGGGCGCTGTACAGTTTTATGATCGAGAAACTCCTTCTTTCTTACAAGAGAATGCCGAACTGATTGCTTTGCTTTTAACCCTACTTGCCGTGCCGTTTTCTGGTCTATTGCAACTCAGAAAGAAATCGCAACAAAAGCGCATCAAAGAATACAACAACACCTTATTAGATTACATAAAAAAAGCTGAAAATGTCCACGACAAAGCGTCTTTAGAGCAAATGGCGCGTGATGAAATCAATGAGTCAATCGTTCGATAACAACCCACTTGATCCTATAGTGACTTCTCTTAAAAAGCACAAAAAAAACTAAAACCAGAGCTTAAAACCAGAGTTAGAACCAGAGCCTAATCCCTAGCAGTAACCGTGCTTCATGTGGGTCGCCACCTTCATCTTTAGTAAAGTCTTTTGTATTGCCAAACTGGTTATGCCACTCCACACCGATATAAGGTGCGAATTCACGTTTTATTTCATAACGTAATCTGACACCTGTACTAATATCAGATAAGCCACTACCTAAACCATGCGCTTTGTCTGATTTTCCGTAAAAATTCACTTCCATGCGCGGCTGCAGAATAAGCTTTTGTGTAATAAGCAGCTCATATTCTGACTCTACCCTTAACGCTGTGCGCCCATATTTACCGATATAGGCAGTTGCATCTAGCTCAAACCAATAAGGTGCTAAACCTTGCACACCAAATGCCAGCCATGTTCTGTCAACTGCATCACGGCTATAGTCATAACGCACGCCTAATTGCGTATCCCAAAAGGC
>JAZGEZ010000051.1:0-33170 GCA_036479055.1 Methylophilaceae bacterium | reverse complement strand
ATGCATTCGCGTGTTGAAGAGATGGCCAATAAGACGCTGAAAATGGAGGTGCCTGATGCGAAGCGGGTGCAGGTGATTATTTTGGATGAGATCGTTAAATAGCATGGCATACGACGTACAACAAACGCATAAGGTGAGTTTGCCTACGTGGCGTAGACGCGTGCTGTTAGGGCTTGTATTAATGGGTTTTGGTTTGCTGACTTTTCAAGGGGTTTATCTACAGAGTACAAAAAGAGAATTTTTACAGCAAAAAGGCGATAACAGGTATAGCAGAACGCTGGAATTACAAGCTGACCGCGGCAAGATTAAAGACCGTAATGGTGAAATATTAGCGGTTAACAGCCCAGTCAATACCGTTTGGGTAAACCCTAAGACACTGGAAATTAATAAAAAGCAAAAACGAGCGTTAGCAAAAATACTAAAAATTAAAACTAAATCGTTTGATAAGAAAGTGGCCAATAAAAAGCGTGCGTTTGTCTATATTAAGCGGCGTATATCGCCTGATTTGGCTAGACAGGTGAAAAGTCTAGAGATTACTGGGCTGCATTTAAGAAATGAGTTTAAGCGTTTTTATCCAGTAGGGGATGTAATTTCTCATGTCGTTGGTTTTACTGGCGTTGATGGTGATGGGCAAGAGGGCATAGAGCTGATACAAAATGAAAAGTTATCAGGCTTGCTCGGTAAAAGACGCGTTATTAAGGATAGAAAAGGGCATATTGTTGAGGAGTTAGAAGTGATTGCTGAGCCTAGAGATGGGCAAGATTTAATTTTAAGCATTGATCATCGTATTCAGTATTACGCATTTAGAGAGCTGGCTAAAGCGGTGGCTAAATACAAAGCAAAAGCAGCGTCAGCTATTGTGTTGGATGCGAAAACTGGCGAGGTACTGGCAATGGTGAATTTGCCGACCTACAACCCCAACAACCCAAGGAACATTAGAGGTAAAACGCGTAATCGTGCGATAACCGATATATTTGAACCTGGCTCTACCATGAAGCCAATTGCCGCAGCAGCGGCCATGCAATTTGGCGGTTATGCACCAACAACCCGAATCAACACGGCGCCCGGCTATATGAGAATAGGTCCGGCAACCATACACGATGCGCATCCAAATGGCGTGCTGACGGTGGCGGAAGTGGTAAAAAAATCATCAAATGTTGGCGCCGCCAAGATGATTTTAAGCTTAGATAAAAAAGCGTTGTGGACCACCTTTAACCAATTGGGTTTTGGCACCAAAACACGAATTGGTTTTCCTGGTGAGGCGCGCGGGAAGGTACGCGACTATAAGACTTGGAGGCGGATAGAGCAAGCAACGATGTCATACGGACATGGCATCAGTGTGACGTTATTACAAATGGCGCGTGCTTATACAGTATTTGCGAATAACGGGAAATTGAAGCCTGTATCATTAATGCGCTTAGATAGCGTGCCAGATGGATCCCAAGTTTTTTCTACGAAAGTCGCCAATGATGTCAAAGACATGTTGGAGCTGGTTATTCAGCCTGGCGGGACGGGGATTAAGGCGCAGGTAGCAGGTTACCGTGTCGCGGGCAAAACAGGCACAGCCCATAAGCTAGGTCCAAACGGTTATGAGAAAGATAAGTATGTGGGCTCGTTTGTAGGGTTGGCGCCCGCATCCAACCCACGTTTTGTGATGGCGGTCATGATCGATGAGCCAACGTCAGGCGAATATTACGGCGGCACTGTAGCCGCGCCAGTATTTAGTGTAGTGATGTCCGAGGCGCTGCGCTTGTTGTCAGTGCCGCATGATGCGCCAAATACTAATGTAGTCATCCCAACCCTGGAAGCATTGGAAGATGTGAAGGAGGTGGTTTGATGCAATATATGATTAGTGAAAAGCCTACAGATATTGCTTCAGATAGCCGAATGGTAACAACTGGCGCTTTATTTTTAGCCTATCCGGGTGAGCATGCAGATGGCAGAGATTATATTGCTGAGGCAATAGAAAAAGGCGCGAATGCAGTGTTATGGGAGTCAGACAACTTTACATGGAACCCTGAGTGGAAAGTTGAAAATGCGCCTGTGGCGAAACTCAAACAGCAAGCGGGAAAAGTTGCTGACCAATTTTACGATAGTCCGACTAGTAAGTTATGGGTTGTTGGGGTAACTGGGACTAATGGTAAAACGTCTGTCACCCAATGGTTGGGCCAGTGTTACAACCGACTTGGAAATAAAGCTGCACTGATCGGCACTTTAGGCAATGGCCTGCCAAATCAGCTAGAACCGACTGCTAATACAACACCAGATGCATTGTTACTACAAAAGTTATTTTCGAAATATGTTGAGCAAGGTATAGAAACTGTTGCGATGGAAGTGTCTTCGCATGGCATTGACCAAGGCCGGGTGAATGGTGTGCACTTTGATGTTGGCGTCCTGACGAACTTAAGCCGAGATCATTTGGATTACCATGGCAGTTATGAAAAGTATGCGGAAGTAAAAAAACGACTATTTTTAACTAAGGGCTTGAAAAGCGTTGTTTTAAATAGTGATGACGTATTTGGTAAGGCTGTAAAAAAAGGATTGCTGACAAATAAGGTGCCTGTGTTGACCTATGGCATCGACAGTGGCGACGTAAGGGCAACAAAAGTCAATTTAGAGAATGGGCGCATTAACTTTTTTGTGGTAACACCATATGGCCGATCTGATATCAGTGTCAATTTGGTTGGGCGGTTTAACGTCTATAACGTGCTTGCTGTTTTAGCTACCCTACTGGTTTCGAAGGTTGCATTGGTTGACGCGGTAGAGGCAATTGCCTATATCGAGCCTTTAGAAGGGCGTATGCAGAAATTTGGTGGTGATCAGTTGCCACTGGTTGTTGTTGATTATGCGCATACACCTGATTCTTTGAAAAATGTTTTGCTCGCATTGCGGGAAGACGCAAAGCAGCGGTTGGTTTGTGTGTTTGGCTGCGGTGGTAATAGAGACCAAGGAAAACGCTCAATGATGGGAGATGTGGCTAGCACCTACTCAGATGGCGTGGTAGTGACATCAGATAACCCTAGAGATGAAGCCCCAGAAAAAATTATACAAGCAATATTGGCTGGGGTAGATGGACAATACGCTGTTGAAGAAGATCGAGCAGCTGCCATTTCTATCGCTATTGCAAATGCTGGTGTGGGTGATGTTGTCTTGGTTGCAGGCAAAGGGCATGAGGATTATCAAGAGGTTTCTGGTGAGAAGCACCACTTCAGCGATGCAGAACAAGTTGAGAAGGCACTTAAACGCTACGAGGTGGCAGTCGCATGATGATGTTGTCAGAAATAGCGAATGCGTTAAACGCGCATGTCACTGGGCAGGATGTGAGTGTGCTTAGTATAGGTACAGATAGCCGCAACATTAAAGATAATCAATTGTTTGTGGCGATTAAAGGTGATCGATTTGATGGGAATCGTTTTGCTGCAGAAGCGGTTCAGTTGGGCGCCGCTGCCGCTTTGATTTCTGATGCTAACACCAAGGTGAGTCCTTCTGTATTGGTAAAAGATACCCGTTTAGCCTTGGGCGCACTGGCGCATTGCTGGCGGAAAAAGTTTAGCTTGCCTTTGGTTGCAGTGACAGGCAGTAACGGCAAAACAACAGTGAAAGAAATGATTGCTTCGATATTAAGTACTGCTAAAGGTCATGTATTAGCCACCCAGGGAAATCTGAATAATGATATTGGCATGCCGCTTAGTCTGCTTAATATTCGTGCGGAACATACGAATGCAGTGATTGAGATGGGCATGAGTCATTTAGGAGAAATTCGATATTTAACCAATATTGCATGCCCACAAGTCGCTGTTGTTAATAATGCAGGAACGGCACATATAGGCGAGCTAGGGTCACGAAAGGCCATTGCAGAAGCCAAAGGCGAAGTGTTTGAAGGTTTGGCAAAAGATGGCATTGCAGTCATTAATGCAGATGATGATTTTGCAGAATATTGGCTATCGCTAAATGAAGATAAAAAAGTGATTACCTTTGGGCTTGGTGGTGGTGCTGATGTCACTGCGCAGTACAGCACAGAAGGTGGCCGTTCTAATATAAGTCTGAAAACCCCTGATGGAACGGTTCAAGTGAGTCTTAGCGTATTAGGTAAACATAATGTGAGTAATGCTTTGGCTGCTAGTGCGGTTGCAGTGGCGCTTGGCGTTTCAAATGCTGATATAGCACAGGGCTTGAGTCGTTTTAATGGCGTTCAGGGGCGGCTTAATTTATTAGTTGGGCTGCAAAATGCGGTCGTCATTGATGATACTTACAATGCAAACCCAGATTCTATGAGGGCTGCAATAGAGGTGTTGGCCAGCCAGAAATATGATTCAAAAGATACGTTGATTTTTGTAATGGGTGATATGGGGGAGTTGGGATTGGAAGCAGATGATTTGCATGCGGAAGTTGGCGCTTATGCAAAGCAAAACAACATTACAAGGTTGTTCAGTTTCGGACAAGCCAGCAAGTCAGCAAGTTTGGCATTCGGAGAGAATGGCCGCCATTTTGCAGGGTTAGAGAGCCTAGTAGCTGCGCTCGAAGACTGCATGCATGCCGGTGTATGTGTGCTCGTCAAGGGCTCACGTTTTATGAAGATGGAACGCATAGTCAACGCAATAGTAAAAGAAAGAAAATTAGGGGGTGGGCATTAATGTTACTAGAGCTTGCACGTTATTTAGCTAACGATATTCACGGGTTTAGTGTATTTAATTACATTACCCTACGTGCCGTCATGGCAACACTGACGGCACTCATCATTTCCTTTGTCATTGGCCCAGGAATGATTAGGCGATTAACAAAATATAAAGTTGGGCAATCTGTACGTGATGATGGCCCACAAACACATTTGATTAAAGCAGGTACGCCAACGATGGGAGGCGCGCTTATATTAGTCGCGATTGCCTTATCTACTTTGTTATGGGCAGACTTGAGTAATCGGTTTATCTGGGTGGTGTTGGCCACCACATTAGGTTTTGGTGCTGTTGGTTGGGTAGATGATTACCGTAAGGTTGTCCATCGAAACCCTAAGGGCTTGTCTGCTAAAGCTAAGCTTTTTTGGCAAAGCTTGATTGGTTTGGGCGTCGCAATTTTCCTCTATAAAACGGCAGCATCTCCTGCAGAAACGACATTAATCTTTCCATTTTTTAAAAATTTAGCCCTGCCGTTAGGGCTGGTTGGGTTTTTAGTGCTGACATACATGGTAGTGGTTGGCAGTAGTAATGCCGTGAATTTAACTGATGGACTGGATGGCCTGGCCATATTGCCGACAGTGATGGTGGCTAGTGCCTTAGGTGTATTCGCGTATGTAGCTGGCCACTTGTATTTTTCACAATATTTGGGCGTGCCTTACGTGGCAGGTGCAGGTGAGCTGTTTGTTTTCTGTGCGGCAATGGCAGGTGCAGGCTTAGGATTTTTATGGTTTAACGCTTACCCGGCAGAAGTGTTTATGGGTGATGTCGGTGCTTTGGCTCTTGGCGCTGCGCTAGGCGTTGTGGCCGTCATTGTAAGACAGGAAATTGTGCTGTTTATTATGGGTGGCGTTTTTGTTGTTGAGACATTTTCTGTCGCAATACAGGTGCTGTACTTTAAGTATACAAAATACAAAACAGGGGTGGGAAGACGTATTTTCTTAATGGCGCCATTGCATCATCACTATGAGCAAAAAGGTTGGAAGGAAACGCAAGTAGTCGTCCGTTTCTGGATTATTACCATGATGTTGGTATTGGTTGGACTTTCCACATTGAAGCTTAGGTAGTCAATAGATTAAATGGAAAAAACACTTAAAAATAAACGTGTACTGGTGTTAGGGCTTGGTGATACAGGCCTTTCAGCACTGCGTTGGCTTGTAGCGAAAGGTGCAAAAGTCACTGTGGTTGATACACGTGAAAATCCACCAAATGTGGATGTTGTAAAGGCTGAAATGGCCGAGGTACAAATTCATTTAGGTGGTATTCATGCTGAGGTATTAACTAGTGCTGAATTGTTAGTGGTTAGTCCCGGTATTGCGTTATCAGAACCGGCAATTCAGGACGCAAAAAATGCGGGTATCCCCATTGTTGGTGATATCGAACTATTTGCCCAATACCGCCCTGCCGACGCGAAAGTGATTGCTATTACTGGCGCGAATGGCAAAACAACAGTGACAACACTGGTTGGCGAGATGTGTAAAGCGGCGGGTTTAAAAACGATTGTTGCAGGCAATATAGGGTTGCCGGTTTTAGATACATTAAGTATGGAAACCCCTGATGTTTATGTGTTGGAGCTTTCTAGCTTCCAGTTGGAAACAACCAATAGCTTGATCGTTGATGCGGCTACGGTGCTTAACTTGACTGAAGACCATATGGATCGTTATGCAGATATGGCTGCCTACGCAGCAGCTAAAGCGCATATATTTTATAACGCTAAATGCCAAGTGCTAAACCGTGATGATGCCTGGAGCATGATTATGGAGCGCCCAAATTTAGATTTACGTACATATGGTTTGAATACAGATCATCAAGAGTACGGCATAGATGATGTAGACCAAGAAATATGGTTATCTGAGGGTGATCAACCTCTGATTAATGCTACAGATTTACATGTTAAAGGTGCGCACAATGCTTCAAATGCATTGGCAGCATTGGCACTATGTAGGGCTATTGGCTTGGAGTATGCCCCGTTGCTAAATGCGCTATATAACTTTAAAGGCTTGCCCCATCGTGTGGAGTGGATAGCGGAAGTTGATGGGGTCGCCTATTACAATGATTCGAAAGGAACCAATGTAGGCGCGACATGCGCTGCATTGTCGGGCTTACCTCAGAAAATAGTGTTAATCGCAGGTGGGGAAGGCAAAGGGCAAGACTTCACACCATTAGAAGCGCCTGTAAAAAACAATGCACGTTCAGTCGTATTGATTGGGCGTGATGCCGCATTAATTGAAGCAGTTTTAGTCAATTCAAAAGTGCCTATGTATCACGCGGCGGATATGCGGGAAGCCGTAGAAATTGCAAGGCGTGTTGCAGAGCGAGATGACGCAGTGTTGCTTTCACCAGCTTGTGCTAGTTTTGATATGTACCAAAACTATATAAGCCGAGCAGAGGCTTTTATTGATGCGGTAAAAAGGCTGGAGGAAGTGACATGTTAAGCACTGCAGCCCAAGCGCGTGAACGCATCACAACGCCAGTTTACGATCAGTTGCTGTTGTGGGTAACTTTGATTTTACTAGGCCTTGGATTGGTGATGGTGTATTCCTCATCCATTGCTATTGCTGAAGCAGATAAAGCGACTGGTTATAACAGCATGTACTTTTTAATGCGACAAAGTATTTTTATTGCGATTAGTCTTGTTGCAGGCTATGTCACCTTTCAAATTCCAATGGAGTGGTGGCAAAAAATGGCACCACATCTATTCTTGGCAACTGTCGGCTTGCTTGTGCTGGTGCTCATTCCTGGTATCGGAAAGAGTGTTAATGGCAGCCAACGTTGGTTATCACTATTTGTTGTTAACTTTCAGCCTTCAGAGTTTATGAAGCTCTTTGCAGCAATGTATGTGGCCGATTATGCCGTACGTAGGTCGGCACAAATGGACAGCATTGTGAAAGGCTTTTTGCCGATGGTTGCGGTGATGGTTTTGGTGGGGTTTCTGTTATTACGTGAGCCAGATTTCGGTGCACTTGCCGTGGTTGCGGCCATCTCTATTTCCATCTTATGGTTGGGTGGTATTCATTGGAAAATATTTGCCGCAATCATCTCCATATTACCGTTTGCTATTTACTTCTTAATTGTTAGCTCACCCTACCGGTTGCAACGTGTTATCGGCTTTATGGACCCTTGGGCCGATCCTTTTGGCAAAGGTTATCAGCTGTCACATGCGCTAATTGCTTTTGGGCGTGGCGAATGGTTTGGTGTGGGTTTGGGCGCGAGTGTAGAGAAATTGCTCTATTTACCAGAAGCGCATACAGACTTTCTTGTCGCAGTGATTGCTGAGGAGTTGGGCTTTGTTGGCGTGCTGACAGTGTTAGGACTATTTTCTTGGTTGGTGGTTCGTGCATTTGGTA
The DNA here is from genome assembly GCA_036479055.1 of Methylophilaceae bacterium. Classification (GTDB taxonomy): domain Bacteria; phylum Pseudomonadota; class Gammaproteobacteria; order Burkholderiales; family Methylophilaceae. Next base: position 25,153 of record JAZGEZ010000051.1, on the reverse strand, counting down.
TTGGTAAAGAATCGATTGCTAATGAACGCTATTTTTCAGCATTGCTCGCACAAGGCCTAGGTGTTTGGATTGGGGTGCAAGCGATTATTAATATTGGCGTGAACATGGGTGTACTACCAACGAAGGGGCTGACTTTACCATTACTTTCGTTTGGCGGTAGTGGCATATTGGCTAATTGTATAGCCATTGCAGTATTGCTCCGTATTGATTATGAAAACCGGCGCATTCAGAAGGGTTTGCCAGCATGATGGTTAATAATCAAAACAAAAATACACTAATGGTCATGGCTGGTGGTACTGGCGGACATGTATACCCGGCTTTGGCTGTTGCTGATTATTTGCAGGCACTTGGGTGGCGTATTGTATGGCTTGCCACAGAAGGTGGAATGGAAAATCGCTTAATTGAAGAAAAGCCATACAGCAAAGCAATGATTACAATGCGCGGTGTGAGAGGTAACGGTTTGTTGGGCTGGGTTGTGCTGCCGTTTAAGTTGATAATCGCATTTAAGCAAAGTGTTAGTGCCATTTTGCAGCATCAGCCAAATGTCGTGTTAGGCATGGGTGGCTTTGCTGCATTCCCAGGCGGCTTAATGGCTAAGTTGCTAAGGAAGCCATTAGTGATACATGAGCAGAACTCTGTTGCAGGCTTAACCAATAAGATATTGAGCCGTTTTGCTAATAAGGTGTTGGCTGCATTTCCAGCGGTATTTAGCGATAAAGCTACTTTGGTGGGTAATCCGGTACGTATTGACATTACACAATTGGCTTTGCCGCAAGCGCGATATGAGGCGCGCCAAGGTCGACTTAGAGTGTTGGTTGTAGGCGGTAGTTTAGGCGCAGCAGAGTTGAATGATGTGTTGCCAAAAGCATTGGCGACTTTTTCGGCAGCACAGCGGCCTGAGGTTGTACACCAAGCTGGAGAAAAGCATATTACAACACTAGAGGCTAACTATAAGCAGGCGGGCGTAAAAGTAGAGACTCAAGCTTATATAAAAGACATGGCTACCCAATATGCTTGGGCCGATGTTGTGATCTGTCGTGCAGGTGCATTAACAGTTGCAGAGCTGGCCTGTGTCGGTGTTGCTAGTGTGTTAGTGCCATTCCCATTTGCGGTAGATGATCATCAGACAACTAATGCCGCATATTTGAGTGATAACGGCGCGGCAATATTAATACAACAAACAGCGCTAACCGTAGAAAAAATGGCTGAAATACTAAAGCAATTAACACGAGGGTCTTGCTTGGTTATGGCAAAAAATGCACGTGCCCTTGCAAAGCCAAAGGCTACTGAAACGGTGGCAAATGAGTGTATGAAGTTAGCTGGGGTAGCGGTATGAAGCATAAAGTAAAAAACATTCATTTCGTCGGTATTGGCGGTAGCGGCATGAGTGGTATTGCTGAAGTGCTGCTCAACCTGGGCTTTAAGGTGAGTGGTTCAGACTTGGCTAATAATGTGACAACAAAACGATTGCAAGCATTTGGTGCAACGCTATATCAGCAGCACGCCAAAGAGAACCTACTTGATGCGGATGTTGTGGTTGTGTCGACTGCAATCAGTGAAGATAATCCAGAAGTTGTTGCTGCAAGAGAAAACCATATTCCAGTGGTGCCACGTGCTTTGATGCTGGCGGAACTGATGCGTTTTAAGCAAGGAATTGCCGTTGCTGGGACACACGGAAAAACGACAACAACAAGTTTAATTGCAAGCATTCTAGCGGAAGCTGGGTTAGATCCTACGTTTGTGATTGGTGGAAAGCTGGAGTCAGCCAGTACAAATGCAAGATTAGGAGCGGGTGAACATATTGTGGTAGAGGCAGATGAATCTGATGCTTCATTCTTGCATTTAAGCCCCATCTTGGCTGTTGTTACCAATATTGACCAAGACCATATGGAAACTTACGAACATAGTTTTGATAAGTTGAAAAGTGCTTTTGTTGAGTTTTTGCAACAGCTTCCATTTTGGGGCATGGCAGTAGTCTGTATCGATGATGAAAATGTGCGTGAGATCTTGCCGCGAGTCACAAAGCCAGTGACCACTTATGGGTTCAGCGAAGAGGCCAGTATTCGCGCAACAGATGTGCGTGCAGATAATGGGAAAATGCATTTTAAAGTAACGCGCATTAACGGTGAAACAACACAATTTGATGTGACATTAAATTTGCCAGGTAATCACTATGTACAGAATGCATTGGCAGCCATTGCCATTGCCAGTGAGTTGAATGTACCTGATGCAGCAATCGTAAAAGCCTTGGCAGAGTTCAAAGGTGTCGGCAGACGCTTTGAACGTCTCGGAGAAGTGCCGACAGGTAAAGGCGGCACTTTCACGTTAATTGATGATTACGGTCACCACCCAGTTGAATTACAAGCGGTCATTGCTGCAGCAAGAGGCGCCTTCCCTGATAGAAGATTGGTGTTGGCATTCCAGCCACATCGCTATAGCCGTACACGGGATTGTTTTGAAGATTTTGTGCAAGTGATTTCAAGCGTGGATGCTGCGCTATTAACAGAGGTGTACTCAGCAGGAGAAGCACCAATTGTTGCTGCAGATACAAGGTCACTTATTCGTGCGGTACGGGTGAAAGGGAAAGTTGAACCTATCTTTGTAGAAGAAGCTGATGCGCTGCCAGAGGCGATTGTTAATGTTGTGCAGGCTGGTGATGTGGTCATTGTGATGGGTGCAGGCAGCGTCGGGCAAATAGCCAATAAAACGAAAGCGTTAATGACATGATGGCGCAAGCAGAGACCAAGACCAGGTTGTTTAAGAATGAGCCGTTAGACCGCTATACAAGCTGGCGTGTAGGTGGAAAGGCTGACCGTTTATTTATACCAACGGGCTTAGAAGATTTAGCAGAAATGCTAACCGGGATAGATGCAGAGGAGCCAATATATTTTATTGGCCTTGGTAGTAATTTATTAGTGCGAGATGGGGGCGTGAGGGGCACGGTAATTGTGATGCACCAGGCGCTAAAAGAAATCAGAATGGATGGCGCCTATCTTTATGCTGAAGCCGGAGTGACATGCGGAAAAGTGGCGAAATTTAGTGCAGTTAATAGTAAAGCTGGTGCAGAGTTTTTGGCGGGAATTCCAGGTACCGTCGGTGGGGCATTGGCCATGAATGCTGGATGTTACGGTGGTGTGACTTGGGACATTGTGCATCAGGCATTAACGATAGACCGGTTTGGAAAAACACATGTTAGAAATGCGCATGAATTCGTGACTGGTTATCGCACGGTTGAAATGCCAATGCCTGAAGAGTGGTTTTTAGGGGCGTGGTTTGATTTGCTGCTTGGTAGCCCAGAAGAGGCGGCAAGAAAAATTAAAGAGTTGTTGGCCACACGGCTGGCCAGCCAGCCGCTTAACTTTCCAAGCGGGGGGTCAACCTTTCGCAACCCTAAAGGAGACTATGCGGCAAGGCTGATTGAAGAGAGTGGTTTGAAGGGTTACCAAATAGGCGGTGCACAGGTGTCGCCAAAACATGCAAATTTTATTGTCAATGTTGGCGGGTGTAGTGCCTTAGATATTGAGTTGCTTATTAGGCATATGAAAGAGGCGGTACTAGCTAAGCAGGGTGTTGCGTTGCAACAAGAGGTAAAGGTGATTGGTGAATATGTATAGCGATGATTTAAAAGCGAATGATGATGAACACACATTTGGAAAAGTTGCTGTGCTGTTAGGTGGCGACTCAGCTGAGCGTGAAGTGTCATTAGATGGTGGCGGTGCAGTCTTGGCCGCACTTGTTCGCCAAGGTGTTGATGCACATGCTTTTGATCCACTTGATCAGGATATGAGTGATTTAAAAACATTTGACCGTGTTTTTATTATGCTTCATGGGCGTTTTGGTGAAGATGGCACGGTTCAACGTGAACTAGATTCAATGGGGATTCCTTACACAGGGAGTGGTGTGAGTGCTTCGGCTGAGGGCATGGATAAGTGGCAAACCAAATTGAAATGGGATGAGGCTGGTGTAGTGACGCCTGCGTATGCATTGGTCAATGCTGAAAGTGATTTTGTTGCAATAGAAGAGGAATTAGGTTTGCCATTATTCGTGAAGCCAGCGAGCGAGGGTTCTAGTATTGGGATTAGTAAAGTGAAAGAAAGAGGAGAGCTTGAAGCGGCCTATACGTTGGCGGCACAGGCTGACCCACTTGTCATTGCAGAACAATATATTGGTGGAGGAGAGTATACCGTCGGCATTTTAGGGGATAAGGCATTACCTATTGTGAAGATTGTGACCAAAACAGAATTTTATGATTACGAAGCAAAATATACACGTGATGATACGGAGTATTTGTGCCCTTGCGGGTTAAGTCAAACGTTAGAAGACCAGATAAAACAAGAAGCATTGGAGGCTTTTAGCGTGATTGGTTGTAGCGGTTGGGGGCGTGTTGATTTTTTGATGGACACTGCTGGGAAGCATTATTTTCTAGAACTGAATACGGTTCCTGGTATGACGGACCATAGTTTGGTGCCAATGGCAGCAAAATCAGCCGGCATTAGTTTTGATGCGTTGGCACTAGCAATATTGCAGATGACGATGGAAGCGGATGTGAAGGAGCCTAAACATGTGGGATAAGCCTAGCGTATTAAATTGGATTGCCAATTTCTTTTATGCAGTCTCTATTGTACTCATGCTATATGGCTTGTTGTTCGTTTTAGTGCATTTGCCAATTTTCCCAATTCGTGAGGTGAAAGTGAGTGGTGAAGTTAAGTATGTCAATCAAGCGCAAGTAAGGCTGATTGTTGCAAAACATTTAAAAGGCAATTTCTTTACACTGGATTTAATTAAAACGCGTGATGCTTTTGAGAAACTGCCTTGGGCTAGGACCGTCAGCGTTAGACGACGTTGGCCAGATGCATTGAGTATAGAGATAGAAGAGCATAAAGCGCTAGCAAGGTGGGGAAATATAGCATTGGTGAATACACGAGGAGAATTATTTCATGCCGCGTCAGATGCGAAGCTGCCAGTGTTTTATGGGCCGGGAAATGGTGTAAAAGAAGTGACAAGAAATTATGCTGATTACAGCAAGATTTTAAATAGGGCTGATATCAAGATAACGCGTGTCACCCTTTCACCAAGGCGTTCTTGGGAAATTAAAACAGACAAGAATTTATTGATTTCGTTAGGTAGGGTGAATATGGCTGCAAGGCTAAGTAAATTTGCAACAGTGTATGAAGCCGTGCTAAGCCAGCTAAATGCGGAAATCAAATATGCAGACTTACGTTATCCCAATGGATTTGCTGTACGTAAGCCTAAAAAATTATCAATGCAAGCATTGCCATTAGCGCAAATGCTAAAACAGGCATAAATGGGGAGTAGAGATGAATAAAGTGCGTGAAGAGAAGAACCTAATAATAGGGTTAGACATCGGCACATCAAAGATTGTCACACTAGTGGCTGAGTTGTTGCCAGAGGGCGCCATTAAAGTTATTGGCTTGGGACAGCATACGTCTAGAGGGTTAAAAAAAGGCGTGGTGATTAATATAGACTCCACAATGCAAGCAATACAGCGTTCGCTAGAAGAGGCAGAATTGATGGCGGACTGTAAAATTAATGCTGTATTTACAGGCATTGCGGGCAGCCATGTCCAAAGCCTTAATTCCCATGGCATGGTCAAAATTAAAGACTCAGAAGTCACGCAAATGGATGTGGAGCGTGTGGTGGAAACCGCACGTGCCATCGCGCTGCCAGCAGACCAGCAAATACTTCACATATTGACGCAAGAATTTATTATTGATGGGCAGGAAGATGTGCGCGAGCCACTAGGGATGAGTGGGATGAAGCTTGAAGTGAAAGTACATATCGTGACATGTGCAGTTGCCGCAGCACAGAATATTGAGAAGTGTATTAAGCGTAGCGGTATTGCAGTTAGCGAGCTCATATTGCAGCCCTTGGCATCGAGTGTCGCTGTGCTCACGGAAGACGAAAAAGAGTTGGGTGTTTGTTTGGTCGATATTGGCGGAGGTACAACAGATATTGCCGTATTTAAAAGCGGGTCTATTCGCCACACTGCGGTCATTGGCATCGCAGGCGATCAAGTGACCAATGACATTGCTGTTGCTTTTCGCACCCCTACGCAATCCGCAGAAGACATCAAAGTGAAGTATGGCTGCGCGTTACGACAATTAGCAGATCCACGCGAAACGGTTGAAGTGCCAGGTGTGGATGGAAGAGAAGCCAGACAGTTATCTTTACAAACACTCGCAGAAGTTGTTGAGCCTAGAATCGTAGAGCTTTATGAAATGGTGTTACAAGAGCTGCGCCGCAGCGGGATGGAGGAAATGATTGCATCAGGCATCGTGATTACAGGGGGCTCATCCATGATGCGAGGCATGATTGAATTGGGTGAAGAGATTTTTCATATGCCAGTACGCTTGGGCATGCCACGCTACGTAGACGGTTTGTCTGAGGTAGTGAGCAATCCTAGATATGCGACTGGTGTTGGTTTGTTGCTGATGGGGAAACGGCAGTTAGAGCAGCAATTAACAGGTCAGATGGAATTGAATTCAGTGGTTGGCATATTTAAGAGGATGAAAGACTGGATTAAAGGTAATTTTTAAGAGTCATTTATTTAGTGTAGTAAGTAGTAGCAATAGGGCAGAGCTTATGAAAATAGGCTCGAACATTTAGGCAAAAAAGGAGATATAAAATGTTTGAAATTATGGAAAAAGATTCACAAGAAGCCGTCATTAAAGTAATCGGTGTTGGTGGTTGTGGTGGTAATGCAGTCGACCATATGGTTGATAAAAATGTTAGTGGTGTGGAATTTATTTCTGTCAATACGGATGCGCAATCTTTGCTAAAAAGTGCTGCAACCACTACTTTGCAAATTGGTGCCGAAATCACTAAAGGTCTAGGTGCTGGTGCTAAGCCGGAGGTTGGTCGTGAAGCAGCAATTGAAGACCGTGACCACATTGCTGAAATAATAGAAGGCGCTGATATGCTGTTTATTACAGCAGGTATGGGTGGTGGAACAGGAACTGGTGCAGCACCTATCATTGCTGAAGTTGCAAAAGAAATGGGTATCCTAACGGTGGCCGTTGTAACAAAACCATTTATATTTGAAGGTAAGCGTACGCAAGTGGCTAAAGAGGGCTTAGAGGAGCTATCACAGCATGTTGATTCTTTAATTGTGATTCCTAATGAGAAATTAATGGAAGTATTGGGAGAGGATGTGCAATTTACAGATGCTTTCTGTGCAGCGAACGATGTGCTTCATAATGCTGTCTCAGGTATTGCAGAAATTATTAATTGCCCAGGTTTGGTCAATGTCGATTTTGCTGATGTACGTACAGTCATGAGCGAGATGGGTATGGCAATGATGGGCTCTGCTGAAGCAAGTGGTGCTAACCGTGCCAATATCGCAGCTGAGCAAGCAGTGGCTAGCCCATTGCTGGAAGATGTTAATTTGGCAAATGCACGTGGTGTATTAGTGAATATTACTGCGAGCACCAGCTTTAAAATGAAAGAGTATTATGATGTGATGAATACGATAAAAGCGTTCACTGCAGAAGATGCAACTGTGATTGTCGGCACTGTGATGGATGAAAATATTGATGATAAGTTGCGTGTCACGATGGTGGCGACAGGTTTAAATGGTGCAATTGCACCACGCGAAGAAAAGCCTGAGCTACGTGTAATGACTGCTGTACGTGATGGTACAACTGACATGCCAGTCTATGCAGAAGAGGTTGAAGGTGATGAGCCTGCTGTGTTTAGTCAAAATAACCGCCGTGCACAAGTGGATGCAATGAAAATGAATGGTGTGGAGGAGTATGATATTCCAGCATTTTTACGTAAACAAGCGGACTAAGCACTATGTAAGGCTACATAGAAGATTATGCTAATATATCAGATACCTAAGTGTCTTAGTAGTACAGTTTTCTCTGAAGTTATGGTGTAAAAATAGTTAGGATAATGGGTGTTAAAACAAAGGACATTAAAGAAACAGGTGAGCGCGACCGGTGTGGGTTTGCATAATGGAGAAAAAGTGACATTAACGCTTCTTCCTGCTGCAATCGACACTGGTATTACATTTCGGCGCACCGATTTGCCCGGTACGCCAGAAATACAAGCGACACCTGATGCAGTAAGTGATACACGCATGTGCTCTGCCCTAGAGAAAAATGGTGCGCGTGTCGCAACTGTTGAGCATTTAATGTCCGCACTGGCTGGTTTAGGTGTAGATAACATCATTGTTGAAATCAGCGCTTCCGAAATTCCAATCATGGATGGAAGCGCTGGACCTTTTATATTTTTACTACAGTCTGCAGGAATATCTGAACAAGCAGCACCCAAAAAATTTATTCGCGTTAAAAGCCAAGTGGAAGTGGTGGAAGAGGATAAATGGGTGCGGTTTGATCCATACCATGGTTTTAAAATGGACTTCACCATCGATTTTGCACACCCAGTGTTTGAGAACTCAGGGAGTAATGTCAAAATTGATTTTGCTGATAATTCTTACATAGACGATATTAGTCGTGCACGCACCTTTGGATTTATGCACGAAGTAGAGTACCTACGTGCCAATGGCTTAGCGCGCGGAGGTAGTTTAGATAATGCGATTGTGCTTGATGAGTTCCGCGTTTTGAATACAGATGGCCTACGATATGAGGACGAATTTGCAAAACACAAAGTGTTAGATGCAATTGGTGATTTGTATATGTTAGGCCACCCGTTACTAGGTGCATATACTGCTTACAAATCAGGACATGGGTTGAATAACCAATTGATTCGTACGTTAGTCGCTGATGCAGATGCTTGGGAATACGTAACGTTTGAAGATTTAAATGAGGCCCCAGCCGGGTTCAAAGAGCAGGCTGCATTATTTACCCCACATGTATTACCGCATTTTAACTAAGGATATAATTTTCCATTGTTTATTGTTCGTATCGCCACCGCACTTGTTCTTATCGCAGTTTTTGTGCTGTTAGCGGCTTTTGTTGTAACACGAAATAAAAAATATTTAACCACTCTGAAGCAGTTTGTCATTTACACCGCTTGGTTTACAGTCATATTGGTTGTAGTTAACTTGATTGCAAGAGTGATTAGATTCTAGGTAACCTAATGAAAATATTTTCAATACATCGTTTGATTCTAGTCATCATGACGCTCACATTTTCTTGCATGGGCCATGCTAATACGGGTGATGAAATCGTTTTAAAGGCTAAGCAAGCTTACGAAAAAGAAGATGTGATTGCCTTATCTAGCTATGCAACACAATTGCAGACACAAAAGCATTTGCTAGCGCCTTATGCAAAATACTGGCTGATGCGACTTGATATAGAAAATATAGATAATCAGAGAATCACTAACTTTTTAGCACAATATAACGATTATGCTTTTGCCGATAGATTGCGCGGAGAGTATTTAAAAAAGCTCGGTTTACATCAAGATTGGGACACATTTTCATATGAGTATGCAAAGTATCAATCTGAAAATGCAGCGGTTAGTTGTTATGCAGAAGAGGCCTATCATTCACGCCCAAATACAGGGGCATTAACATCTGCCAAGCATTTATGGTTAACCTCAAGGTCTCGCCCTAACGATTGCGGTCGTTTGTTTGACCTAATGCAAGCAGGAGGCATTATAGATGAAGACGCTGTCTGGCAACGCTTTCGCCTGGCAACAAGCAAAAATCGCATCAGTTTAGCAAGATCAATTATCAAACGTAGTAAGCGTTATCAATCAAGTCACGGCAAGCAGTTAAAAAAAGCTGCAGCAAAGCCAAAAACGGTCATTGATAAAGGGCAAATATCATTCAACAGCCGCTTTGGGCGTGAAGTGAATTTATATGCCTTAACTAGGTTAGCAAAAAAAGATACATGGCAGGCAGTTGCAGCATTTAAGAAAGTACAAAACAAATTCAATGTAGATGAGAGAAGTTATTTTTACAGCATGCTGGGGCTTTCAGCAGCAAAACGACACGAGCCAGAAGCCAGTATTTGGTTTCAGAAAGCAGACTTTGAAACATTGAATGACGAGCAGGTTTCTTGGTATGCGCGCGCGACATTACGCCAAAGGAACTGGGGTAGTTTATTAGGGATCATTGAAAAAATGCCACCAGCTGTGGCAGATGAAGCACGCTGGCGTTATTGGCGTGCACGCGCTTTAATTGCACGTCAACGAGGCGATGAAGCGCTTGGTATTCTTACTAATCTTGCACCAGAACGGCATTATTATGGTTGGTTAGCGCAAGATGAAATAAAAAACTACAACCCCGTCCCTTTATTGCATTACAAACCTACAAGGGAAGAAATTAGTAGTATCGCTGAATTGGCAGCTGTACAACGTGCAGAGGCCTTGTTTAACATGGATTTACGTTGGGAAGGCAAGCGAGAATGGGCAAAAGCGATAGAGGGATTCGATGATAAAAGGCTGTTGGCAGCTGCCCAGTTTGCAAACCGCAAACAATGGTACGATATCGCTGTGAATACAGCGGATGGCACGAAAGAATGGCATGATTTTTCGCTTAGATATTTAACGCCTCATAAACGATTAATGAAGGCAGCAGCCAGTCAACATGGTGTCGACTTAACATGGGTCTATGGTATTACACGGCAGGAGAGTCGTTTTATGCATTATGCAAAGTCACATGCAGGCGCAGCAGGTTTGATGCAGTTAATGCCAACAACGGCTAGATGGGCGGCAAAACGAGCAGGGGTGAGTAATTATAAACGTAGCATGATTCATGATTTAGACACTAATATTACGATTGGGACTTACTACTTAAGTTATACCTTAGCTGTGATGAATGGTAATAAAATTATGGCGACAGCCGGATATAATGCAGGCCCAAGCAGAGCGAAAAGATGGCGCGCTAAAGAGCCATTAGAAGGCGCGATTTATGCGGAAACGATTCCTTTTAATGAAACGCGTGTCTATGTGCAACGGGTAATAGCTAATGCACATATGTATGCAAAGCAATTAGGTGATAATAGAAAAACCCTTAAGCAAAGAATGGGTACAGTCCCAGCAAAATCATAGCAGCTTAATACTAGTAGGTAAGTATCATGATAATCAAAAAAGTATGTGTAGTAGGTGGTGCAGGGTTTGTTGGCAGTAGTATTGTTAGTAAGCTAGATGCCGCAGGTTACCAAGTTAAGGTGTTAACACGCCACCGGGAACGTGCAAAACACCTTATTCTTTTGCCAAATGTGCAGGTGAAAACGTGTGACATACACAATGACGAGGCCTTAACCAGGTGTTTGCATGGTAGTGATGCTGTCATTAACTTAGTTGGCATTTTGCATCAAAACAGAAATAATACATTTGAATCTGTACACCATCAGTTGCCAAAACGGTTAGTTGAGATATGCGATGGTTTAGGTGTTAGTCGTTTCATTCATATGAGTGCACTAGGCTCAAGTGAGCAAGCGCCTAGTCAATATCTACGTAGTAAAGCACATGGTGAAGTGGCTTTAAGTCTGTTTAGGGGTGGCGTTAATATAACAACCTTTAAACCTTCTGTAATATTTGGTCGGGGCGATCGGTTCTTAAATTTATTCGCTAGTTTGATTAAATTTTTACCCGTCATTTTTCTTGCCAAGCCAGAGGCTAAATTTCAGCCAATATGGGTTGAAGATGTTGCTAGTATCTTTGTCAACAGTTTGCAAAATACGGAGACATTTGCCAAGAGCTTTAATTTAGCAGGTCCTCATGACTATAGTCTGCGAGAGCTTGTACAAAAAACAATGCAGATCTTGGGTAAGAAGCGACTAATTATAGGGCTGAACGATCAACTTTCTTACTTGCAGGCATGGCTAATGGAGTTGCTACCAATTAAATTGATGACACGCGACAATGTGCGGTCAATGGAGGTTGATAGCATTATGAAAGGCGCAATGGCTAAAGAGATTACATGCGCGCTAATGCCATTAGAAGCCGTGATGCCTGAATATATTATTAATAAAACACCGCGAGCAGTGTATAACCAATTTAGAACGGCTGCTGGTCGCGTAATCAATGCCAGAAGATAACGAGTTAGAGACTTACTGTGTGGGCGGTGCTGTTCGTGATGCATTGCTAGGACTGCCAGTTAAAGACTTCGATTATGTCGTCGTCGGCAGCACAGTCGATGCTATGGTCGATTTAGGCTACAAGCCTGTTGGTAAAGACTTCCCTGTATTTCTACACCCTAAAACACATGATGAATACGCGTTAGCCAGAACTGAACGTAAAGTGAGTAAAGGCTATAAAGGATTTACCGTATATGCGGATCCGGATGTTACGTTAGAGGATGATTTATGCCGACGTGACTTCACCATGAATGCCATTGCCAAAGCGCAAGATGGTCGTTTAATAGACCCGCATCATGGCCAGACTGATATTCATAATAAAATTATTAGGCATGTTGGTGATGCCTTTATAGAGGATCCTGTGCGTATCTTGCGGGCGGCACGCTTTTCTGCCCGTTATCCCGATTTTACTATTGCGCCTGAAACAATGCTGCTGATGAAGCAGATGGTGGCAGACGGGGAAGTGGATGCTTTAGTGTCAGAGCGCGTTTGGCAGGAGTTATCAAAAGGACTGATGGAAGCACAACCAAGTAGAATGATTGAGGTGCTTAGAGCCTGTGGCGCATTGACAAAGCTACTCCCAGAACTGGATTGCCTATGGGGTGTCCCACAACCTGAAAAACATCATCCTGAAATTGATACAGGTGTGCATGTGATGATGGCCTTAGATTATGCAGCCAGACAAAACTTCAGTTTAGCGGTCCGTTATGCGGTATTAATGCATGACTTGGGTAAAGGCACTACCCCTAAAGAGATGTTACCACGGCATATTGGTCATGATGAAAGAGGGGCTGATATTGTGAAAGATGTTAGTAAGCGCTTACGCGCCCCTAATGACTGCAGGGATTTAGCTTATATGGTCGCTAAATACCATATCAAGGCACACCAAGTCATTGTCATGAAGCCGAACAAAATACTAACGTTCTTGATTAATTTAGATGCCTTCCGTCAGCCCGAAAGATTTGAAGCGTTTTTACAAGCGTGTGAATCTGATTCACGCGGCAGGCTAGGCTTAGAAGGTGCCCCACTACCAGAAGCAGATCTAGCACGTAAATCTTTGAAAGCAGCTACTCGCATCAATGCAGGTGAGATTGCCAAGCAATTTGAGGGTCCAGAGCAGATTAAACAAGCCATCTATAATGCAAGGTTAGCGCAAGTGAAACTAATCATGCCATGATGCGTGCCGCTTTTTTTGATTGCGTAATAAAAACGATAGTTTCTCGCGTAAAATAAGCAGATGAATTTATATTCGATGGCCAAACCATTACTGTTTCAATTAGATGCAGAATGTGCGCATGACCTGACATTAAAAAGCTTAAAAATAGTTGAAAAATTAGGTTTTCTTAATTTAAGCAAGACCCCAGTGTGTCATGCAAGAGAGGTGATGGGCTTAACATTTCCTAATCCTGTGGGATTGGCAGCCGGCTTAGATAAAAATGGAGCTGTTATTGATGGGATGGCAGCACTGGGTTTTGGTTTTGTTGAGGTTGGCACAGTGACGCCGAGGCCACAGCCTGGCAACCCCAAACCTCGGTTGTTTCGTATCAAGCAAGCAGAAGGCATTATTAACCGCTTTGGTTTTAATAATTTAGGCGTTGATCACTTAGTTGAGAATGTAAAAGCTGCTAAGTATCGAGGTATATTGGGGATTAATATAGGCAAAAATTTCGATACGCCCAATGAGCAAGCTGTGAATGACTATTTGATATGCATGGAAAGGGTTTATCCCTATGCAAGTTATATTACCGTTAATATCTCATCGCCAAATACGAAGAACCTCCGTGAGCTACAAGAAAAAGAGACACTGTCAGCATTGTTAGCAACATTGAAACAATCACAATTAAAACTGGCACAGCAACATGGTCAGTATGTGCCGATCGCACTTAAAATTGCGCCCGATCTTACTGAAGCACAGGTTAAAGAAATTGCTGACTTGCTTATGCAGCATGAAATGGATGGGGTGATTGCAACTAACACCACTTTAGCGAGGGGTCTGGTCAAAGGGTTGCCCAATGCAGAAGAACAGGGTGGGTTATCGGGTGCGCCAGTACGCAATCAGTCTACCGTTGTTATTCAGCAGCTATCAAAAATATTGCAAGGGACTTTGCCAATCATAGGCGTAGGTGGTATTGCTAGTGGTGCTGATGCAGTAGAAAAAATAGCGGCTGGTGCGAGCCTAGTGCAAGTGTACAGTGGCTTAATTTATAAAGGCCCTGCATTAATAAATGATGTTTGTAAGGCATTGGGATAATCTTTATGGGTATGCCTGTTTTATACTCATATCGACGTTGTCCTTATGCAATGCGTGCTCGTATGGGACTTAACTACGCAAGTATCAATGTTGAAATACGTGAGATTTCATTTAGGAATAAACCTAAGCATCTGTTGATGATTTCACCTAAGGCGACAGTGCCGGTCTTGGTGTTATCTGATCATGAAATTATTGATGAGAGCCTAGATATCTTATTTTGGGCGCTCAATAAAAAGGATGTAGATGGCTGGTTAACGCCAAATATTCAAGCAGCTAAAAGTTTAATTGTAGAAAATGACACACGCTTTAAAGCGGTATTAGATGCGTATAAATACCCAGAGCGAAACCTTGAAAGCACGCAAGTTGGACATCGTGCTAAAGGCGAAATTTTTTTAAGAAAGTTAGAGGCTTTATTAGAAAAAAGTCTATCGAAAGAAAGCCCAGGCTTGTTCGGCGATTTGCCTACTCTAGCCGATATTGCAATTTTTCCATTTGTGAGACAGTTCCGCGGGGTGGACAGTGATTGGTTTGACGCATCGCCTTACCCTAAATTGAATGCTTGGTTAACAACGTTAGTTGAGTCGGAATTATTTGCCAGTATTATGCAAAAGCACCCAACTTATACTGACTAAATTGGGTGCTTTTGTTTGGTGTAAATTTAAACAGCTTAGAGGTGTAATTACTCGGTCTCTGCTGCTAAATCTTTTCGCTTATTTGGTTTGCTAGACGGGAAGGAGAGTTCAATTTCATCTTTATCGTCAATATCTACGTGAACCGTGCCACCATTGACTAGGCGACCAAATAGCAATTCATCGGCCAACGCTTTACGGATGGTATCTTGTATTAAGCGTGCCATTGGTCTAGCACCCATGAGCGGGTCAAATCCTTTTTTACCCAAATGCGTTCTGAGTGCATCACTAAAGGTTGCTTCAACTTTTTTCTCATGCAATTGGTCTTCTAATTGCATTAAGAATTTATCAACCACCCTGAAAATAATTTCTTGTGAAAGTGGCGCAAATGATACAGTTGCATCTAAACGGTTGCGGAACTCAGGAGAGAACAAGCGTTTAAGATCAGCCTCTTCATCACCCACTTGCTTGCTATTTGTAAAGCCCATGCTAGCTTTAGATAAGCTCTCTGCACCAGCATTTGTTGTCATGACTATCGTTACATTTCTAAAGTCCGCTTTACGACCGTTACTGTCTGTTAGCGTGCCGTGATCCATAACTTGCAATAAAATGTTAAAGATGTCTGGATGTGCCTTCTCAATCTCATCTAAAATCAATACACAGTATGGCTGCTTAGTAATCGCTTCGGTTAATAAGCCACCTTGTTCGAACCCGACATAGCCGGGAGGCGCGCCAATTAAGCGAGACACCGCATGCCGCTCCATATACTCACTCATGTCAAATCGTATGAGGTCTATGCCCATGATGTAAGCGAGTTGCTTAGCCACTTCGGTTTTACCAACACCCGTAGGGCCGCTAAATAAGAAGCTACCCACAGGTTTGTTGCCTTGGCCGATACCACTACGTGCCATTTTTACGGCTGCAGTGAGGGTTTCAATCGCTTTATCCTGACCAAACACAACCGCTTTTAAATCGCGCGCTAACGTTTTTAATGTGCTTCTATCATTGGTTGAGATGTTTTTAGGAGGAATACGTGCAACCTTAGCCACGATATCTTCTATTTCTTTGTTCCCAATCGTTTTTTTGCGTTTAGGTTCAGGTAAAATGCGTTGTGCTGCACCGGCCTCATCAATGACGTCAATCGCTTTGTCTGGTAAGAATCTATCGTTAATATATTTAGCCGATAATTCTACAGCGCTCACTAAAGCATTAGCACTATATTTAATACTATGATGTTCTTCAAACTTAGATTTAAGCCCTTTAAGAATTTCAATCGCTTCTGCAACACTGGGCTCTACCACATCCACTTTTTGGAAGCGGCGAGAGAGTGCGTGATCCTTTTCAAAAATACCACGATATTCTTGGTAAGTAGTCGCACCAATACATTTTAATTTTCCACTAGACAAGGCTGGCTTGAGTAAATTGCTGGCATCTAAAGTACCGCCACTAGCCGCCCCAGCACCGATAAGTGTATGAATTTCATCGATAAATAAAATAGAACCTTCTTCTTGTTCTAGCTGTTTCATCACCGCTTTTAAGCGTTGCTCAAAATCGCCACGATATTTCGTGCCAGCTAAAAGTGCGCCCATATCTAGTGAGTAGACCGTTGCATTTTCAAGCACATCCGGTACGTCTTTCTCGACGATAAGTCGCGCTAGGCCTTCCGCAATTGCGGTTTTACCGACACCTGCTTCGCCAACTAAAAGAGGGTTGTTCTTGCGGCGACGGCATAGTGTTTGTATCACACGCTCTATCTCAGTATCTCGACCGATGAGCGGGTCAATACTGCCTTTCGCAACTTCTTGGTTGAGGTTAAGCGTGTAGGTGTCCAATGCGCTGTTAGGCGTGGCTTCTGTTTCAACAGCACCATCTGCACCTTCCGTACTAGGATTGTCATCTGGCATTTTAGCCACGCCGTGTGAGATGAAGTTAACGACATCAAGTCGTGTTACACCTTGTTGATGTAGGAAAAACACAGCATGTGAGTCTTTTTCACCGTAAATAGCGACCAATACATTAGCGCCAGTTACTTCTTTTTTACCTGAAGATTGCACATGTAGCATTGCACGTTGAATCACACGTTGAAACCCTAATGTAGGTTGTGTATCAACCTCATCTTCACCCTCTACAATAGGCGTATGTTCTGCAATGTGTTGATTAAGTTCAGCACGTAACACTTCAAACTTGGCACCACAAGCACGTAGCACATTAGCTGCAGTTGGGTTGTCTATCATTGCTAGCAACAAATGTTCTACTGTAATGAGTTCATGTCTGTTTTGTCTGGCATCCATAAACGCCATATGTAAACTCACTTCTAATTCTTGTGCAATCATGTATATCCTCTTCTCTCTTGCGGTTAGGCTGGCTCTATCACGCACTGTAAAGGGTGCTGTAACTCTTGTGCATTTTTGAGCACTTGGTTCTTTTTGGTTTCTGCAATATCTTTTGGATATACGCCGCAGACCCCTACGCCTTTTGTATGAACTTGGAGCATAATTTGTGTGGCTTGTTCCCGCGTCTTATTAAAAAACTGCTGTATTGTTTCTACTACAAACTCCATAGGAGTGTAATCGTCATTTTTTAGTAAAACTTTATACATAGCAGGCAATTTTGGTTTAACCTTGCTAGCTTCTATAGCAATGTCGCCTGTTGGTTGTTGTATCGCCATGTGTTTCTTTAGTAATTCTCTAATGTCTATTTTGAGCCAAATATAAGAAAATTCAAGCCCAATGTGAGTAGGGTTAAAAAAATATTGGGTTTAAGGGATGATTTTTACGATTTTTACGACTCTATCCTGCGTTTGCACAACTTCTAGGATATGGACGCCAATTTTAAAGCAGGTGTTTGGTTCGGGAATGTCCTGAAAATGCTCCAGCACCAGTCCATTGAGTGTCCGCGGGCCATCTAAAGGTAGGTTCAATTGCAATTTTTTATTTAAATCACGTAATGAGCTACTACCATCAACTAACCATGCTCCATCTTTTTCTTGGTGAAAGCTACTGATACGGCTTGGCGACTGTGTTGTAAAGTCACCAATTATTTCTTCTAAAATATCTTCTAATGTGACGAGTCCTTTAAGCTCTCCGTATTCGTCAACGACTAAAGCAATGCGTTCTTTGTTTTCTTGGAATTCTTGCATTTGTGTATAGAGTGGCGTTTCTGAAGGAATGAAGTAAGGAGCAACGATGGTTGCTCGTAAGTCATCTTTACTTAACTCTTCTTTTTTATGATGCAACCTCAATAAATTCATTACTTTTCGAACATGCAGAATACCAAAAATCTCTTCATTATCACCTTCACGTACGGGGAGTCGTGTGTGGTGGCTGTTTGCTATGCGCTCCAAAATTTCATCTAATGGGGTATTAAAGTTAATGACTTCAACTTGAGTGTGTGCGGTCATCACATCATCAACTTCAATTTTCTCTAACTCAAATAGGTTGAGTAAAATCGCACGATGTTTGTTCGGCAAAAACTTACCTGCATCGGTTACGATGCTGCGCAACTCATCCATATTGAGTGAATTTATCCCATCCCCAAAATCAATTTTAATGCCTAACAGTTTTAACCATGCTTCTACAAAGAGATTTACAAACCAGACAATGGGATAAAGAATTTTAAGAAGAGGGTAGAGAATATAGCTGACAAATATACCTACTTTTTCAGCGTATGCGGCGGCGATAATTTTAGGCGATATTTCACTGAAAATGAGAATGGCAAAGGTGACTGCTAGTGTGCTGAACATGAGTGTTAACTCACCTTCGCCAAATAAGTGCACGGTAATAACAGTGACTAATGTGGCGAGTGCGGTGTTAACAAAGTTATTACAGAGCAAAATGACGCCTAGCAACTTGTCTGTTTTTGCTAATAAGCTATTGGTTAGTTTTGCGCCACGATGACCTTGTTTGACTAAGTGGCGCAACCGATAGCGGTTGATAGACATCAACGCAGTTTCCGACATAGAAAAGAATGCCGATAGCAGCAGCAAAATGACAAGGACACCAAATTGCCAATTGAGAGAAATGTTGTTCAAGCGAGCGTTAAGTCGTAATGAAGAATGTTTAGTTTAACCTTAAATAGGCCAGCTGTTAATGGTTTTCAAACATTAGCTTATTTAGGCAATGATTTCTTCTTCACCTTCTTTTTTCTTCTTCGCTGGATCACCGATTAAGTTAGCGCGACTAACACCAAGACGTAGGGCTACTGGGCAGGCTACAAGTACAGCAGAGTATATGCCGAACAATATGCCAATGGTCAGTGCCAATGAGAAGTAGTGCAGAACCTCGCCTCCGAATAGCAACATTGATCCGACCATGGTTAGTGTCAAGGTATGGGTGATGACGGTACGAGAAAGTGTACGTGTAATGGCATTGTCTATGACTTGTACCGTGCTTGCTTTACGCATCTTACGGAAGTTTTCACGTACGCGATCAAATACCACCACAGATTCATTCACAGAGTAACCGAGTACGGCTAAAATCGCGGCAAGTACGGTCAAGCCAAACTCCCACTGAAAGAATGCAAAGAAACCTAAAATAATAATCACATCATGCATATTCGCAATGATGGCTGAAATGGCGAAACGCCATTCAAAACGCATCGCTAAGTAAGCGGCAATACCAAACAATACAATCAATAGCGCTAAGGCACCATTTTCAAAAAGCTCATCACCTACTTGAGCGCCTACCGATTCAACACGGCGAATTTCCATTTGTGAGTCGGCACGCCTCAAAACATCACTTACTTGTTCAGATAGTTGCGCGATAGAAAGGTCTTCTTTAATGGGTAAGCGAATAAGCACATCTTGGCTTGTACCAAAGTTTTGTACAGTGGCATCTTTTAGGCCAATACTACTAATCGCTGTGCGAATACCCTCTATATCAGCAGCATGTGGATAAGTGACTTCCATGACTGTGCCGCCAGTGAAATCTACACCATAATTTAACCCGCGGGTCGCTAGGAAGAATACAGCAAGTATAAAGGTCACTAGAGAAATGGTCGTCGTTATGCGACCATAGCTCATGAACGGGATGTCTTTTTTAATTCTAAAAAATTCCATATGTTTAGCTCTTGAGTCTTTAGTTAGTTAGTCGGCTTGGTAAATTTGGCCAATAGAAAGCTTGTCAATTTTACGGCGGTAGCCATAGATTAAATTCACGATGCCACGTGAAATCATGACCGCACTAAACATTGAAGTCAGAATGCCTAAAACGTGTACAACGGCAAAGCCTTTAATGGGCCCTGTGCCGAACATAAAGAGTGCAGCACCTGCAATCAATGTGGTGATATTAGAGTCCAAAATCGTGCCAAATGCTTTTTCATAGCCAATACGTATGCTTGCTTGCGGGGTGTTCCCATCACGCAGCTCTTCTCGAATACGTTCATTAATCAATACGTTAGCATCAATCGCCATACCTAAAGTCAATGCAATCGCGGCAAGGCCTGGCAAGGTAAGCGTTGCTTGCAGCATTGATAGCAAGGCGACTAAAAGCAATAGATTGATTGCCAAAGCAGTAACAGATACGACGCCAAACAACATGTAGTAAAGCATCATCATTAAGGCAATGGCAGCGAAGCCCCATAATGTAGAATTCACACCGCTGGCAATATTTTCTTTACCCATACTTGGGCCAACTGTACGCTCTTCGATAATTTCCATAGGAGCAGCTAATGCACCTGCGCGCATTAATAAAGAAAGGTCATTGGCCTCTTGCAAATTCTCCATACCCGTAATCACGAATTTAGAAGAAAGCTCGGCTTGAATGGTTGGTGCTGTTAACACCTCCTTTTTGCCTTTCTCAACTAAAATTACTGCCATTCTTCGATTAACGCCCTTCCTGGTCGTTAATTTCATGGATCCTGCGCCTTTGGAGTCTAGGCTTACTGAGATTTCAGCTCCGGCACCTTGTTGACTTGGTTGAGGGCTGGCTGAAACGAGGTTCTCACCTGAGAAAACAACTCTTTTAGAGACCAGAAGTGGCTCCTCAATTCTTGAGTAAAGCAACTCACTTCCCGCTGGGATAATACCTTTTAAGGCGTCTTCAATTTTCTTAGGGTCATAGTCTCTAGCATCGCTACGTGTACCATGCGCGGTTACCATGCGCACTTCTAATGCCGCGGTGCGCCCTAAAATCTCTTTTGCTTTAGCCGTGTCTTGTACGCCAGGTAGTTGTACTACAATCCGGTCTAGGCCTTGTTGCTGCACAATAGGCTCTGCCACACCTAGTTCGTTAATACGGTTATTCAGTGTTAACAAGTTTTGTTTCAGGGCAAACTCCTGAATCTGTTTTTGTGCTTGTGGGTTAGGTACGGCTATTAATTTAAGCTCTGTTCCGCTGCCGCTGGTGCTGTAGGTTAAGTTAGGGTAGTTTGTACCTAAGAACCGACGCGCCTTTTCCATTTCCTCAGCATTTTCAAAGTTAACTTCTACTGTCAGCTTGTCACGAGAGACGCCAGTATAGTTAATCTTTTCGCCTCGTAAGGCAGTACGGAAGTCACCTACGCTACTTTCAACAGACTTTGTTAACGCGGTGTCCATATCTACTTGTAATAAAAAGTGAACACCACCACGTAGGTCCAGACCGAGATACATGGGTCTAGCACCAATAGCTAAGAGCCAATCGGGTGTTTGTGAAAGCAAATTCAGCGCAACCGTATAATCCTTGCCTAGGTTATCAATCAGCTTGTCTTTAGCTTTTAGCTGGTCTTCAGGGCTATCAAAACGGACTTTAACGCCTGAGGCATCTAGATAGAGGCCATTGAATTTGATGTCAGCTAAATTAAGCGATGCTTCTACTTTCCCCAGTAAGGCTTGGTCGGCTTTAAGCGAAGCTCTTGCGGGACTAATTTGTACCGCTGGTGATTCACCATATAAATTGGGGATGGCATACAACAATCCAATGATGATTGAGGCAGCAATTAAAATGTATTTCCACGTGGGGTAGCGGTTCATGCTAAGGCTCGCTTAATTCTAAATATTAATATTGGTTATTGAGTGATAACGACTGACATTGACTGTTTTAGGCAGACTTTAATGTGCCAGGTGGTAGCAATGTTTGTATCGCATGCCGCTGTACAGTGATAACAGTATTGGCAGCAATTTCAATCGCGATAAAGTTATCACTTACTTTAGTGATTTTGCCGATGACACCACCAGTTGTCGCCACTTCATCCCCAACTTTTAATGCGCCAATCATTGCTTTTGTTTCTTTTGCTTGCTTCATTTGCGGACGAATCAGCATAAAGTAAAATAAAACAAAAATAATCAACATGGGTGCAAGGCTTAGTAAATCGCCACCTGGGCCTGTTGGCGCAGCAGCATATGCATTAGATATAAACATTTGGATTCATCCTATCTGTAACAACTAAAAATTAAGGCAGGATTTTAACACAGAGTTGCTAGTCTTAGCATGATGTGCACACACCATTGCATTCTTTCTTATCGACACCCAATTCTGCTGAGTGTTTTGATGCGTTAGCTAGGCGACTTCTTGTTTGCTAATAGGGAAAACGTTGATAGGGAATTTTGTTCCTGGCTTACGTGATTTTGATAGACATTCCTTCGCACAGCCCACGCAAACGCCGCACTGTGTGCCAACACCTAGTTGGCGACTTAATGCTTTGACCGTTGTTGCACCAGCGTTGATGGCTTTATATACCTGACGCTCTGTGACGGCATTACAGACACACACATACATCTTTAGACTCACGAATATAAACGATATTGAGAATTATTCTCGTTTAATGTTTGTTTGTCAAGATAAATAGAGCGAGATAGACTAAGAAAAAAGCCGCGAAAGTGGCTTAATATTTTATATTGGGACTGTTAGCGAGATATTTTTAATCAGCCTCTGACTCGACTTGTGTTTGCAAGTAGTTTGGTAACGATACGTTATCAATGAGTGACTGTTGTGTTTCTAACCAATCGATGGCCTCTTCACAAGCTTCTAGCAAATTTTCAAATAATTCACGCGTTACAAAGTCTTGCATATCTTCACATAAGGCAATTGCTTCCACTAACGCTGGGCGGTGTATTTCTTGTTCAAGCTTTAAATCACTGGCTAAACACTCCATAACATCTTCACCAATCATTAGTCTACCGAGATCTTGCAAGTTAGGTAAGCCTTCTAAAAACAAGACGCGTTCAATCACTTTGTCCGCTTCTTTCATGGTGCGGATGGATTGCTTGTATTGGTAGTCATTAAGCTTTTCCAAGCCCCAATTTTTGAACATACGTGCGTGTAGAAAGTATTGATTGATCGCCGTTAATTCATTTTTTAGTACTGTATTCAATACAGCCAATATTTTTTTGTCCGTTTTCATATTAACTCCTTAGGCTACGGGTGTATCTTGCATTTGGCTTTGTTGATAATTCTCTAGGCCAATCAGCTTGATTAGCTTGAGCTGTTTTTCTATCCAGTAAGCATGATCCATTTCGGTATCATCTAATTGGGTTGTTAGCATCTCTCTGGTGACGTAATCTTCTGCTTTTTCACAGGCTTCAATGGCTTTTTTAAGATGTTTCACTACGCCATATTCAAGTGCCAAATCAGATTCCAGCATTCCTTTGACGTTTTTGCCAATATTGAGCGCATCACGCTTAGCGACATTGGGCATGCCCTCTAAAAATAAAATGCGTTGAATAATCAATTTTGCATGTGAATGTTCATGTTCAGATTCATGCAACATGTGTGCTGCTAATTGTGGCATGCCTAAGTCAGAGACCATTTCGCCATGAATTAAATATTGATCGCTTGCTGTTAACTCACCTGTTAGCAGGTGGTTAAGAATGTCGATAATTTTTTTGTCACCTTTCATAGCAACTCTCCTTCTTAAAGTGTGCACATATACTACACGTGTTAACGTAAGAAGGCAAGTAATATAGTGTCGTTAGTTATTGATTATAAAGGATATTATTAATGATAACACCAATAAGAATCATTCTAAATTAGGCTGGAAATTTTAAGTTTTTAATTGCGCGCGCTTGCTTGTAAATTCAAGCTTAAATGCTTCGAATGACTCATTCTCTATGGCATCGCGCATGCTTTGCATCAGCACTTGGTAGTAATGCAAGTTATGAATGGTATTTAAACGTGCACTCAAAATCTCACCAACTTTATAGAGGTGGTGTAAATAAGATCGCGTAAAGTGTTGGCAGGTGTAGCAATCACAATCAGCATCCAGCGGTCGCATATCCATTTTATAAGAGGCATTTTTTATTTTCACATCGCCATATTGGGTAAATAACCAACCATTGCGTGCGTTACGTGTTGGCATTACACAATCGAACATGTCGATGCCATGACTGACGGCATTCACCAAATCTTCTGGTGTGCCGACCCCCATTAGATAGCGTGGTTTGTCTTCTGGCATTTTAGGAGCAGTGTGTGCAAGAATGCGCTGCATGTCATCTTTGGGCTCACCAACAGATAAACCGCCAATGGCAAAGCCGTCAAAATCAATTTCTTTTAAGCCTGCTAGCGAAACATCACGTAAGTCTTCGAACATGCCGCCTTGGATGATGCCAAATAATGCATTGTCATTGCCTTGGTGTGCATCTTTGCTACGTTGTGCCCAACGCAATGAAAGCTGCATAGAGTCCTCGGTTTCTTGCTGAGTGGCAGGGTAAGGTGTGCACTCATCAAAAATCATGACAATGTCACTATTCAATATTTTTTGAATACGCATGGATTCTTCTGGCGTTAAAAAGCAGGTGTCACCATTAATTGGATTTTGGAATTTCACCCCTTCTTCACTGATTTTTCGCATTTTGCCTAAGCTAAATACTTGGAAGCCACCAGAGTCTGTCAAAATGGGCTTATCCCATCCCATGAACTGATGTAAACCACCATGTGCTTCAATGACTTCCAGCCCAGGACGCAACCATAAATGGAAAGTATTGCCGAGCACAATATGTGCGTTGGTTGCATTAATTTCGACAGGTGACATCGCTTTAACGGTGCCATATGTTCCTACAGGCATGAAGGCGGGCGTTTGAATATCGCCATGCACTAGGCTGACAGAGCCGCGACGCGCAAGACCATCCGTGTGATGTAAGGTGAATTTCATAATGCGATTTGTGCCAAATTAATTGACTGGTTTATTTAGCGCGATATTAACACAGGGTGTCGTGCGCTTTACGAGTAAAGGCGCATTATTATTGTGGCCAAACGTGGCTGACAATATTAATGACGGATTTCTTTTGACGTAGCCTCGGGCGGGGTAATTGCTTTAGGGTTGCTATTGTCAACATTGTCCATAGG
>JAZGEZ010000050.1:0-11322 GCA_036479055.1 Methylophilaceae bacterium | reverse complement strand
CCAAAGCATACGCGTGATAGCTCTAGCCAAGCATCACCAATCATAATGCCTTTAGCGATTCTATCAATATCACACAGTTTTTGTAAGGCGGCTTCTAATTGGCGCAAGCTTAAGCGTGATACTGCGTGTTTAGTTTGTTGCTGACGGCTACCATAGATGCGTGCATTGGTCATGGCATTATTCACGTTCTCACCACGTGCCTCAGCACGCTTCACACGTACTAATGGACGCAGTATCCAAATGAGTGGATTCATCACTGCGAGTACTTTTTCACCCTCGTCTTGTAGTCCTTGTAAGATGCGAGATGTCCGCTCTGTATTGCCAGCTAATACCGCTTCGCCTAATTTAAAAGCATCATAACGAGAAACATTTAAGACGGCGGTACTAATTTCCTCTGGACTTAACTCGCCTTCAGCGTAAAGCAAGCCTAGCTTCTGAATCTCTTGGTGTGCAGCCAGCATATTGCCCTCTACCTGATGTGCCATAAAGGCAAGTGAGGCATCATCTGTTTTTTGATTTTGCAGCGCGAGCCGTTTTGCTATCCATTGTGGGAGGTGAGCTGGTGCAATGTCATGTAACTCGATAACTACCGCTGTGTTTTGTAGCTTATTAAACCAAACACTTTTTTTAGCATCACGTGCGAGTGCTGGCAATATAATGATGGTAGTGGTATCAGGAATGGTGTTCTGTGCTAACGCTGCTAATGTTTTGCCACCTTCAACACCGGGTTTCCCATTTGGAATAGAAATTTCTAAAATACGCTTGCTGGAAAAAAGTGAAAGTTCTTGTCCGAATTGATGTATAGCTTGCCAATTAAAATTACGCTCGACTATAAAACTACTGCGTTCATCAGCCCCGTCTTGACGCGCTGCTTGTCTCAGGGCATCTAAGCACTCGCTTTGTGCTAAAGGTTCATCACCGACCAACACATAAAGAGGTGCTAGGGTTTTAGTTAAGTGTTGTTTAATTTGTGCTGGCGCTAGCTGCATAGGGCTTACAAAGACTGTTTTTTCAATACGGAGAGTCTGCGTATGATACTGTTAACAACCTCTTTTTGCATATTTTCATTTAGTTTTTTTTCTTCTGTCTGTTTTGCTAGCAAGCTAGCATCACTGTAGGTGTAGTCACGCCTTGATTCAACGGTGTTTACTTCATTCCATGTCGCTTGGCCTGCGAGTTTTGTACGGTAATGTACACGGTAATACAATTCAAATTCGTTTACGGTACCTTCGCCAGACAATGAAAGAATACGTTTTTCATTTTCTTCCCCTACAAGCTCTAACCTAAGCTCGGCATTTTCACTAGATTGTAATATTTCAATATTGCTTGTGCGTAAGGATTTTTTAAGGTCTTTAGACACGACCAGCGTATTGCCTTCAATAAAGATTGAATTGAAGGGGATGTCGCTAGGCCCGCGTAAATGAAAGCCACAGGCTGATAAAGCCGTCATTAAGAGGTAGATAAAGTAAAGGCGCATGGTAGGGTTCAATGTTTATCCAATCACGACATTAATGAGTTTTTTAGGGACAACAATGATTTTACGCACACTTGCACCATCGACCAAGAATTTAGTCACACAAGGTTCAACCACCACCATTTTCTCTATGGCATCTTTTGTTGTGTCACTAGATACCGTCAGATTGCCACGTAACTTACCATTCACTTGGATGACATAGTCAATGGTGTTTTGTACCATGGCTGCTTTGTCCGCTTCAGGCCATGAGCTATTTAAAATTTCTTCGCCATAGCCTAGCACCTTCCATAATTCGTGAGAAATATGGGGTGTTATCGGCGCGAGTATACGCAACAGAATAGACATCGATTGTTGTAAGCATTCAGCATAGTAAGTGAGGTAGCTTGACGATTTCCAATCATCACCACTCATGGGTATTTTCTCGAGTGTATTTAACATTTTCATTGATGCAGAGACGATAGTATTAATCTGTTGTCTGGCGTAATCATGGTTAGCTTGTTCTAACGTTAAGTTGATTTCACGCCAAGCATTACTGATGCTAGTAGGCGCATCTATTAAGGAAACACCTTGTTGTTGAGCACCTTGATTTTCTATGTAGGCATATTCGCGATTGTCATAGCTAAATGACCAAAGACGTTTCAAGAAACGATGCGCACCTTGAATGCCACTATCTGCCCATTCTAGACTTTGTTCAGGTGGCGCAGCAAACATCATAAATAAGCGTGCTGTATCGGCACCGTAACGATCAATTAAGGTTTGAGGGTCGACTGTGTTGCCCTTAGATTTGCTCATTTTCGCACCGTCTTTTAAGACCATGCCTTGTGTCAGCAAGTTTTTAAATGGCTCGTCATTTTTCAGTAAACCAACATCACGCATGAGTTTATTAAAGAAACGTGCATACAGTAAATGTAGAATCGCATGTTCAATCCCACCGATATATTGATCGACAGGTAGCCAGTAGTTTGCACGCTCGTCCAACATTGCGTTGTCGTTGTCATGGCTCGTATGGCGTGCAAAATACCAAGATGACTCAAAGAAAGTATCGAGGGTGTCGGTTTCACGCGTTGCCGCATTGCCGCAGGTAGGGCAAGTCGTTTCGTAAAAGCTAGGGTCTTTCTTAATGGGTGAGCCTACACCATCCATCGTTACGTCTGTCGGCAATACTACGGGCAACTGGTCAGTAGGCACCGTCACCTCGCCGCATTTGTCACAGTGGATAATAGGAATTGGGCAACCCCAATAACGTTGGCGTGACACGCCCCAATCACGTAAGCGATATTGTGTCCGTTTTTTGCCTTGGTTCTTGGCAGATAAGGCAGATGAAATAGCCTCTGCTGCTGCCTCAAAGTCTAGGCCATCAAATTGAGCTGAATTAAATAAAACACCATGCTCCGTCATAGGCAAAGTGTCATCATCTGTATTTTTTATCACCGCTTTAATCGGCAGTTCATATTTTTCCGCAAATTCAAAATCACGCTCATCATGTGCTGGCACGGCCATCACAGCGCCATCACCATAACTAATTAATACATAATTAGCGACCCACACGGGTAACTTTTCACCATTCAACGGGTGCGTAACAAAAAGGCCAGTATCCATGCCTTTTTTCTCAGCAGTTGCCACGTCGGCTTCTGCTACGCTACCGAGTTTACATTCCTTAATAAATGCTTGCAGGGTGGGATTGTTCTCCGCCGCTTTGGTTGCTAAAGCATGCTCTGCTGCTACGGCCACATAAGTTGCGCCCATGAGCGTGTCAGGACGTGTGGTGTAGACCTTTAAATTGCTATTTTCGCCAACAACTGGGAACTCAACTTCACAGCCATCACTTTTACCGATCCAATTGCGCTGCATGGTTTTGACTTGTTCAGGCCAACCATCTAACTTGTCTAGGTCATCCAACAACTCATCCGCATAAGCTGTAATTCGCATAAAGTACTGTGGAATATCTCGCTTCTCAATCTCTGCGCCTGAGCGCCAGCCTTTGCCATCAATGACTTGTTCGTTGGCCAGTACAGTACCGTCAACAGGGTCCCAGTTGACGGTGGCCGTTTTTTTATAAATAAGGTCTTTTTTGTATAGCTCAGTAAATAGCCATTGCTCCCATTTGTAATATTCAGGTGTGCAGGTGGCGAACTCACGTTCCCAATCGACGGCTAAGCCCAATTGTTTGAGTTGGGTCTTCATGGTTGCTATGTTGTCGAATGTCCAAGCAGCTGGTGCCGTTTTATTGGCAATGGCAGCATTTTCAGCAGGTAAGCCAAATGCATCCCAACCCATTGGTTGCATCACATTGTAGCCACGCATGCGGTGGAAGCGGCTTAGTACATCGCCAATTGTGTAGTTGCGTACGTGACCCATGTGTAGCTTACCGCTAGGGTAGGGGAACATGGATAAGCAATAATATTTTGGTTTATCGCTTTTGTCTTCCGCAATGAATAGGCGGCTTTTTTCCCAGTATTCTTGTGAGTTTTTTTCGATTTCTTTGAATGGATATTGCTGCTGCATGGTGCGGATAACTTTGTGATTAATTTGCGTTAGCAAAATTATACTGGAAGCATTTTTATTTGCCTAAATTGCGGTGATTTTTCTGGTTATATTTTGCCAAGACCCGAAATGAATATTTTGACTGTATTCACTAAGCTAACGCTTTAAAAATCTCATTTCTGATCTCGCCCATATCACCTAGACCATTCACTTTTACATGCTTAGGTGCACCAGTAGCACCGCTACTTGCCCAATTGGCATAATAATCAACGAGCGGTTTCGTTTGGTCGTGATAGACATCAAGGCGTTTTTTCACTGTTTCTTCTTTATCATCATCACGTTGCACCAAGCCTTCACCTGTTACATCATCTTTATTAGCTACTTTTGGCGGGTTGAATTTTACATGATAAGTGCGGCCGCTTTCTGGGTGACTACGACGACCGCTCATGCGCTCAACAATTGCGCTGTCAGGTACATCAATTTCAACAACATAATCAATATCCACGCCAGCTTCTTTCATCGCATCTGCTTGGGGAATAGTACGTGGAAAACCATCAAACAGAAACCCATTTTTGCAGTCAGCTTCTTTAATACGCTCACTCACTAGGCCAATAATCACAGCGTCAGGAACCAAGCCGCCGCTATCCATGAAACCCTTAGCTTCTAGGCCTAATGGCGTGCCAGCTTTAACCGCAGCACGTAGCATGTCTCCTGTAGAGATTTGCGGAATACTAAAATGTTCTTTAATAAATGTCGCTTGTGTGCCCTTACCAGCACCAGGTGCACCTAATAGTATGATTTTCATGCTTTTCTCTTTAAAGATTGTGTATTACCAATGTGATATTACCTAAATAAAATTATATCAGTCAACACCGTGTTGCGGGTAGCACTTTCAGGTCAAGTAGTTCGCAATGGCTACAAATTCACCAACACTTAAATTTTCAGCACGTAGTTGTGAATTGATGTCTAACTTTGTAAAGTCGTCATTATTAAGAAATGACTTTAGCGTATTGCGTATGGTTTTTCTGCGCTGGGAGAATGCGGCCAACACAACTTCAGACAGTCGATCAGTATCTTTTGCAATAAATGGTAGTTTGGCGTGTGGTATGCAACGTATAAAGGCAGACTCTACCTTTGGCGCCGGCTTAAATGCTTCTGGTGGCACCGTGATGAGGTATTCCATTTGCAAATGATATTGCAGCATGACGCTTAAGCGTCCATAAGCTGAGGTAGATGGTTTTGCTACCATGCGTTCTACCACTTCTTTTTGCAGCATAAAATGCATATCAGTAATGCTCGATAAGTTACCTAACAAGTGAAATAAGATGGGTGTTGAAATGTTATAGGGCAAGTTGCCAACAATGCGAAGCGAACCGCCTAATGATGAAAAGTCGAATTTCAGTGCATCTGCCTTATGAATGATGAGATTGTTCTTCTCATAGATTGGCGTGGCATATTCAGCATTCATCCAGTGAACAATGTCGCGATCTATTTCTACTACATGTAGCTCGGTGATGCTATTGAGCAGCGGTTTTGTCAACGCACCTAAACCAGGCCCAATTTCGATAATGGTTTCATTTTCTTGCGGGTGAATTGCATCAACCAGGTTTTTAATGATAGCTTGATCGATTAAAAAGTTTTGGCCAAAGCGTTTTTTTGCTTGGTGTTTCATCGGTTATGCGTTTTTGTTTTCAGTTGATTTGTTTTCAGCTAATTCTACTGCGAGATCAATGGCGGCTAGCATGCTGCCAAGCCTGACATTACCCGTGCCAGCTAAACTTAGTGCAGTGCCGTGATCTACTGATGTACGAATAATAGGCAAGCCTAGTGTAATGTTAACGCCTTGCCCGAAGCTGGCATATTTGAGTACAGATAGCCCTTGGTCGTGATACATCGCTAAGACTGCATCTGCCCCTTTTAAATACTGCTCTGTAAATAGTGTGTCAGCGGGGAGGGCACCAATTAGTTGCATACCCTCGTTACGCAGCTGTTCCAGCACTGGGTTAATGGTCGTGATTTCTTCATTGCCTAAATAACCATCTTCTCCCGCATGTGGGTTAAGCCCTGCAACTAAGATACGCGGGTTGTTGATGTTGAATTTGGTCATCAAATCAGCATGTAAAATACGGATGGCCTTTTCTAATTCAGTTTTGTTAATAGAAGAAGCGACTTGAGATAATGGTATATGTGTTGTTGCTAGTGCCACACGTAAACCACCGCCGACTAACATCATGACAACTTGCTGTGTATTGGTTTGTTCGGCCAAAAACTCAGTATGGCCTGTAAAGGTCATACCAGCGGCATTGATGATTCCTTTATGCACAGGTGCAGTAACCATGGCATCAAACGCGCCATTCTGACAACCCTGTACGGCAGATGTTAATGTGTTTAGAACATACTGGCTGTTATGACTATTTAAACTGCCTGCCGTGACTTTTTCAGCGCTAGCTAAATGCATGAAGTTAAGCTGATTTTTGATTCTAGGTGCACCTGGCTGGTATGGGGGTAAGTCTACCTTAATTTTGAGTTGCTTTGCTCTTGCAGCAAGCATGCCAATATCACCAATAATCGTGATATCAGCATTAAGGTTTTTTTCAGCTAGCATCAAGCACAAATCGGGACCAATGCCAGCAGGTTCGCCAGAGGTAATGGCAATGCGTGAAATGGCTTTTTTCAAAGTTAAATTTTAAAGTTAAGTTTTAATGAATGATATGGCTAGTTGCTTAAAAATTATCTTCAAGCCTGAACTCAACAAATGCACGATCACGTAGCTCATGCAACCAATCTTGGTAAGCTTCTTCAGACTTTCGTTTGCGTATTTCTCGGCGTGCTTTTATACGCGCAGCTTGTTTGGTCATGTCTTGTTTGCGGCGTTCTAACACTTGAATAATGTGCCAACCAAAGGGTGTCCGTATCGGCTCGCTTATTTCTTCTAGCGCCAGATCATTCATTGCTTGTTCGAATTGTGGGACGGTATCGCCAGGGTTAACCCAGCCAAGACTACCCCCACTGCCAGCAGAACCGTCTTCAGAGTACTGGCGCGCTAAGTCTTCAAAGTTATCACCATTATCCAAACGTTCTTTTAGGGTGTCCATTTTCTGTTTTGCTTCTTGTTCAGAAACCACTTCATTGAGTTTAATTAAGATATGCCGTGCACGGGTTTGGTCGACGATTAAAGTAGAGTCTGCAGTACGTTTGTTAGTGATTTTAATCATGTGGAAACCATTTGGACTTCGTATAGGCTTAGACACCTCTCCAACTTCCATATCTTTCAACAGTGCTAAGAATGCAGTTGGTATTTGGTTGCCATTTCGCCAGCCCATGCTGCCTCCCTCAAGTGCATTTGGCGCATCAGAAAGAGTGGCAGAGGTCTGCTCAAAACTGTCACCGTTATTTAACATGCTCATCACTTTTTCCACTTTTACACGGGCAACTTCTATGTCCTCTGGTGAGCTTTCTTCAGGCGTACGAATCAAAATTTGAGAGAGTTCATATTCCTCTTGTTGACCATCTTTACTATTTTTTTGAGTTGTTAAGTAGTTGTCTACTTCACCTTCGCTAACGCTAACACGTCTATTGACTTCGATTTCTTTAAGCCTTGCAATCGTAATTTCATCACGCATGTCTTTTCGAAAGGTGTAAAAAGAAATGCCATCATTTTCTAAGGCACTCTTGAACGCTTCTAAACCCATTTGGTTCTGTTCTGCAATGCGCGCTATTGTTTTATCTAGTTGCGTGTCATTTACCTTAATGCCACGTTCTGTTGCCAGTTGCAGTTGCAAGTTATCGACAATCAAGCGTTCTAAAATTTGCTTCCTTAGAATGTCCTCAGATGGAAGCTCTTTACCTTGTTTTTCTAATTGGGCCGAAACCGTCCGAACTTTATCTTCAAGTTCTTGCTCTGTAATAGCATTTTTGTCCACAATGGCAATAATGCGATCCATTTTGACAATGTCATCTGCATTTGCATGAATGGAGAATAGGCCGCTTGCCAAGCAGATGAACGCAAAGGTAAGTAAATTTGAAGATAGGTTTAATTTGTTAAATAATTTCATTGATAGTAGTTTTGTTGTCTATAAATATCTGGAATGTCGCTAGAACTTAAATATCCAGGAATGTCGCGTCTTAATAAGTTTAATGGATTAGAGCCGATGGAGGCTAAGCCACCAAGCTCAAGTTGTATAAAGAAACCATAGTTGGCATCTGCGGTAGCTGTTTCTACCCGTTGTACGACAGCTCTCGCTTGCCAGCAACCGGCATCATACTCAAGACCAGCCAGGCTTTCAATGAGGCTTTTATTACGTATTGAGTAATTAAACCGCCCTACACCATACCATCCGCGGCTTAACGGCCATTGGCCAGATACGTTGACTTGTTCTAAGAACTGTTGCGTGTAGCGGTAGCCTGCATTAATGAGCTTACCTGGTTCGGGGTTGTATCGAGCTAATAAATTAGTCCGAACAATGCCGCTGTCATCAGTATTGTATTGCCAGAACGCATCTAAATTCCATTGGTTAGACAGGCGTGCGGTCATGGAGGCAATGATGTCAGAAGAATTATCTTCAGTAGTGGAGCCGCCAGGTAGCGTGACTTTTTGGTCGGTAAAGTAATATCGCTGCCCAATCGTAGCAGCAAACCTTTCAACCCCAGTATTGCTGTCTATCATGCGTGAGGTCAATGCCATGCTCAGTTGATTCGCGTTATTGACTCTGTCATCACCGGTAAATTGATTCTCACTGAATAGTGTAGCCATATTCAAATCAGCAAGAGCTGAATCGAATACAGGTAGCAGGTCTTGCTTTTTGTTAGGGATGTAGACATAAAACAAACGTGGTTCAATCGTCTGTGTATAGCTGTTTTTGACGACATCAAAATCACGCTCAAAATACAAACCACTATCTAAACTAAAAATAGGTAGTGTACGCGTGTCGGAGTTATTGCTGATGCTCTGGCCATTAACGGTGAAGTTATTATCCTTTACATCATAGTAAGTCGTATGCACCCCAAATTTTGGTTTAATAAATCCGTAAGGTTTTGTAAATGGAACACTGATGCTGGGGTAAACAGTCAGCCTGCTACCGGTAGTTGCGGCAGGGGCTTTTTTGTTTAGATCAAAATAGGTCCACTGGCTATATAAGTCGGTTGTTAAGTAATCCCATTCTTTATCTGCCGTAAGGGTTAGTTGAGGCAAGCGCGAGTAGGGATAGTTGGTGTCGTCTAATGTTTGGTGTTTTTGAACTAAACCATTAAAGCGCCATACGTCGCCAGCATAATCAATCCGACCAGATTGTGGCAAGTTAACACGGCTGGTGCTGATGATCCGAGTCGACATATCAGAGAAATATCTGTCATCTGATACTTTTTCAATGTTATAACCGGCAGACCAGCCATTGCCTAATAGGTGATTGTGGTTAACGTTAACAAAGTAGCGTTGCTCATCGGTAATGTCGTCATTATGTAGATACTCTATGCCGTTCGTACCAGAGTAGTTTTCACCCAGGTATCTAAATGTGCCTTGTAGTTGTGTGCCACGCCTACTTAAAAAGCGTAAACCTAATGTAGCATCTTTATCGGGTGCAATATTCCAGTAATATGGAATTAATGTTTCAAACCCACTACGGCTGGTAGAGCCTACAGTAGGCGCTAACAAACCAGACTTCCGCTCATTATTAAATGAAAAACTCATCCATGGTGAGTACAGCAGTGGTATGCCTTTAAATTCGATATGAGCATGCTTAGCCGTGCCTGATTTTGTATAGTCATTAAGTTCAATTTCACTTGCTTTGATATACCAATCATCTACCCCCGCTTCACAAGTCGTGTAACGCGCATTTTTTAAGCGCTTTTTAGACTGTCCCTCAAAAAATACTTGTTCAGCATCTCCACGAGAAGAATTGAATTTGGGGTCAATAGCAGTCTGACCAATTGGTTTGGGTCGTTCGCGGTAACTGTCTTGATACAGTTTGGGATCGTCCATTAAGGCGGTTTGAGTATTTAATAATTTAGATTGTGTGTAAACACTTGGATTATTAGATGCTTTTAGTTTGACCGCATCTTCTGTACTAACCTGTTTTTTCAGCGTGATACTGGCATCTTTCATTTCGCCGATGCTTTCACTTAAGCGCATTTTTAATGCAGGCCCAGTAATTTCGCTATCACCAAGATCAATCCGAACATTGCCAGTGACTTGTAATTCGTCATTGGGAATATCATATTCAATTGTGTCACCATATATTTTTTGTTTGCCTCTGCTAATCACGGCATTTCCTGAAACGCGCATTTTTCTATCTAGATACAAATCTAGTTTGTCACCTTCAATTTCAATCGCGTCTGGTAGTGGTTCTGGGAGCACTGTTTCAGGCACTTTAGAAAGCTGTAATGTCATTGTTTCTGCAGATGGTATGGTGCAGTAACCAAGCAGGACGATAGCAATAGCCTTTGCAGCTAGTTGCATCGCAAAGGTTTGTTCTTTTTGTCCGATATGTATAGGTGAAATAGTCAAATGAATTTTAGACAATAATTTCTAATGATAAAATCTTAAATAAGCAATGATTTAAGTAACTATCGCTTTTTAAAAGGCTCAGCCACATTATAAAGCGTAATATCAAATTAAAGAAGGTACTTTGTGGATAGAAAATTACAATTAGAGCAATGGCTGAAAACTGTTTTGGCTGAAAAAGAATTTACAATAAGCACAGTATCAGCCGATGCGAGCTTTAGGCGCTATTTCCGAGTGCATTTGCAAGGGGAGAATTTAATCGCAATGGATGCCCCGCCTAAGCAGGAAAGTTGCGCGCCTTTTGTAGAGGTCGCGAAGCTATTTTCCGATTGTGGTTTGAATGTTCCGCAAGTGATTCATCAAGATCTAGCGCAAGGTTTTTTACTTTTGAGTGATTTGGGTGATGACACCTATCTTTCCCATCTTAATACTGATACTGCGCAACAGCTGTATACCGATGCCACCAATGCATTAATTAAATTACAGCTTAGCAGTAAGGTGGGTGTGCTGCCACCGTATGACGAAGAATTGCTGATGCGTGAAATGCAGTTGTTTTCAGATTGGTATATTGGCAAGCATTTAAAGGTAACCTTAGATAACGAACAGCAAGCTGTGCTTGATATCACATTTAAAACCCTGACGAAAAACATATTGAGCCAAGGGCAGGTCTATGTGCACAGAGATTATCACTCTCGTAATCTCATGCTATGTAAAAACAACCCAGGTATCTTAGATTTTCAAGATGCCGTCTATGGTGCGATTACTTACGACTTGGTTTCGCTATTAAAAGATGCTTACATTGGTTGGGAAGAAGCAGAGATGATGGATTGGGCTGTGCGTTACTGGGATCCTGCTAAAAAAGCAG
>JAZGEZ010000049.1:0-36794 GCA_036479055.1 Methylophilaceae bacterium | reverse complement strand
TGTTTTCAGGGCTATTTACTTGATCATTGTTGTAGTTTAGCAACATTTCTTTAATTGCTACAATCTTCTTAGGCGATAAATCAGAAACTCTATCTTCCATCCGACACACACCTCCCCTAACCCCGATGAAATTTGCGTTCAATGGCAATAAAGCATTCATGTGTACTCGTTTAAGTGAGCCAGCCAGCCCTGATGCTAGCTCGTATTGATGACATAAGCCTACAAACCTGTTCAAATATTCAACATCCCGCTGCGTTAACAAAGAAGTTTCTTTTTTCTGCGTGTCTAACATTGCCCCATGAAAGCCACTACTTTGCATATGTGGTAACAAATTAAAATCTATGTCTTGGTCTGCAAAGAATACTGCCACTAACTTAATGTCTTTTTTTATTAACTTAAGTATGTCTGCAAAAAAATGTTTTTGTATAAACAAATCACTGACTGCAATTTTAATAATATCCACACCTAAACCAGCATATAACTTAATATCACTCAATAATGAATCTACACTTTCATGCCCTTCACCTACCGTTGCGCTGACCAAAACACTGCCATTAATTTCATCTAAGACCTCACTAACAATATCGACAGGCAGAGCTCCCAGCGCGCCAACACTGGGATTTTTTAAGTCAATAATATCTGCACCAGTAGACCTTGCTAAGATTGACTCTTCCACATTTTTTACACTGATTAACAATTGCGTCATGTTTGGTGTTCTTCGTAATAATGGTTAATTCTTTCTGTTAGCCAACCCCATGCCTCAAGCTCACGCTCGCCAGCTGTTTTATCAATCGCTATCTGTAAATACTTGAGCTCAGTTTCAACCTTTTCTATTGGCAGCATATGCAAGCGACTAGCGAGCACTGCCAACTCGATAACGGCTGCCTGTGCTCTATTAAAACCACCAAACCCTTCGTGATGCGTAACAGCTACTTTTTGCATCACAAGTTGTGGGCGTTGATCATTTTCTCTCACCTCTGCTAACTCCAGCTCCACGTGAGTCAAACAGGCATCCAATCTAAATCCTTTTATTTTATTGGTAGGCAATAAATCCCACGGCTCACGTTTAGTTAGTGCGCCAGCGAAAATGCGTACATCATCAGTTAAGTTCATCGTTGCACATTGGCTCGTTAAAATATTATCTAGTGTTTTGGAGGGCCTGAATGGGGAAATAACAACCAAGTCACCTTCGTGTTTGACGCCAAAAGGGGTTACATGCGCAACGCCCTGCGCATCAGTACTGATGATGATTGTTTCAAATATCATTTTCTTTTTAATTTCTTTTCAGCCAGCGAGGCTTCTCTGTGTTTTTTCTTTTCCCGTTTATTATTCGTCACGAGGTCAATACCCCAGCTCAATTCTTCATCTTGTACATAGCGTTTTTTAAGTTGCCAAGCGATTTGTGCCCGACTTAACTCTACGCCTAGATAAAAGGCATGTGAAGCATCATTCTGAACATCTAATGTTGGGTAAAAAGCAAACGGATCAACCTCTAATTGATGGCCTTCTCGGTTAAAAGCATGCACGCCTTTATCACTAACCATAATTCTAAAACTGGGGTCTTTAATTTGACCTGCTATTTCTTTAATTTCTTCTGCATCATAAGGGAAAGGTTTTCTATCATGCAAACCAAGTAGATTGTTGCTATACCCTCGTGGCAACTGATTGTCTTGCTTTGCGCGATACATCACTCGACGTGCACTATCCGCTTCAGCAATTGCATTTACAGCATGGTTGCTGACTGACGTGGCTAACACAGCATTAATATTTAGCTCACTAATCATGCCAAATAACATGGCATTAATACCGGTCGTATCGGCATCTGTTAGTTCGGTTAAGTTTCCAACGCCCATCATAATTTTGATATCTGGGTACTTTTTACGCAACTTGTGATACCGCACAATTGAATCTGTAAATCCAAAATGAATGGGATCTAAAATAGCATCTGCAATAAATGGCTTATTGTTGCTTAAACAATGCGTTATAGCACGATACAAAGAGGCCATATTGCCAGGCTTGGCAGGAATTAAAATGGGTGTAGAGGCAACCTCATCTGCTATCCATAAGGTTTTTTCTGTCAGGCTTAATAAATAGTCTGCACCTGACTGGCCTGCCATCAATAGCTCCTCTATTTGCATAGAATCCACGCTCACCTTGAAGCCGTTTGATTTAAGCATCTGTATGGCCTCTGAAAGGTGCTCGAATGGCTTTCCGGGTAAACAGCCTAAATCGATGACATTCGCGCCTTGCAATCTGTATTGCTCAGCTTTATATAAAATAGAATCTAGACTTAAATCTGGCGCATCGACAATCTCTGCAAAAATATCAACAGTATGCTGGCTCAAATCTGGTGCTACACCTTGTTGCCCAAAGTATTGTGGCAAATCTTTCAAATCATCAGGACCACGTTCAACTGGAATACCATATTGGCGATGCAACAAACTTAAATCTCCTTGACATAGCCCTGGCAATATCATTTTTTGTGCTGTGCCAGTGTCTTTTAAACGTCTAGCGACCAACTCTGGCGTCATCAGGGCGGCAACTGAAACGCCAACCTGCTCGACGCGGTACTTAAAGGGGGCTGTCTTATTGTTAGCCTGTATGCCTTTCAACACTTTATTTAAGCTTTTTTCAGCAAGCTTACCTGTGACAAAAAGTAAATTCTCTTTACGCATTCAATCAATGCTCATTTAAATTTTTAACTGCATCATGCAAGTCTTCGATACTAGCAACAACTTTTGTCGCCTCAAATTGTCCTAGCTTTTGCACATTATCTAAATCAACTTGGCGTGGGTACACCTTAACAATATTGTCTTTTGGCGCTTCTGATTCAAGCTCAGGGGCTGTGTCACAAGCAAATACAATACTAGGCACACGTGTCTTGCCTGCCTGCGCATATAAATTAGTCACCAAGCTATCAGAAAAGCCATATGCCATTTTTGCGATGGTATTCGAGGTGGCTGGTGCAACAACTAATGCGCAGTATTTACCCTCATAAAAAAACTCAACGGGTACGCTGCTCGCTGTTTTATCTTGAAAAACACGATGACCCATTGCCTCTAGCTGCGGTTGAAAACCATATTGCCTGATAATTTCAGCGGCGGCTTTACTCAAAAAAATATCCACATTTTTAATAGTAGCTAAAACTTGCAATGTCTCTCGCAAATAATGCCCAGACCCAGTAATTGCCCATGCTAACCGCTTACTCATTTCCAACTTCAACCTTATTACATCTTACCTAAAACATCAGTTTAGCCTATCCAAACACACAACAGAAATCAATTCGTACTAAAAAACTACAATCACCCTATTAAGGATGCATTGACATATGCCTTTGTTAATATAAGATTGGTACTCAAGGAAAATTAGGTAATAATAGAGAGAATAAGTTATTGAATAATAATAACCATAAAAATTGGTTTATTGGCACAAATATTGCTTAGTTTAGATATCAAGCTATAGCAACCTAATCTAACTTCAAAAGCACTGTCTCCAATACTAGCAACCTTAATTTAATTGTTAAGTGTAAAATTAAAGTTGAGTAAATGATTTTTTATATACTGAAAATGATGGTTGCTACTTTAAAGTTTAATGACAAGTTACAAAATATTTACCATTAGGAAAACCATGGATTTTTTTACTAAAACAGCAGTAGATGCGGCAGTACTCGCAGGCGACCACCTTTTAAGAAAATACAAGCGGCATAATATTGAAGTATACGGAAATGATACGCTTTCAGTATCAAACCGTGGCCTTACAAAAGAAATCACCTCTTCTCTTGATAACGAAGCAGATGAGATCATTATTGATTTAATCTCTGAACGCCATCCTGATCATAACTTGCTCACAGAAGAAAGTGATAGTGTTGATAACGGAAGCCCTTACACTTGGGTTATTGACCCATTAGACGGTAGCTCTAATTATGTCAATCACAACCCTTTCTTTGCCGTCTCTGTTTGCCTGGCATACGAGAACAAACCGATCACGGGCGTTATTTTCGCCCCTCTTCTCGAAGAACTATCTGTCGCTCGCAAAGGTCATGGCTGTACGCTAAACGGTAGACCAGCTAAAGCATCAGAAACAAAAGATATCTCACAGGCATATATCGTTGGCTGCCCTGGTGGAGATAAAAACAATCGCCGCTTTGCCATAATGAGCTACGCATTAAACGATTCAATTAAAGATTTTAGAAAAATGGGGTCCGCGGCCATTGAGGCTTACAACGTTGCTGCTGGCCGCGTTGATGCTTTCTGCACACTAAACATATCTCCATGGGACATTGCTGCTGGAGCCGTTATTGCGGAAGAGTCTGGTGGTCGTGTTTCAGACTTCAATGGTGAGCCTTGGAATTTAACAAAATCAGATGTATGTATGTCGAATAAAATTTTGCATGATGATGTGCTAGATATTGTTCAAATCGTCAATCCAGGTAGTCCGAATTTTGCACAAGCGCTTGTCAAACAAGCGGACTAAGGCGCAATTAGATTGACATACTTTATATTAAAAGCAGATAGCATTCCAAGTTACCTCGGCAGTCTGCCAGCTGTTACTAAGGTGTTAGGCAACACTGCAGATATCAACATTGAAGAAATAGGTGATGGTAATTTAAACTTTGTTTATAGAGTTACCTCCCAAAATGCACCTGAAAAATCTGTCATTCTAAAACAAGCGGTTCCATACCTCAGAATGGCTGGGGATTCATGGCCACTTTCACGAGACAGAATGAAATATGAAATACGCGCATTAAAGATTTACGAAAAGGTTGCACCTCAATACATTCCTAAAGTGTTTTATTCCGATGAGGAAATGAGTGTGCTAGTTATGGAAAACCTTTCTCAACACCGTGTTGTGCGATACGGCATGATGGATGGCGAAACGTATGAGAATGTCGGCCATCATGTCGGCAATTTCCTTGCTGAATCTTTGTTTAAAACTAGCAGCTTATATATGCCGAGTACAGAACGTCGTGAATTGATGAGTCAGTTCGTGCTCAATTCAGAGCTTTGCAAACTGACGGAAGATTTTATCTTTACATTTCCCTATATCGAACATGAGTCAAATTACTTAAACCAGATTAGCAACAATTACGCTAATGAGACTATTCGTATTGATGACCACTTTAAGCTAAATGTGCTGAAGTTTAAGGAGTTGTTTTTAACAAAGACTGATGCTCTTTTACACGGTGATATCCATACAGGCTCTCTGATGGCCAACAAAAATGAAACCTACGTCATTGATCCTGAGTTCGCATTCTTTGGCCCATTTGGTTTTGATGTTGGCAAAATCATTGGTAACCTTCTTTTATGCTATACGTCTCACTTCCACCATAGTTCAGATAGCTCCTATCAAGACTGGTTGCTTGGTCAAGCAGTTGGTATATGGAAAACATTCGAGACGCGGTTCTTGGAACTCTGGAGTGCCTCACCAGAATCCGCCCATTTGGTCGAAAAGTTCGTCACAGAGGCTACGCTTAATGAATATAAAAAACAGTACTTGTTAAAAATTATGCAGGATACAGTTGGTTTTTGTGCTTGTTCTATAGCAAGGCGCACCTTAGGGATTGCCGGCGTTGCCGAGATAAGAACAATCGAAAACGAAATAACGAGAGGAAAACTGGAAATCATTAATATTGAACTTTCCAGAATGCTGATGAGCAATCACGAAACTATCACCGGGATTGAGCATTTAGAATCCCTCATCAAGACTTTTTACGCAAATGTCGACATTAACACATTGGAGTTGAGGTAATGAAACCTGATTTACTTGGCATTATACCTGCCGCTGGAAGTGGTGTTAGAGCAAGGCCATATACTTATGAAATTCACAAGGGGCTTTTTGCCATCGATGGTGCATCAAACATAGAACGATTAATTCGCGTGATGCGTGACGATTTTGGAATTAAAGAAATTATCATTACGCTTGGGTACATGGGTGACACAATCCGTGAAACATTCGGTAGCGGTGAAGGTCTTGGCGTAAAAATCACGTACGTTGACAACCACCACATTGATAAAGGCTGGGCTTGGTCAGTTCTTCTCGCAAAACCGTATTTAGCTGGGCGACATGCGTGCGTCATGCTATCTGACGAATTTTATTTAGGTAGCAACCATTCGGACTTTCTTAAGTTCCCTTACGAAGAGTACTCTGCTGTGGTTGGTGTTAAGAAAACAGACAACCCAGAACTGATCAAAAAGAATTTCTCCGTTGAAGTCAATGGAGACCGTATAGTTAGGCTTGTAGAAAACCCAACAAACACACCTAATGACATATTAGGCATGGCTAACTTTATTGTATCTGCAGACGTCATAGGAATACTCGAGAAAGAATATGAGAAAGGTCGCCCTAGCATTGAGTTTGTAAACTTCATTGACGACCAAATACGAGATGGTCATTCAGTGGCCGCTTTCGAAATCACAGGAGAATACATCAACCTTAATGATGTTGCCAGTTTAGAGGCAGCAAGTGACCTTGCTATTAGAAATCGTTTGAATAGTAAGGAATAGTTAATGAAAAGTTTATATGTTATTGGGCCTATCGTCATGGAAACAGACCATGTGGGTTACTGGCAAATACACCCCTTTATATTATTCAAAAAAGAGTTTCGAAAAGCCGGTTATGACGTAATTTTGAAGCAAGCTTTGACTGTTGAAGATATTAAAAATGAGACGGATCAAATTGATCAAGCTGATATTATTTTCTTTAGACCTGGGTGGCCCGAGAACAAAGAGGAAGTCCTCAAATTGAGCAAGAGTTTGAGAGAGAAGTACCATGATTCAAAATTAATTATGATCGACCCATGGGATCAAACTAGTAGTTTTTTCTTTGAATCGCTTCCATACCTTAATGCAATGGTTAAATATGAAACGCTATCAGATAAAAGTTTATATTTGAAAGATTACAAAACTGGGGTTTACCTCAACGATAAATTAATAGATGAGGTCGGTATGTCTCTAGCTGAGGGTTGGTCAGTAAAATCCACTATTAAAAAAGGACAACAGCATAAAATTGTTTCAGGCAACTTTATAATTGACCCTTATATCATTCCAAAAATAAGGTCTCCAATAAATAACTTTCTACTTGGAATGAGAAGAAATAATGTCGGTCTTTTTTGTCA
Source organism: Methylophilaceae bacterium (assembly GCA_036479055.1). Lineage (GTDB taxonomy): Bacteria > Pseudomonadota > Gammaproteobacteria > Burkholderiales > Methylophilaceae. The sequence goes on along the minus strand of JAZGEZ010000049.1, from coordinate 29,680 downwards.
CATGTCCGTTGGTAAACGAGGGAAGCTTGAGTGGTATGGAAAACACAGGTTGCTCGCAATTGAACAAATGAAAAAGCTGAGCAATTATAATATCTCTGTCGAAGCTGAATATGACGGAGAGCCTAGAATATCAAGGAGACAATATGTTAAACGGCTAAAGGCATCTAAAGTAGCTTTTTCACCATTGGGTTGGGGGGAGATGACAATGCGATCATTTGAAGCAATAGCTCATAGAAGCTTGTTAATTCAACCCGATATCAGTCACCTAGATATTTTCCCGAATATCTTTGTTCCTTATGAAACATATATACCTGTTAAATTAGATTTGTCAGACCTAGCTGAAAAATGTGAATATTACATCAACAATAAGGGAAAGAGGATTGAAATCGTGAATAATGCGCGCGAAGCATTTCTCAGAGAGTTTACTTCAGAAAAATTCATTAGCCATATGGAGGCCATTATTGCCACACCAGAATCACCACAAATTTTGTAGTCTGTATAGCGTAAGCTGAGGAATCAAGAGCACAAGCTAAGAGGCTTTTTGATGTGTTTCTTCATGAAGAAACATCCAGTTACACAAACAGTTGCCGGCTGTAACACTGTTGGTTCAATGGCTATTGATAGGTTGGTATGGCTTAAATTGACAATTTAATCAAAATAAATGCATTAGAAATTTACCGTCAAATAGCTGTGAATACGAATAGCTGATAAGCAAATTAAAAAAGGTTGCCGCATAGCGACCTTTTCCTATGAACACCTACTTATCAGTCAAACGGGTGATCTATCACAATTGTCTCGTCACGTTCTGGGCCTGTAGAGACAATCGCAATAGGCACACCACACACAATTTCTAAACGTTTCAAATAATTTTGTGCGTTTACAGGCAAACCATCCCAAGTTTTAACGCCAAAAGTGTTCTCTGTCCATCCTGGCACTGTTTCATAGATAGGCTTGCACCCTTCAACATCATCCGCACCAACTGGTAACAAATCTATCTTTTTACCATCTAGCTCATACCCAACACAAATGTTAATATTTTCTATACCATCCATGATGTCAAGCTTAGTAATACACAAGCCAGTCAAACCATTAATCATGGCAGAACGGCGCAAGGCTGCAGCATCAAACCAGCCACAGCGACGTTTGCGCTTAGTCACAGTACCAAACTCTTGACCTTTAACAGACATCTGTTCGCCAGGCGAACCTGCTGTTTCAATATCTAGCTCACTAGGAAATGGGCCGCCGCCTACGCGTGTCGTATAAGCTTTAGTAATACCCAAAACATAGTGCAACATGCTGGCACCAACGCCTGTACCAGCTGAGGCTTGGCCTGCGATACAGTTACTAGAGGTTACGTAAGGATAGGTGCCATGATCAATATCTAACAAGGTCCCTTGCGCTCCCTCAAATAATAGGCAATCACCTCGATTATAAGCACTATACAACGCATCAGAAACATCCGTGACCATTGGCTTCAATGCAGTGGCATGTTGCATGCTTTCGTCCAGTTGCTGCTGAAAATCCACTGCTGAAGCACCTAGATAATTCGTTAACACATAGTTATGATAATCCATCACTTCAGCTAACTTCTCGGCAAAACGCTCTGGGTAAAACAAATCATAAACACGCAGTGCACGGCGCGCTACTTTATCCTCATAGGTGGGGCCGATACCCTTCCCCGTTGTACCAATTTTCTTTTCAGTGCTGCGTTTAGCTTCGCGCGCCATATCAACAGCCACATGATGCTTTAAAATGAGTGGGCAGCCTGGACTGATTTTAAGACGACTTCTGACGTCTAGCCCAGCTTTTTCCAATGTTCCAATTTCAGAAAGCAAGTGCCCTGCATCCAGCACGACACCATTACCGATATAGCAATTAACGCCATCTCTCACAATACCTGAAGGCACAAGGTTTAGTTTGTAAACCTGTTGCGCACCACCTTGACCGACTACTAATGTATGCCCAGCATTATGTCCACCTTGAAAACGCACGACGCCTTGCGCATGATCCGTTAACCAGTCAACAATTTTTCCTTTACCTTCATCGCCCCACTGTGTACCAATAACGACGACATTTTTTCCTGTATTTTTTGCCATAATCTACTATTTAATTAAAAGTTATTTTGCTAATGCCACGACTTGCCATTCACCATTTTGATGTTTCAGTTCTTGGTCACAATTCAGCTCTTCATAGCTGGTCTGATCATTAGGCAACGCTTGTATCACTATTTGACCCTCTTTACGTAGTGCTTCAATTTTCTCTTGTAAATCAGTATCATCGCTAACCGGTGCCAATATACCCTTAGTGATAACTGCTGAATCTAAGGCAGTGACGACACCGCGCAAATCTAAACTAAAGCCAGTTGCTGGACGTGCACGCCCAAAAGCAATACCCACCTCATCGTAGCGACCGCCTAAAGCTAATGGCCCTGCATAGCTTTGCGCATAAGCTGCAAATACGACACCACTGTGATAGTGGTAACCGCGTAGCTCACTCAAATCGAAACCAATCTGCAAACCACCAATCTGCGAACCTAAGTCACCAAGGTTATCAGCCACAATCCTTAAATCGTCCAGCGCTTTAGTAATCAACGGCAGTTTAGGCAGCTTAGTCTCTGCTTGTTTTAGAATACTCAAATCACCATTTAAGTCGGTCAGACTAATTAACGCTTGCCTAATGGTGACATCTAAGTCTTTTGTTAACGTAGCAAGCAACGTTTTATCTTTACTCAACAATGCTGCATACAGCTCATTCTCTAACGCTTGGCTAATATTGCCAGCTTCGATCAAGCTTTCAAAAATACCAACGTGACTAAAATCGATATGCAAATCCTTCAAGCCCATCATCTTCAATGCTTTAACCATTAAACGTTGAATTTCAATATCACTTTCAACACCTGCATGACCAAATAACTCTGCACCTATCTGCAGTGGCTCACGGGTGCGGGCTAGCCCTCTAGGGCTAGTGCGCAGTACTGTGCCCGCATAGCATAAGCGTGATACCCCTTCGTGATTTAACATGTGGGCATCAATACGCGCTGCTTGTGGGGTTGTATCTGCACGCAAACCCATCAAACGTCCAGTCAGTTGATCCACCACTTTAAAAGTTGCAATATCTAAATCGCGCCCTGTACCAGTGAGCAAGGATTCGACATACTCCAATGTTGGTGGAATCACATACTGATAGCCGTTAACTTTAAATAGGTCCAATAGCTGACGGCGTAAAGATTCAATGCGAGCCGCTTCGGCAGGCATCACATCTTCAATAAATTCCGGGAGTAACCAATTTCGCATAGCGCTATTATACTGGCAAACAGGGTAAACGGCTCATCGCTAAATCGGCTAAATTAACGATTTAAAAATAGCAGCAACAACCCACCAGCAATAGAGATTAACCCTACGAAGCGTAGCTGACCATCTTTCAGTGCAATCATTCTTCTAAAAGTTTCACGCCAAGCCCGTGGTGCCGCAAATGGTAATAAGCCTTCAACAATTAACATCAGCCCTAGCGCTGCAAGCAATGTTGATTTCATAAACCGTTATTTACTGCCATCTGCCGAGCGTAGATATTTAAAGAAATCAGAAGCAGGATCTAAAACCATCACATCAGATCTGTTTTTCAAACTGTTCTTATAGGCTTCTGTACTGCGATAAAAAGCATAGAATTCTGGGCTTTTGCCGTAGGCTAATGCGTAAATTTCTGTCGCGATCGCATCGCCTGTACCTTTAGTTTTTTGTGCGTCTCGGAAGGCTTCGGCAATGATGACTTCTCTTTGCTTATCGGCATCGGCACGAATCTTCTCTGATGCTGCTGCACCTTCTGAACGTAGCTGCTGCGCAATTCTTTTACGCTCAGAAATCATACGATCAAAAACAGACTTGCTAATTTCCTCTGAGTAATCCACACGCTTAAGTCGCACATCAACCACTTCGATTCCAATTTGGCTTGCCTCTTTATTGGCTTTACTACGTAAGGTATCCATAATAGCGGTACGCTCACCAGCGATCACGTCATGCACGGTACGTATACCAAACTCAGTCCGCAAACCAGCATTGATCACTTTAGCTAATCTATCTTCAGCTGCTAATTCGCCGCCTTCTTTGAAAGAAACATAGTATTTAACTGGGTCTATAATCCGCCATTTCACAAAAGAATCGACCAACATATATTTGTTTTCGCTGGTAATGAATTTAGCTGGTGCTTCACCGTCTAAAGTCACAATACGCTTATCAAAGTACCTGACGTTTTCGACAAATGGCAGCTTAAAATAGAGCCCTGGTTCTTTTTGAACTTGCGTGATTTGGCCCAGCCTAAAAACCAATGCAAATTCACGTTGATCGACTGTAAACAGTGTCATACTCAGCAATATAAGCAGAACAAAACCACTCACTAAAACAAAACCTAGGTTTTTCATCTTAATTACCTCCTCTTTCACGGCTGCGTCGCAGCTCTCGTTCAGCATTTATTGTTTCCATACTTTTGCTAGCAGTGCTCGCTGAAGATTGGCTCGTATTATTACTAGATGACTGAGCACCGGACGCTTGCATCAACTTATCTAACGGCAGATAAAGCAAACTGCTGCCTTCTTTTTGGTCAACAATCACCTTGCTGACATTAGACAATATCTGCTCTTGCGCTTCAATAAATAAGCGCTGACGTGTTACGACTGGCGCTTTAATGTATTCCGCATATATTTTTTCAAAACGGTTAGCATTACCTTTTGCTTCATTTTCTACTTTCAATTTATAGCCATCTGCTTCTGCAATTAAGCGTGCTGCACTACCTCGTGCTTTGGGGATCACCCCGTTTGCATAAGCTTGCCCTTCATTTATTTGACGTTGGTAATCTTGGTTTGCCCGGTTAACGTCTTCAAAAGCCTCTTGCACTTGCTCTGGTGGCAACGCGGTCTGTAAAGAAACACTTGTAATATTCACGCCCGTTTTGTAGTAATCTAATAACGCTTGCATTTGCGTTGATGTATCTTGTAGACCTCTTTGTAGCAGGTCATCTAACTTATTCTTACCGACCACTTCGCGAATCGCTGTTTCAGCTGCGGACATGACAGCCTCATCAGTAGACCGGTTATTAAATATATAATCTTTCGCATTTTTCAAGTTGTATTGCACGGCAAATTGCAAATCGATAATATTTTCATCTTCTGTCAGCATCAACGCTTCTTGTGGAACTTTTGTTTTAGATCCATTGGCACCACTTCTATAGCCAACTTCTAAACGACGCACTTGTTTCATATTGACGACAGTAACTTTCTCAATAGGGAAAGGCCAATGCCAGCGTGGGCCTGGCTCAGTTGTCTCAATATACGCACCAAATCTTTGCTTCACACCCAAAGACCCTTGATCCACTATATAAAAACCGGTTGCCATCCATATGGCGGCTATTAACATTAGAACCGGCACGACAGGGAAATTAACTGGCGCACTATTAGCTGGTGGCGGGTTGCTTCCATTCCCACCTTTTTTACCAAAAAGCTTGTTAATCTTTTGATTTAAATCACGAAAGACTTCATCTAAGTCTGGCGGTCCTTCGTTATTGCGTTGTGCCCAAGCGGGTAATTTCATTTTTATTAACTCCAAAACTTCATAATAATAGTTTAAATTTCAAACATGTCTAATCCTAGGCGTAAGCACTTTTCTCTGTGCTTGATTTCTTCAAATGCTGGTGATGCTCTTGCAAGGCTAATCGAACATGGTCTAAACCCTCACCTGTCTTAGCTGATGCACGGATACGTACAATTTTACCATATTCATCACGATCAAAGCCTGCCTCGCAGTCCATTCTATCTATTTGGTTCAATATTAGTATTTGTGGTACTTTTTCCGCGCCTATATCCGTCAACACTTTATTCACTTGCGTGATTTGTGCTTCACGATTCGTACTGGCCATATCGACCACATGAAAGAGCAAATCCGCTTGTACGGCCTCTTCTAAAGTTGCGCCAAACGCCTCTATCAACGTGGTAGGCAAATGTTTAATGAAGCCTACCGTATCAGACAGCACAACCGGCACTGATCCATAGCCATCCAGTTCGGGCAGGTGCATCTTGCGTGATGTTGTATCCAAGGTAGCGAATAGCTGATCCGCTGCATAAATGTCTGATCGCGTTAAACGATTAAATAATGTGGATTTCCCCGCATTGGTATAACCAACCAGAGAAACAGCCATCAGGTTTGAGCGCTTGCGTGCACGACGTTGCATACCACGTTGCGCCTTAAGTTTAGCCAGCTTTTCACGCAACTGTTTAATGCGTACTCGCAACATGCGCCTATCCAACTCCAGCTGCGTCTCACCAGGCCCGCCACGCACACCAATACCACCTTTTTGTCGCTCAAGATGGCTCCAACCTCGTACCAACCTTGTGGAGAGATGCTCTAACTGCGCAAGCTCGACCTGTAGCTTACCTTCGTGGCTTTGTGCGCGCTGCGCAAAAATATCAAGAATTAAGCCTGTCCTATCAACAACACGCGCTTCCAAGAAACGCTCAAGGTTACGCTGCTGTGATGGACTTAAATCATGGTTAAAAGCAACTAACTTTGTCTCACTAGATTCCAACATTGCTTTCAAATCTTCTGCCTTACCTGACCCTATAAAAAGCTTTGCGTCTGGTGCACGTCTTTTTGCTTCTACCGTACCAGCAACCTTGAGGCCTGCAGTCATCACTAGCTGTCTTAGCTCAAACAAGCTTTCTTCGTAATCAGGCTCGTTAAAATCGATACTGACCAATATGACAGCATCGGTAATTGCCGGCCTATCTTGCATGGATTAACACTAGCGTTAGTTTCGTATTCAAATTAATCTTCTTCCTGATCGGGTGCCGCCATCGCAACAGCTCTCGCAGGCACAATAGTAGAGATTGCATGTTTATACACCATTTGTGTCACTGTGTTTTTTAATAAAATAACGTACTGATCGAACGAATCCACTTGCCCCTGCAACTTAATGCCATTCACTAAATAGATTGAAACTTGTACATGCTCTTTTCTAAGTGCATTTAAAAAAGGGTCTTGCAATGTTTGGCCTTTGTTAGTCATTCTTTACTCCTTCTAGTTTTAATAATTATGGAGATAGCTCTTTTTATGAATTATCCGTGATGCTAGGACTATCATTGCGCTTTTTTGTTCGAATTTCAAGAGCAAAAAAATGTTTTTTATTTTAAATACGATTCAATTCTCTGAAGTACTTCTTCCTTACCAAGAATGGCCATCACTTCATCAACACTTGGAGACTGCGCAATCCCCACCAACATCACGCGCAGCGGCATGGCTACTTTCGGAAATTTAAGTGAATTTTCCTTCACCGTACTACTAACTACATGATGAATAGCTTCCAATTCCCAAACTGTATTTTTTAACGTTTCTAACATCTTTTGCATCACCGGCTTAATTTCTGACGTGATATGTTTTTCTACATCGTCACTATGGGCTTCTGGTCTAACATAAAAATAAGCAATGTCGGATGCGAGCTGATTCAAATTGCTTGCACGCTCCCTGTAAAGTTCAAGCACGCGCTTAATGGGTGGCTCCATTTTTGCTGATACCCCTAGTTTATCGAGTCTCTGCGTAATATCTGCTGACAATACATCAATATCGATAGTCTTGATGTAGTGTGCATTCAACCAGTTAAGCTTTTCCGTATTAAATTGTGCCGCTGAAGGTGTGATGTGATCCAAATCAAACCACTCACAAAACTGCTGCATATCAAAGACTTCATCATCGCCATGACTCCAACCTAGCCTCGCTAAATAATTTAATATCGCTTCTGGCAAATATCCATCTTCGTGATATTGCATCACACTAACTGCACCATGGCGTTTTGATAGTTTCTGGCCATCGGCACCTAAGATCATCGAGAGATGGGCATATTGCGGCACTGTAGCACCAAGCGCATTAATCATATTAATTTGTCTTGGTGTATTGTTGACGTGGTCATCTCCTCGTATCACTTGAGAAATCCCCATTTCCGTATCATCGACAACAACGCAAAAATTATAGGTGGGCGTGCCATCGCTACGAGCGATAATGACATCATCTAATTCCGTATTGGCGATTTCAATTTTTCCTTTCACCATATCATGCCAAGACACAACGCCGCCTTGCGGATTCTTGAAGCGAACGACTGGCTTAGTATCTGCAGGCACTTCTGGTAATGTTTTGCCTTCCTCTGGGCGCCATTTCCCATCGTAGCGCGGCTTCACGCCTTGTTGTTTCTGCTGCTCACGCAAAACATCTAATTCATCTTTGCTACTGTAACAATAATAAGCATGACCCGACTCAAGCAACTGATCTAGACGCTTTTGATAATGTTCCATTCGCTGCATTTGATATAACGGGCCTTCATCATAGGTTAAACCCAGCCAGTCCATTCCGTCTAATATAGCCTGAACGGCTTCTGGCGTACTACGTGCCAAATCAGTATCTTCCACACGCAAAACAAACTTACCACCGTGCTTCTTGGCATAAGCCCAAGAAAAAAGTGCCGTTCTGGCACCGCCTATATGTAAAAACCCGGTAGGACTAGGGGCAAAGCGAGTGCGGACTGTCATAATTTAATTGTGCAAATTTTAAAAGAGGATAATTCTATCATGCAACCCATCATTTCACTTATAGCAACCACCATAGTAATCGCTAGGCTAATTTCATATATAAGCGTTAAATATGTTTAGTATTCAATGATTTATTGTTGTATATTAATTTATATTATGATATATACTCAATAAGCACTTAATTTACTTAATTACTGGCAGCATTGATGAATCGTTTTTTGCAACGAATTTTAGGTAACAAATCAGAGAAAGAGTTACAGAAACTCATCTCGTGGGTATCTGACCTTTCAGATATGGGTGATATTGCTGCACTCAAATTATCGACACAGCAAATCTCATTGCTAATAGATGCAGACAGCCTCACAATCAATCAAAAAATTGATTTAATTGTCGAGCTTGAAGAAATTAACCAACTACGCTTAGAGAAACTATCAAGCGACTTTTCGAACCTAGCGAATCTAAAACCTGAACTCGAAAACAGTATTACTGATACTTGTTACACCTACTGTCGTCAGTCATATATTTATCACCTTAAAATTATTGAACTCGTTATTAATCCAGATAATTCCGAACTTAAAGATGAAAAACTATTGTTAATATTGGCGCGCGCATTTAATGCCGCATTTGAAATGCTGAAATGGCGCGCTTTTATTCAACAAAACCCACCGACAAAGGTGTGGTTGCAAATTTATTTACTATACAAGATTGCTTTTAGACATAATTTATTAAACCAGCCTATTGAGCTGTTCCCACTTAGCCCTGCAACCACATTATCTGCACATACGGTACAAATCTGCATGTTCGGCCAACTGCAGAGTGCTGCCTTAGAAAAGCAGCATATACAGGTGGCTACAAAAATTATGCGTACTTGGCTAGCACACGCACATATCAGCAATCAGCACAACGCTGAACAATATTTGTTTTACATCGACCTAGAGCAAGATGTTGCTGCCAAGCGGATGCGCAACTTCGAACCAAACGATCAATGCCGCTACTGGGAGTTAGACGATTTAGAAAAACAAATAGCCATCGCCATTACCGTATCTGGACGTGGCGAATTTCCAGACAGTTTAATTTTAGCCAAAATTGATGGGCCAAAAGTCCTACACGAGACACTGGTTATACTTCATGCAGAATGGACAAAAGAAGATTATGTTAGGCAAAGACGCACTGAGGGTCGTGAGGCAGCTTCTAGAGAAGCTAAAGTGAAAGCAGGTGTATTTGAAATTTGCGACCAAGTGCTCCGTGCTAACCAAATCAATAATGGCTTAGCACAAACAAAACAAGGCAGCTCCTTAGACAATCCTATTTTGGGACACGCTACACTCAACAACCCCAACGGCATGGCCCTTAACAGCGGTTCATTAGATACATGGATTATTACAGACCAAAGTAAACATGGCTTAGGCGCACGTGTTAACAAATACGCAAACACCTTAGCACGCCCTAAAAAATTAATTGGATTGGTATTTGATGATGATCCAACTATAGTCAGTATCGGTATTATTAAAGCCGTAAAGGCAACCCAAGGCAATCAATTAAAGGTTGGCATTGAAATCATTTCCAATTTGGCCATTTGGGCGCAATTAAAACCAATACAAGAAAATAGCACTTATGTAGACAGTTTATCCAGCGCTAATCAAAACAATCTTGAGCGGCCTGCAGATACAAGCACATTTCCTAGCATCTATTTACCAAAAGAGCCTGGGGTATCTGAACAAGCTACGATGATCGTACCAAAAATAAATTTTAAACTGAATGCAGAATACACCATTGATTTCAGCGGAAAAACAAAACGCTTTGAATTTAATGATCCAATCGAGTCAAACGATGACTGGGTGAAAGTAGCAATTGATTTTTAATTTACTTTTTAATGCAAATGACTATAGAGCGGTAGGAGGCTAACGTGGATATATATACTGGTGAGGTTTATGGCAAACAAACATCAAGCAAGCTTGTTATGTACAACGTGCTTAAAGTAAAAAAAATGATTATTACATTACAAAATATCGACAACCCTTTAAGCCTGTTTGAAACAACTGCGCAAAAATTGTCTAGCTCTGGCTATGTGCGTGTTAGTCAAAAACCTTATATAGAACTATCAAAGGAAAAGCCTAAATCAAAGCGCCGTAAAGCAGCACAAAAACCTACACGCTGCCCTTATACATTAGATTTTTTAGAAGCACGTGCAGATAGTGAGCGTCCTGGACCAGTATTACCGGATTTATTTAGCTAGCGGTTAATCCTGCGGTGGGCCGCCGATCAAATCGTGACCATCGGCACCTATTATCTTCACGTCTACAAAATCACCAGGATTAAGTCCTTCTGCATCTTGTAAGTAAACGACCCCATCAATGTCTGGCGCATCGGCTTTTGTGCGCGCTATCCCAATGAAACTATCTTCATCGTCTTTTGTTATTTCATCTACCAGCACTGTTTGAATACCACCTACTTTGGTTTGTGCCTTGGCAGCACTAATACGTTCTTGTACTTCCATAAAACGACTTAAACGTGCCTGCTTGATTTCTTCTGGCACTTGGTCGTCTAAATTGTTTGCTTTCGCACCATCTACAGCCGAATAAGCAAAGCACCCTACTTTGTCAAGCTGGGCTTCTTCTAAAAAATCGAGCAATATCTTAAAATCATCCTCCGTCTCCCCTGGAAAACCCGTGATAAAGGTAGAACGTATAGCGATCTCTGGACAAATTTTACGCCACGCTTTAATCCGTTCGAGGTTATTCTCACTGCTTGCTGGGCGTTTCATTGCTTTTAGAATGCGTTGGCTCGCATGCTGCAAAGGAACATCAAGATAGGGCAATATTGCGCCCTCAGCCATCAATGGAATGACATCATCCACATGCGGATATGGGTATACATAATGCAAACGTATCCATACGCCTAGTTCACCTAGCGCTTTACTTAGCTCTGTCATATGTGTTCGAACGGGGCGCCCATTCCAAAAACCTTTTCTGAACTTCATGTCGACACCGTATGCAGAAGTGTCTTGTGAAATCACGAGGATTTCAGACACGCCAGCATTAATCAAATTCTCAGCCTCATTCATCACGTCACCAATTGGACGGCTGACTAAATCACCACGCATACTAGGGATAATACAAAAGCTACAGCGATGGTTACAGCCTTCTGCAATTTTTAAATACGCATAGTGGCTAGGTGTTAAACGCACACCTTGCTTAGGAACCAAATCTGCAAATGGGTCATGCGGCATCGGTATTTGTGTATGGATATGTGCCATCACTTCTTTTAGCGCATGTGGGCCTGTCACAGCCAGCACACTAGGGTGCGCATTTTCAACAACATCTTTCTTAGCCCCTAGACAACCTGTAACGATTACTTTGCCATTTTTATCGAGAGCTTCGCCAATGGCATCTAGCGACTCTTGCACTGCATCATCTATAAAGCCACAAGTATTGACGACGACCAAGTCTGAGTTATCGTAACTATTGCTAATCTCATAGCCTTCAGCACGCAATTGCGTGAGAATAAGCTCAGAATCTGAGCCCGCTTTGGGGCACCCGAGTGATACAAAACCAACCTTAGGAGCGCTACTCATCGATGTTTAACCTTCCAACCAGAACTTGGCAATAAATATAGACATCACGCCTAATAAAATAAGTGCAATTTGCTGTACAGTGTCTTTCATTTTTGTACGCTTATGGAGACCAGGGATTAAATCAGCCACGGCAACATACAGCATGCTGGAAACAGCTAATGCCAAGATGTATGGAATGCTAGCTTCCATTGTCTGCAAAAAGAAATAAGCCAGCAAACCACCCACCATCGTAGCGAAACTTGAAAACATATTAAAGAACAAAGCTTTTTTCTTGCTGTAGCCCGAATGCAATAGAATTAAAAAATCACCAATTTCTTGTGGGATTTCGTGTGCAATAATGGCCAAAGCGGTGACTAATCCTAATTGAATATCCACCAAAAAAGCTGCCGCAATTAAGATGCCATCTACAAAGTTATGTATGGTGTCACCGATAATAATCATCATTCCACTGCGGCCATCATCATGTTCATGATGATGGCTAACTGTCATGATGCCAGCGGCTGATTTAGTCCCTGGGTTAAATTTAACATTTTCAGCAGCAGGCGTTGATGCTGCGTTATCCGGACAATGTGCCTCATCGTGTAATGCATGCGCTTCACAATGGTCACCATGACAATGTCGCCATAACACTAACTTTTCTAGCGTAAAAAACAATAAGATGCCAAATAGAATCGTGCCTGTCATGGCCTCAACATTGGTTGCCGCTTTAAACGCATGCGGTAATAATTCTAAAAATACCGCACCTAACAAAGCCCCTATTGCGTAACTAACCAGTAGAGGCACCCATTTACGTTGCGCATTCAGTGCAAATACGGCTGCGATAAGTACGCTCAACAAACCGCCTAACAAACTGGTGACAACAATCCAAGCTAGTGGTGACATCTCAATCAAGGTCATCGTATTCCATTATTCAAGTGAGCGCGCATTATATAGGAATCAGTCCGTTAACCATATCATGGTCGCCATACGGCCAGCATCACCATCGCGCCTAAAAGAAAAGAAACGGTCAGGGTTTGCATAGGTACATAAGGTTTCACCGTACACATCTTTCACACCTAATGATTGCAATCGTTGCTTAGCGAGCAAGTACAAATTGCCGAGCCATTGCTCTCCCGATGGTTTGAATGCATATTCTGCTTGCTCATCTTTTTCAATAAATTGCAGTCGTACTTCTGCACCTACTTCAAATGCATCAGGTCCGATAGCTGGGCCCAGCCACGCGACTAATTGATTCGAGTCTACTGGCATAGCATTGATTGTCTTCTCGATGACGCCGTCACACAAACTGCGCCAGCCAGCGTGTATTGCCGCGACAACAGTACCTGTTTTATCACTTAGCAGTACGGGTAAGCAATCTGCTGTCATGGTGACACATACAACATTATTTTCCGTGGTAAAGCTAGCATCGGCATTTTCAATATGACTACTTACGCCTGCATCAATCACATGCACGCCATGCACTTGGTTTAGCCAAACAGGTTCTGTCGGCACTAAGCCATTCAGCAATTGACGGTTATGTGCCACATGGTTGGGGTTATCATTAACATGCGCACCCAAATTAAAACTGTCGTAAGGGGCAAGGCTGACACCGCCTAAACGTGTCGTCTGTATTGCATGAACGTTACTCGGTGCTGGCCAATTCGGCTCAATAATAGAAGTTTGTAGGACTTCAGCCATTTTCTAACAAGTCCTCTTCATCAAAATCATCATCCAAGTCCTCATCATTATCGCCAACATACAAGCCATTTTCATCGACTAGAAAATCAAATGCTGCTTTAGCTTTTCCTGGTACATCTTCATGGCGCATCGCTTCTAGTAACACTTTCATATCTTCTGCTAAATCAATTTGCCACTCCATAAATTCATTTGTCACAGGGTGTATTAGGCCGAGTTTAATAGCATGCAACGCTTGACGCTTAAAGCCTAATACTACGTCTCTTAATACTTCCGTCATCAACTTATGCGGAATAATATTACCTACACCATACGTAGGATCGCCCACCATCGGCGCTTTGATATACTGCATATGCACACGAATTTGATGCGTACGACCCGTTTCTAAATAACACCGTATATAGGTATGCGTGCCAAAACGCTCCAACACTTCGTAGTGTGTAACCGCAGGTTTCCCTGTCCGTGTCACTGCCATTTTGGTTCTTGCATATGGATGTCGTCCAATCAGTTGCTCAACCTTTCCATTACGCCAAACTTGGCCCCAAACGATGGTGCGATACTCACGCTTAACCGTCCGCGCCTGTAGTTGACGCACTAAACTTGTTTGCGCTTCTAGTGTTTTTGCGACAACAAGCAAGCCGCTGGTGTCTTTATCTAGCCGGTGCACAATGCCACAGCGTGGGATATCTGACAGCGCTGGAAAATGGAACAATAAGGCATTCAGTAGCGTCCCCCCCCAATTACCCGCGGCAGGATGCACCACCAAGCCAGCTGGCTTATTAATAATGAGCAATGCATCATCTTGATAAATTATTTCTAAAGGGATATTTTCAGGTTTAAAAGCGTTCTCTTGCAAGTTTGGTGGTGGGCTCATCTCCACCTGCTCGCCACCCCATACTTTCATCTTGGCAGTTGTATCAACACCATCTAACTTAACTAGCCCACCTTTAATCCAGGCTTGCAAACGGCTTCTTGAATGCTCAGGAAACATTTTCTGTAAAGCCAAATCTAGGCGTTTACCACCTAAATCTGCGGGGATAATGATTGTTTTAGTTGTATTTTGTGTCATTTTGAGATGCTGAATTAATTACGCTTAAGTTATAATAGTGCAACTATTATTTAGCAGGTTTTCTTGTGAAACATATTCTACCGCTTATTCAAGCTTTATTTTTAGCTTTATTTTTAACAAGCATCTTAAGTGGCTGTGCAATCTTTGGTGACCCCACTGAACTTGATGATACCAAAGGCTGGCAAGCCAAGCGCATCTATGAAGAAGGTGCACTCAGAATGTCTGACAACAACTATGATGAGGCTTTACGCTACTTCCAAATACTAGAGTCTCGCTTTCCGCATGGGAAATATGCGACGCAAGCGCAATTAGAAATCATTTACGCGCACTTTAAAAAAGATGACCCTGTATCTACTATAGCAGCTGCAGAACGTTTTATTAAACTGCATCCTAACCATAGAAATGTAGATTATGCCTACTACCTAAAAGGGTTAGCTACCTTTAATGAGCGCGGCGCCTTTGAGAAATTTACCAAACAACATATTAATGACAGAGATCCCAATGCGCTCAAATTATCTTTTGCCGCATTAAAAGAACTCGTTGAGCGCTACCCTAAAAGCAGGTATGTAAAAGATGCAACTCAGCGCATGGTCTACCTAGTCAACACCTTAGCCCAACATGAAATGCATGTTGCTCGATACTATATGAATCGCAAAGCATATTTAGCCGCGGCTAACCGCGCAAAATATGTTTTAGAGTACTTTCCTAAATCAAATGCAGTTGAAGATGCATTGGTGACACTGGTAAGCGCCTATGACCATATGGATTTAACAGACTTGAAGGATGATAGTCTACGGATACTCAAAACCAACTATCCAGAAAATCCGATGATTACTGGAAAAATCACTGAAGATGAGCGCGCTTGGTGGAAGTTCTGGGAAAAATTATAAAAACTTAATGCTTCGCTGAGTATGTAGGATCTGCTTTTTCTATCCAGATGTAGAAAAATTCACGGACGGCCTCTAAAAAACGTTGCTTGATGTCTTCTAAATTAAACAATGGTAATGTTACATCCACCGCCATACGATAAGCCACATTGTTTTTGATTGGGATATCACGCAAACGTAGTAGCACTATTTTTGCTAATTTTATTTTTGCTTGAATAGCATCTTCCATCAAATTTTGTTGCTGCAAATTTAACGAATAGTCTCTTAACAACTTACTTTCTTGTTCATCTAATGATTCAGCACTTAATTTATCGATAGCAGGCCATTCTAGGGATGCTGGTAAAGCTTTAAATTTTGTCGAACTTAAATCAAAACCATAGCTTTCACTGGTTCTTGCGATAGATTTTATATCTCCAATCCAGAAAGGGTAGAACTCCCGTGCAAAATTCATTTGCTGCTGACGTTCAATATTTTCTTCAATTTTAAGAATAGACTGTAGCGCCTTGCCATAACCTTCTCTGTTAAACTGATCATCTAGCAAAACAATCAGCTTTTTTACAAATTTAGTACGCAATTCAATAGCGGGCACATCGACTGATTTTGCTTCTAAAAAATTGACATAGGCACTAATTGCTTTTTCTTGTCTTTGTTGATCCATACCTAACTCCCATGAGTAAAAACTTAGATGATGAATGATAGACTATCCTCATTTATGGCGTTAGTAAAGCGCCTCTAGCTCTTATCGTCTCTTTTTCTCTTCGTTCTTTTTTTTCTTTAAATCATCACGCCTAGCCGTTTTACGACGGCGCATTGTGACTAGCCCTTCGCCTGATTTACGTTTTTCGATAGCTCTTGCATAGGGGTTATCACCTTGTCTGAATTGTACTCTTAATGGTGTACCTACAAGCTGGAATGTTTTACGGAACACGCCTTCTAAGAAACGTTTATAACTATCTTTAACACCAGCAATATGGCTGCCATGAACAACGACAATAGGTGGATTCACCCCACCTTGGTGGGCATACCGTAGCTTAGGCCTGATCCCTTTGCTAATTGGTGGCTGATGTTGTGCGACGGCATCAGTTAGCACTCTAGTTAGCTGCGGTGTTGGCAAATCGGTAAAAGCCGCTTTAAAAGCACCGTCTACCGAAGCAAACAGCTCTGGTAAGCCTTTTTTGCGTAAAGCAGAAATATAATGAAATTTGGCAAAATCTAAAAACATCAGCTTGCGATCAATTTCTTTTTTAATCCAATCTCGCTCATCCTCTTTTAGACCATCCCATTTATTAACGGCGACGACTAGCGCACGGCCTGCGTCCAGTATATAGGCAGCAACATGCGCATCTTGCTCGGTAATGCCTTCTTGTGCATCCACAACTAGAATCGCCACATTGGCATCTTCAATGGCTTGCATGGTTTTAACCACTGAAAACTTTTCAACAGACTCAAACACGCGCCCACGCTTGCGAACGCCTGCGGTATCAATAATTGTATATTTTTTGCCGTTTCTTTCTAACTCTGCATAGATGGAGTCTCGTGTCGTGCCTGCTTCATCAAATGCGATCATACGATCTTCACCAAGCAACGCATTGACTAAAGTCGATTTACCCACATTGGGACGACCAACAATAGCGATTTTAGGGTTTTTGTCTTTCGATTTGGCATCATCAGGCTCTGGACTGGGGAAAGTCTCTAAAGCTAACTCCATTAAGTCTTTAACCCCTTCACCATGGGCAGAAGAAATCGACAAAGGGTCACCAATACCTAAAGCATAAAAATCTGCACTCACAACCGCCTTTTGCATACCTTCTGTCTTGTTAACCACCAACAGCACCTGACGCTGTGATTTTCTTAAAATATCTGCAATCGTATATTCTTGTGGTGTTAGCCCAGCACGGCCATCAACGATAAAGATAACCAAGTCAGCTTCATCAATCGCCAATAAGGTTTGACGTGCCATTTCCTTTAGAATACCTTTGTCAGCTTTAGGTTCAAAGCCACCTGTATCTATGACCAAGTAAGGCTGGCTGGCACCCACACCACGGCCATAATGCCGGTCACGTGTTAGCCCTGGCAAGTCAGCAACCAAAGCATCTCGACTCTTAGTTAAACGGTTAAATAAAGTCGATTTGCCGACATTGGGTCGGCCTACAAGTACAATGGTCGGTAACATAAAAAATGATTAAATCTATTGAACTGTCACCGCGTACAAACCACCGTCACGTGTGGCAGCGATAACTTGTGAAGAAGATTGTCCGGCAATGAGTGACATCACAGCATTGCCATCTATTTTGATGCGCGTGACAAACTTGCCATCATCACGATTTAAAAAATGCAAGTACCCTTCCAAGTCCCCGACTACAATCATGTCGCCTATAGATAATGGCGACGTCAGGCGTCTATTTAACAAATCGCCTTGACGCCAAAATGTTCTACCTGTTGCGTAATCCAATGAATATATTGAACCTAAAGCATGAGAGACAAACAGCTTTTCATTATCAAAGCTCATACCGGTGTAACTAGAAATCTGTCTATTCCATAAGACTTTACCATTGACTCTATCTACAGCAGCAATACGACCTTGATAAGCAACGGCATAAACAACAGGTCCAGCCACCACAGGAAGGCTCGTAATGTCTGCGATACGCTCAATTTCAGTCACACCCTTAGGGATAGCAACTGTTGTCTCCCATAATAGCCTTCCGTTATCAGCGCGTATGGCCGCCATTTTCCCACCTGAGAACCCAGCATAGACAGTCCCTTTGTTAACAACGATACCTGCGCTACTTCTCAGACTTAATGCGGGTACTTTGCGTACGTAAACCCATTTTCGAGTTCCATCTGCAGCATCTAATCCGTATATATGGTTGTCTCCAGAACGCACAATGACCAAACCATCAAAATATTGTGGTGCACTTAAAATTTCACTTGAAAGTTGTGATGTCCAAAGAAGCTTCCCATTGACATCATAGGCGAGTACATTGCCTCGGTTTGTACCAACCAAAACTAAACCACCACCAGTGCCAACACCCCCACTAATAGATTCTTCTACATTAACCAGCCATGAACGACTTCCGGTCTCAACATCTAATTTTGTCAAGTCGCCTGTTGCATCAGCCGCATAAACAAAACCTGCCTCCAGTACTGGGCTCAAGTCATAATTACCTGTTTTACCCAATTGATTAGACCAATCGATGCTAGCCTGACGACTAGGCTTAAATTCTTTTAGTTCCGCTGGTGCGTTTGGTGGTTCACGTCCAAACAGCTTATCTGCCAAATCTAATCTAAGTTCGGTTAACGTGCTACAGCCCACTAGCAATAACACCGATACAAAAAAACACGCTTTTAATAATCGCTGACTCATCATCTGACCACGCTATTAACTGCCGAGTGAATCAAGTTTTTGTTGCGTAAACAAGCTTAAACGGCCATCACCATCTAAATTTGTCAATGCACGTTCATAAGATTCTTTCGCTTTTGTTATTTTTCCCTGAGCCACAAAAACATCACCTAGTAGGCCATCTTTTAACCCAGCAAAGCCTTTGTCAATATCAGCCGCCAACACCTTCTCGGCACCGGCATAGTCTTTTTCATCCAGCAATAATGTGGCCAATTGTAAACTTGCAATCGCCTTCACTGCGCTTTCCTCTGCATTAGCGACTGCCCATTCAAGTTGAGATTTTGCACTTTTAGCATCTTCCGCTGCAAAATTGCTTTTTGCTAAAAACACAGCAGCACGACCAGCATAAGGTGTGGCGGAATAGCCATCCATCAATTTAGCGGCTTCGACTTTAACTAAATCAATCTTAGCGGGATCTAACTGCACCAACCCTTGATATATATCTGAGGCTTCAACCGCTTTTTTATGCTGAAAATACTGGTAGGCTTGCCAAGAAGCATAGGCAACTACCATTAGCAACACTAAATTAATAGTCAGCTTCCCATATTTGTTCCACCATACTTTAAATTCATCTAACTGTTCTTGATCTTCTAAATCTAACGCCATTTTTTATCCTAAATACTTAATCTATAAACTTTGTAACTGCAACAACCAAAACTACTTCTGCCCAGGAATTGCTTTTAATAAATCTTGCGTATATACCTGCTGAGGTGATTGATAAATAGCATCTACTGCTCCACGCTCAACAATCTTGCCTTTATACATAACAACCATTTCATCTGCAATATGCCTGACCACACGCAAATCGTGTGTAATAAACACATAACTCAACTGCATTTCTTTTTGTAGCTCTTTTAGCAATAGTAATATCTGTGCTTGCACAGAAACATCTAGTGCTGATACAGGCTCATCACAAATGATTACTTCAGGCTTTAGCACTAACGCTCGTGCTATACCGATACGTTGACGTTGGCCACCTGAAAATTGATGTGGGTATTTTTTTGCATCATCAGCACTTAAGCCTACACGCGCTAATATTTCATGCACTGCTTGCAGCTGTGTTTCTTGACTGCCTACCCCATGAACCAACAACCCTTCACGTACTATTTCACCCACTCGCATCCGCGGGTTGAGTGAGGCAAATGGGTCTTGAAAAACCATTTGCAAATCTTTACGTATTTTTCTAAGCTCTTTACCATCTAAGTTAGAAAGGGATTTTCCCTTGAACAAAACTTCACCGCTATCAAAAGGATGCAATTGTAACAGACAACGCGCCAAGGTGGACTTACCACTACCAGATTCCCCAACAACGGCTAATGTCGACCCTTTTTTTAAGGCAACACTAACATGATCAAGTGCCTTTATTTTTACATGTCCCAAACCAAATCGTCCACTACGCTGTGTATATTGCTTAACTAAGTCCCGTGCTTCTAGAATGACATTGCCCTGATTGATTTTAGCGCTCATACGGGCACCTCATCATCATCCAGCCATGCGTAGTCAATCGGTTTTAATGTTTTTTTGCCCTGGATATCTGGAACACAAGCAAGTAGTGCCTTGGTGTAGGGGTGCGTTGGCTTCTCTAGCACTTGTTTTTTAGGGCCTGCTTCTACAATTTCACCTCTAAACATGACGATGACATCGTCTGCAATATCCGACACCACGCCGAAATCATGGGTGATAAACAACATCGCCATTTGCATGCGACTTTTTAACGCATCTAATAAAGTTAAGATTTGTGCTTGCACCGTTACATCTAAAGCCGTCGTTGGCTCATCTGCAATGAGCAAGGCCGGTTCACAGGCAATGCTCATTGCTACCATCACACGTTGGCGTTGGCCTCCTGATAGTTCATCAGGGTAACTATTAGCGCGGCCTTCTGGAATGCCTACCTGAGCAAGCAAGCTCTCTACTCTTAACTTCAGTGCTAACCCTTTAAGGCCCAAGTGTGCAGTTAGCGGCTCGCCTATTTGAAAACCAACGGTTAATACAGGGTTTAAAGAGGTCATTGGCTCTTGGAAAATCATACCGATTTTAGACCCGCGAATTTGTTGCATGGCTTTATCATCAAGCGCCATCAGGTCTCTGCCATCAAAAACCACATCCCCTGAAGCAATTAATTGATTGGACAACAACCCCATAATAGTGAGGGCCGTCAAGCTCTTACCACTACCTGATTCACCTACGATGCAGGTGGTCTTACCAGCAGAAAGCTTAAATGAAACATCTCTCACCAAGAAGCGAGAAGTGTCTTTTTTCAAAGATACATTTAAGTGACCTACGCTTAATATTTCAGCCATTGTTATTCAATATTATAAACAATCGTCACGACAATGCGGACCACCTTGTCTATGGTTGTTTTGTCATAGACTCCACCATAATGGTCATCACCTTCATTGCTACTGCCAACAGGCAAGATAGAGAAGACCCCTTGCCGTGCTGACTTAATCACCCCTACACTAGCACCATCTTGCTTAACGAATTCTGTAGCACGCGTACGTGCATTTTTAGTGGCCTCAGCGATTAATGACATTTTAATTTCTTCCAGATTGCCAACTAAGTAATTAGGCGTATAAGCAACCACGGGGTAATTGTCAGCTCTAAGCTGTAAAAAGGCTTTATTTGCCGCGGTAATTTTTGCTAAATCTTTAGAGGTAATGTGGATGTTTTGGTAGGCTTCGTACCCTTTTTGCACTTGCCTAAATCTACCTTGAGTCAAGACCTCCTCATAATGTGGGCGGAGTGCTTCTATGTCTAAGCGCAAATTATCTTTTGCAAAACCTTGTTTTTCCAAAAAAGCTTCCACCACTTGACGTGTGCTAGCAACCGCTTTCAGCGCACCGGCTTGTGTGGCATTAGGCACAGCGATATTAATCGTCCATTCCGCCCTATCAGCCTTAACAGGCTTTTCTGCTAGACCTTTAACAGTGATACTTTGCTGTCCAGTTACTGCACGTTTTGCTTGCACGCCTAAAATAAAAGCGGCACTTGCCATCCCAATAGCCAGCAACAACCCTAAAATTGTCATGGCATTCAAAAAACTTTTGTTTTCACTCACCTCAACCCTCCAACTATTTTAAAGACTTCATTAAGCGAATAGCGCTTTTGCTCCCCGGCCTCAAGTAGCGGCTTTAAAGAGACCTCGCCTGCAGACGCTTCATCATCACCGAATATTGCGGCATATCGTGCACCACTTCTATCTGCCTTTTTCATCTGGGATTTAAAACTACCACCACCTGCATGTAAGACGACTGACAACCCTTCGCCTCGTAACATTTCTGCAATACCAAAGGCTTGCTTCTCGGCAACTTCTCCAACATTCACCAAATAAATATCTGGCACATTATTGGCAGTGACCCCATATTCTTGCATTAATAAGAACACGCGCTCTAAGCCAATAGCAAAGCCACATGCAGCAGTCGGTTTTCCGCCTAGACGCTCAACTAAAGTATCATAGCGCCCACCACCTGCAATCGTGCCTTGTGCACCCAGCTTGTTGGTCACCCATTCAAAAACAGTTCGATTGTAATAATCTAAACCACGTACTAATCGATGATTAACCGTATAGGCAACATCTGCATCTTTTAGCAGTTGGCATAGCTTGTCAAAATGCGTTTTACTGGCTTCACCCAAACAGTCCATGAGTCTAGGCGCAGCCTCACACATTTTCTGCATACGTGGGTTTTTGCTGTCTAATATCCGTAATGGGTTAGTCTGTAAGCGCCGCGTTGCGTCTTCATCTAACAGCTCCACATGCTGATTAAAATAGCCAATCAACGTTTCACGATATTTTGCGCGTTCCTCCGCATCTCCAATGCTATTAATTTGTAGCTCAACGTCTACAATCCCTAACTCTTTCCAGAGGCGTGCTAACAACACAATTTGTTCAGCATCTACGTCAGGGCCATCAAAGCCAAAAGCTTCACAACCAACTTGGTGAAACTGCCGCTGCCGTCCTTTTTGTACATTTTCATGCCGAAACATCGCCCCGGTATACCACAAACGCTGAGGCCCATTGTAGGTCAAGTTTTGTTCTATCACTGCACGGACACAACCTGCAGTCCCTTCTGGGCGCAACGTTAATTTATCCCCATTGAGCGGGTCTTCCCAGGCATACATTTCTTTTTCTACAATATCAGTATGCTCACCAACGCTACGCACAAAGAGCTGGGTTGGCTCAACAACTGGCATGCGGATGTTGTTATAGCCGTATTGCGACAACACTTTGCGTGATATATCTTCTAGTTTAAACCATAACGGCGTCGCTTCTGGCAAGATATCGTAAAAGCCTTTTACAGATTGGAAGGATTTAAATTTAGTAGGCTTGCTCATCGATTAACCGATTGAATTGGAATGGTTTTTTGCGACACGCTGACACGTAACTTACCCCCTTCAGCATAGTTCTTTTGCACATAATTTTCTACAATCACCTGAAACTCTTGCGCAATATGATCCCCTTTTAATGTAACGGTTTTTTCACCGTCAACAAAAACAGGTGCAACAGGTGTTTCACCCGTGCCTGGCAAGCTAATCCCTATATTGGCAAGCTTAGATTCTCCAGGACCATTCACAACACACCCCATCACCGCAACACTCATATCCGCGACACCTGGATATTTATCATGCCAAACAGGCATTTGCGTACGTAAATAACCTTGTATTTGCATTGCTAGCTCTTGAAAATACGTAGAAGTGGTACGCCCACACCCAGGGCAAGCTGTCACCAATGGTGTAAATGAGCGAATACCCATGGTTTGCAAAATTTCTTGTGCGACAAGCACCTCTTTAGTACGAGGTTCAGTTGGTTCAGGGGTTAGGCTAACGCGAATCGTATCACCAATCCCCTCTTGTAAGAGTATCGATAAAGCAGCAGTGGATGCAACTATTCCTTTAGACCCCATACCTGCTTCAGTTAAGCCTAAATGTAGCGGGTAGTCACAACGCGAACTTAAATCACGGTAAACAGTGACAAGATCTTGGACATTACTCACCTTGCAGGAAATAATAATTTGATTTGGATCTAGCCCTATCTCCAATGCTTGCTGAGCACTTTCTAAAGCGGACTGAATAAGTGCTTCTCGCATCAGGGCATCTGATGACAACGGCACCGCTAGCTTGGCATTCTCATCCATCATTTTTGCCATTTTAGCTTGATCCAAACTGCCCCAATTCACGCCTATACGCACTGCCTTTTTATACTCAATGGCAGCTTCTATCATGCTAGCAAACTGCTCATCTCGTTTGCTACCTTTACCTACATTGCCTGGGTTGATACGATACTTTGCTAATGCTTTAGCACAACCTGGATAAGCTTGTAATAGCTTATGTCCGTTGTAATGAAAGTCGCCAACCAAAGGCACACGACAACCTAACGCATCCAAGCCTTGCCTAATCGCACCTACTTGCGCTGCCGCCTCAGGAGAGTTAACGGTAATACGAACAACCTCGCTGCCAGCTTTCCATAGTTCGTGCACTTGCTTGATTGTGCTCTGCGCATCAGCTGTATCAGTATTTGTCATACTCTGCACGACCACTGGCGCTAGCACAGTACCGTTCAAACCGCCGCCTACCGCCACGTCGCCTATCATTACTTGCCGCGTATTTTTGCGCATCTTATTTTAAAAGTATTCTCAAATTATAAAAACTTACCATGAGCTAAACTGAGCACTATCGGTTTAATCTTACACGCGCAACATTAATACGGGTATAAGGTGCCAAATCTATCGGCTTGCCATCTACCACAAGGGTAGCACCATGCGCATTACCGACCACAATCTGTGAGGGGCCTCTAATATCGACCACATCACGGTCGCCTGCGTAAAGTATTTTGTTATAAACTTCTCTGCCCGATGTGTTCACGACGCTTAGCCAAGTTTCTTGCGTCGCAGAAAACTCCAGCCTAGTTTTACCTGCTACTAACGGTTCATCATTTGATGTTTCTACTTGGTCTGTAGCCTCTTCAGGTTCTACAACAGGCTCTGATTCGGTCGTTTTTTCAGGCTCGTCATTAACCGTTTCGGCTTCGGCAAGCTTTTCAGCTGCAGCTTCACCTGACGTTGCAAGCTCTTGCTTGCTTTCCCCTTCTGCCACCTGCTCCTGTGTTTGCTCTGGCATCTCTAGTTGAGTCGATGCGACATTTTCAATTCGCTCAGACATAGGCAAAGCTAGCTGAGGTAATGACTCAACCGTTTCTGGCAGCGGGTCAACAGGGCTAGGCTTTTGCACATAGCTTTGATAAAAAAACCAAAGACCGCCTGCGACTAACAACCCTAAACCCATTAAAAAATAATGTAGTTTTTTTGATTTTCTATGCTCAGTTATCTTCATATTGATACCTGGGTTTAACGCAAAAGAGTAATCTTCTTTCGCAGGTGCCAATTGTGCGTAAGCTTTGAGCAGCGGCATATCTGATATTTTCAACAATTTCGCATAGTTGCGAATAAACCCTTTTACTATCGTTGCTTCTGGTAGCGAGCCATAGTCATCCAGCTCCAAGGCCTCTATTTGTGTCACACTCAATCTTAGTTGCTTAGCAACCTCTTGAGTGCTCAATTTCTGCGCTACCCTTGCAGCGGACAGCACACCACCACACGCTAAACCTTGCTCGTCCAAACTCGATCCATCTCCAGCATCAGTGGCAAGATTCGCCTCAGCAGAGGCTAGACTTTCTTCGATTTCAGAGGCATCAGCTTCCGCTTCTACACTTTTTTTAGGTCTACGTGCCATTTAAAACCCTTAATCAATAATGTTTACTTTTTGTTTAATAGCAATTGTGTTGCTTCGGAATTTGGGAAACGTCTACGCAGTTCCAAGGCATAGCTTGACTCATTATTTTTGTCTCCCAATGCGCGTGCTATTCTAACACCGAGCCATAGTATTTCAGAATTTGGTGACGCTACAATTGCATTTTGCAACGTTTTTTTAGCCGCAACAATATCTCCACGCTCAAATTGAATCTCTGCCAGCCTATGTGCAGCCGAATGTGTTAGCGGCTGAAGCTGAAGCGCCTTATTTAAATAACGTTCAGCGGCCTTAATATCTTTCTTCCGTTCCGCACAAATGCCCGCATTGGCATAAGCTAAGTTTGGTGTAGCATATAAAGGGTTGCTTACTGCCACCATAAACTGCTCAATGGACTCATCGTAACGGCCTCGAGAGCATAAAAAGGTACCGTAATTATTATGCGTCTCTGAAATGGAAGAGTCTAAATCAATCGACTTTTTAAAATTAAACTCCGCTTCCTCATCCTGACCCAACGCAGACCTGACCAAAGCCAAGCCTGTATAAGCCAATGCATACGTAGGCATTATTTCCGCTGCCTGGCTAAACTCATCTAGAGCAATTTCTAATTTATTCTTCTGTAAATAAGCGGCACCTAAATCAGTGTGTGCACGTGCTCTGTCTCTAACAGCATCTCTAGTATTAGACCCTACGCCTTGATGGCTATTACCCGTCGCGCATGCCGTTAATAAAACAAGAAGCATTACAGCAAGTAAATACTTTACATTTGAAATCATCAAATCACCTCAATAGGAACAAATTTTGTACTACGCTTAGTTTTATCTAAGACCTTACCTGCCAGCTGGCCACAAGCAGCATCGATATCATCGCCGCGTGTTTTACGTATTGTGACCACATAACCCGCATTCGTTAAAATATCACGAAAAACACGTATATGACTAGGTTTAGACGTCTCATAGCCACTATTTAAAAATGGATTAAATGGGATAAGGTTCAATTTGCATGACACACCTTTAATCACTTCTAACAGTTGATACGCATGCTCCACGGTATCATTCACACCATCTAGCATCACATATTCAAACGTTACAAAATCACGTGGTGCTTTGACTAGGTAGCGATTACATGCTGCCATCAACTCTTTAATTGGATATTTCTTATTAATCGGTACAATTTCATCACGCAACGCATCGTTAGGTGCATGTAACGAAACAGCCAGTGCGACAGGGCAATCTTCTTTCAGCTTGTCCATTTGCGGCACTAAACCGCTCGTCGATAACGTCACGCGTCGTCGACTTAAACCATAAGCATGGTCATCCAACATGATTTGCATAGCCGTCACTACATTATCATAGTTAGCAAGCGGCTCTCCCATCCCCATCATTACTACATTCGAAATAATACGTTCGCCAGGCGGCAACATATCGTACCCATCTTCTTGACGTAAAGCATTATTCGCAATCCACAACTGTCCAATAATTTCGGCCACACTTAGGTTGCGATTAAAGCCTTGGCGCCCTGTACTACAAAACGTGCACGCTAATGCACAGCCCACTTGGCTAGAAATACACAAGGTACCACGGTCATCTTCAGGAATGAAAACGGTTTCAATGCTACTGTTTGTGCCATCTTTTTGATTGTTGGCCCCAATCAACCATTTACGTGTACCATCATCAGACTCCAGCTCTTCCTGTACGTCTGGTAGTGTAAAGCTAGTTTCATTACCCAACTTCTCGCGCAACACTTTAGCGATATCTGTCATCTGATTAAGATCAGTCACACCGTAACGGTATAACCAATGCATCAACTGCTTAGCGCGAAAAGGCTTCTCGCCGATACTAACAAAGTAACCGGCGAGTTGCTGTTGGTTGAAATTTAAAAGATTAGTCAAATTTCAATTTTCCTTGACTGTTTCAAACATCCACTTTAATCATTCAAACTGCTAAATGAGACTAGGCGCGAACAAAAAATGACAACGCCGCATACGAGCAGTATGTAAGGCAGTCATTTTTTGCAAGCAACAACGTATCATGACGCAGTTTTAATGATTAACCGAAGAAATATTTGATTTCGATTGCAGCGTTTTCCGCTGAATCTGAACCATGCACCGCATTCGCATCAATACTCTCAGC
This sequence comes from Methylophilaceae bacterium, assembly GCA_036479055.1. Classification (GTDB taxonomy): domain Bacteria; phylum Pseudomonadota; class Gammaproteobacteria; order Burkholderiales; family Methylophilaceae. Next base: position 1,643 of record JAZGEZ010000049.1, on the reverse strand, counting down.
AAAATCAGCCCGTATCGTACCGGCATCCGCTTCTTTAGGGTTAGTAGCACCCATCAAATCGCGATTTTTCAATACAGCGCCTTCGCCTTCCAGCGCTTGAATCATTACAGGGCCTGAAATCATAAATTTAACTAAGTCTGCAAAGAATGGACGCTCTTTATGCACCGCATAAAAACCTTCAGCCTCAGTCTGTGTTAAGTGCGTCATTTTTGCTGCAACGATTGTTAAGCCAGCGTTTTCAAAACGTGTGTAAATTTGACCAATTACATTTTTTGCAACTGCGTCAGGTTTGATAATACTAAGGGTACGTTCTACTGCCATGATGACTCCAAAAAAATTAATAAAAAACAACCACTAAAAGAACAAGTTATAAAGACCGTGATTCTATCATTCTTAACAGCTTTGATAAATCATCATTTTATTATTTAGATTGGGTAAACAGCGATAGCGACTTAACAGGTAGGTGAATATTAATTGGTCAATTAATTGCTTTAGTTGTGACGAGATACTTCGTTATTCAAAGCAAAGCAATGTCTATCATTTTGATACTAAACAATGCGATGGCATTCATCACCCCATCGCATTATCAGCATCTTTACACTATTTGCATTACATCACTTATGGGGCAACATCATCATATCGGTCCTGACCTTTTTGGCCCACTGCCACCCTCAACGAATCAACGTAGCTTTGACGCCTTGCGGGTATGATGGTTTTATAGTTGCTTGTATTTTTCCAGCTCCATTTGTAGCTGCCCATCTTCATATACCCTCCTCTATCATCGTTAAAGCCTGTTGCTATATTTCTCTTGTCAATTAGCAAGTTGTCTTTACTGTCTTTATATATTTTAATGAATCCATCATTGTTGTAGCTATGCTTATAATGAATAACAAAGGTTACCCAACGCCCTATATCATTGGCAATTGGGCCTAATTGCGTTAGAGATCCTGACGTATATGATCGATCAGCTACGCTTTTCCCTGTCATTTTTTTACTATCACCTATCGTGGATATCTGCCAAGTTGGAACACCATTATTTTTATTTAAACCAGATACGGATAAGGCAAGATTAGGGTTTCTATAACCTTCACCAATATTTAAATCAGGCCTGCCATGCACTTGCCACACAATATCGCTAAATTCAGGGGCCACGTAATTTTTATCCAGATAAATGGCAAAACCAAACCAATATTCCTGACCATGTTTCAACTCAGTAAACTTTTTAGGTGTCTTTCCACTAAGGATGAATTCTGTACGGTATTCTGTTTGACTTTTTGCTTTATCAATAAAAATACTAAGCGATTTACTTCCATCAAACACAGGGCCTTCACTAAAGGTAATTATTTGAGGTGCATTACCAGACCTCCTTATATTATTGTCCGCCAAGCTAGCTTTTTCAAATCCGAATTCGACCATATCTGTTAGATTTCTTTTACCATTCTCAGGACTCGGTGTTGGCGCAGGACTCGGTGTCGGTTCAGGACTCGGTGTTGGCGCAGGACTCGGTGTTGGCGCAGGACTCGGTGTTGGCGCCTCCGCTACTTTTGTGCGTGAGGATGCCGCAACATGTTCGGCTTTAGCGTCTTTGGCCGCTGCTCTCGCTTTGGTTGCCTTGATTTTAAGCTTTTTAGCCAGCGCATTTG
>JAZGEZ010000048.1:0-41798 GCA_036479055.1 Methylophilaceae bacterium | reverse complement strand
AAGCAGATGCAGAGCATTGGCTGTTCGATAAAGTGGATTGAAGGGTAGGGAGTTGGCGTATCATTTGCTGAGGGCTTTGACGACGTACACCCTATCAGTAGTGAATTGAAATTTATTAGTTACTCGGCAGATGCTTTATGGTGATAATTCTTGAGCAAGAAAATCTATCAACAATCTAACTCTTCGAGATAAATTTCGATTGAGTGGGTAGATGGCAGAAATAGAAACGGCAGGAAGGTAATAATCTTCAAGCAGTAAACAAAGCTCATTTTTGTCAATGTAATGTTTAAACATTATGCTAGGACCAAAGCATATTCCAAGACCCTTAAGCGCACTATTGAGAATATACTGACCATCATTACAACTTAAGCTGCCATGCACATTGATAGTAATTGTCTTGCCGCTGGGTGAGCGAAAAGGCCACTGTCGACTGAGTTGTGATGCGCTGTAAATTAAACAATTGTGTTGTGTAAGCTCTTTAGGTTGACTGGGAGTGCCATGTTGCTCTAAGTACTTTTGAGATGCCGCTATTTGAAATTTACAATCAACCAGTTTGCGACACATCATTGTTGAATCTTCTAACTCGCCAACTCTCAATGCTAAATCAATGCTCTCTTCTATCAAGTCTACATAGCTTCCACTAGTAATAATTTCCAGTTCTATCTCTGGGTATTTATTCTGAAATCTGATGAGTGCCGACCCTGCCTCAGACAAGACAAAGCTCTGCGGAATAGTGAGCTTAATTATCCCTCTAGGCTGATTATGGCTATCCATTACTTCGGCTTTAGCCTTATTTGCTTCCATCATAATCAGCTTACAGTGTTGGTAAAACTGCTCACCATCATGAGACAAGCTTAGTTTGCGTGTCGTTCGGTACAGTAAGCGCGTGCCTAAGTCATTTTCTAGTTGAGATACCTGCTTGCTAATATATGATTTTGAGAGCCCGAGTTGCTCTGCAGCAGCCGTGAAGCTACCCGTTTTTACGGTAAAGGTAAAAGCTTCTATATAGTTGAGAATGCTCATATTAGGTCTCATAAGGAAACAATTATGTGAATATAAGGGTATATTAAATTTTAAAAAGATACAATATGATTGAGATAAGTTCAAATCATAGGATTATGAAGATATTTATTCTTCTTCCGCGTGTTTTTCATGGTGCCATAGCAAGGGTATTGTTTGTAATGATTTTCTTACACGTGCTAGACGCTTTGTACCACCAGTTGTGGTTTAGTAAGTAAAGAGTAAGGCTAATTTAAATATCTAATGGGAAATTCAAAATGACTAGCTTAAAAATGTTACAAAAAAATAGAGTAATTATGAGGTTAAGACTAATTATATTGGGGCTGGCATACTTGTTCAGTGCCTCCCTGACATTTGCTGCTGCACCCATACCCGAATCAGCTAAGGGCGTAGCAATCCCTCAAGACAAAGGTTACGTTGTTGAAGAAATAAGAGATGGTCTTTATTGGGTGACGGAAGGGGCATACACTGCAATGTTCCTAACAACTGGGGAAGGGGTAATTGTTGTAGATGCGCCACCTTCATTCGGCGACAAAATGTTGAAAGCAATTGCTGAAGTGACCAAAGAGCCTATTACCCACGTTGTTTACAGTCATGCACATGCTGACCATATTGGGGGTGCAAGCATGTACCCCAAAGCAGCAAAATACATAGCTCACATTGAAACCAAAAATCGTTTACAACGGATGAACGATGCCAGCAGACCTTTCCCATATGGCATGTTTGTTGGTGGGAAACCGGTGCCGTTGCCTACTGGCACATTTGAAAACAGTTATACCTTAAAGGTAGGTAATCAAGCATTAAGACTAGAATACAAAGGTGATGATCATGAACCTGGCAATATTTATATCTATGCCTCAAAACAAAAAGTGTTAATGAAAGTGGATATTGTATTCCCAGGCTGGACACCGTTTAAAGGGCTTGCGATTGCAGAGGATACCGTAGGCTATCTCAAGGCTCATGATGTCATTTTATCCTATGATTTTGACAAGCTGGTCTCTGGTCATTGGGGGCGCCTTGCCACCCGCAACGACGTAAAAATGCAAAAACAATACATGCAAGATATTCAAACTAATGCCGGTAAAGCACTACAAACAGTGGATTTTTACGCCATTGCCGGAGAAGTGGGATATGCGAATACGGCCCTTTTATTTGAAACATATTTAAGTGCAGTCTCTCAAGAGTGCGCCAAGCTCACTGAGCCAAAGTGGGTCGATAAATTAGGTGGCGTGGACATCTGGACTAAAGATCATTGTTATAAGGTTATCATGGCCATTCGTGTAGACTAAGGGTTTAGTTATGATGCATAAAATTGGTGCAGTACTCTATCTTTTATGGGGGATTTTGCACATTAAAGCCGCGATTGTCACCTATCAACTAGGCGCAACATTAGAACCCAGTATGGTACAAGGCCGGGTTTATCAAGACGCCTGGAGTCTTGTTTTCTTTGCTGTTTCGGTCTCCATAATTGCAATTTTATTAAACTGGCGGAACAGTCGCCTTGGATTTTGGCTTAACTTGGCTATCGCGTCTGTCACTGATATAGGTTTCATCTTTCATATACTCGTGCCAGGATATTTCCCAATCATCCCTGGTGTTGCAGGGCCAGTTTTATGGGGTTTTGCTGTGATATTCACCGCTACCGCTATTAGAAAGCCAAGCTCCACATGAGCTATTCAAAACGATTAAGAAGTGAGGTGTGGCCTCCTAACATGATGAAGGCATAGTAGGCTTACGGTTACTGGAGCACTATAATCGGTCTGATATTTGATTAAACCAAACAGTCAAACTGCCAATGCTCAATAGAGTGGTTAAAAATACGGCTGCTGCATATAAGCTGCTATCTAGTTTAAAACGCTCGCAAAGTACGATGCCGAAAATCATGGTTGGCATGGCGGCTAGTATCACGGCAACGGTAAGTGTTTCTGTGGGGATGTTGAGCGCTGTTGCCGTTGTATAGGCAACCATAGGAGCGATAACCAAGGCGATTAAACAAACGGGGAGTAGTAGCGGCAGGTAGCTTAATTTAAGCGACTCCCAGCGGATGCTCATGCCTAAAGCAATCAGCATCAGCGGCACTACGCCACCAGCCAGAATATCAAGTGCATTGTGTGCAGCTGCCGGTTGGGGAATGTTCATGACATTCAGTAACACAGCAAACCCTAGCGCCCAAAGTGGTGGTACTTTGAGTAGGGCGCGGAAGGGGTGAATTTCTTCTGTATGATCACCAAAGTGGTGGGCGATGAGCACGCCCAATGTGAGCACCAGCGGTGTACAGGCAAATAAATCATATTTCAGTACGATGGCTTGCGACCAGTCACCGAGTGCTTGTGCTGTAACTGGTAAGCCAAGGTAGGTGGAGTTAGGGAAAGTGGCGGCAATCAATAAGGCGCCTTTTTGTGCTTTGCTCACGTTTAAAAAGCGCAAGATAATCCACATCAATAATAAAGAGACGAAAATGCTGGACAGCGCAGTGGCGGATATTTTGATGGAATCAATATTCAGTGGTGCTTGCCACATGACATCGAGCACCAAAGCGGGTAGCAATATATAAAACACTAAATCCGTGAGTGCGCGGCGGTGTGACAGCACCGGGATGTGCTTGGGGGCAATGTATTGCCAGCCGATGCCAAGGGCAATCAACACGGCCATTTGTAACATGACGCTTAACATTGAGAACCTTTAGGACACTGAAAACCTTTAACCACGGTTAACTTTCAATAAAACGAAAGCCTGATGTTAGCACGGTTGTTCAAGACGGCTGTTCAAAGCGATTGTTCAAGATGGCTGTTCAAAAAAGTAACCGCTTAACATTTCCCGCTTTTTACCAAAACCTGCGACTTTATCCACTTTAAAGCCTGCTGCTTGTAGCCCTCTACGGACGACACCTGCGCTGGTGAATGTAGCAAAGGTGGTGTTAGGTTTGGATAGTCGCGATATTTCGGCAAATAACTTTTCTGACCACATGTCACTATTCTTAGACGGTGCGAAACCATCTAAAAACCACGCACCTGCAGGTGTTTGTAGTTGTGGTAAACACTCACTGACATCGCTAACCCACAGGTCGAGTTGTATACGGTTGTCACATAGTTTAAATTGATTAAGCCCATCTTTTAACTGTCCGTAGTTTGTTTGCAACGCGTCTATTAACGCACTAAACATCGGCCAGTTTTGGTTGGCTTTAATAAAGTCATCTAGTTGCAGCGGGTAGCGCTCAATGGAAATAAAACGCAATGTGGTGTTCGCTGGTGTGTGGTCAATAAAGTGCTGAATCGCGCAAAAGAAATTTAGCCCAGTGCCAAAGCCTGTTTCAATAATAGTGAATGTTGGTTTTGTTAAGGACGTGAATCGTTCGATTAATTGATTGTGTTGAATAAACACATACTCCGTTTCTGCTAGGCCGTTACTAGAATCGTAATAGACATCATCAAAGTCGAGCGAGTAGGGTTGTTGCTGATTCCATTGTAGTTTGGCAAATTGCATGGTGATGCATTGTATAATGATTCTAAATCTAACATCTAATTCTAAACATTAATTTGAGGAATCATCATGAGTGATAAAAGACTGAAGTGGGGCATTCTTGGTGCGGCACGTGTGAATCAACGTTTGTTGCCAGCGATTATCGCGGCACCTAATGCGCAATTAGTCGCCATCGCTAGTCGTCGGCCTGGCGCGGCGAAAGCAGCATTGGGCAAGTATGGACCTGTCGCCGACTATCTAGATGTGACTTGCTATGATGATTTGGATAGCCTCATTAACGATGACAATATCGAAGCGATTTACTGTCCAATGGCGAATGAAGAGCATGCGGAATGGGCGTTAAAAGCCATTAATGCAGGTAAGCATATTCTCATCGAAAAGCCGATGGCAACCAAGCTTGTGGACATCAATGCAATTGAAGAGGCGGCGAAAGAAAATAACGTAAAGGTGATGGAAGGCTTTATGTATCGCTTCCACCCGCAACACACCAAACTGCACGAGATGATTGATGCAGGCTTGATCGGCGATGTGCTATCTGCACGGGCTAGTTTTTCTTTCTTGATGAAGCCGGCGCGTATGTATCGTATTAATCGCAGCATGGCAGATGGCGGCGGTGCGATGTGGGATATTGGCCCTTATGCGATTCATGCTTTGCGCTGGTGCTTTCAAGACAATGGCGTACCGGCTGACCCAACTGCTGTTATCGCGCATGCAAAGCTCAATGAGCATGGCGCCGATGTTGTAACCAGTGGTGTATTAGATTTTGGACCCGATGCACAAGGGCGTGCCCGCTTTGGACACTTTGATATAAGCTTTGAGCGTAGCCGCAAAGCTGAGTATGAAATCATTGGTGATAAAGGTTGGGTTCGATGTGATAACGCATGGGCTTATGGCGCCGATGTGCCGGTGATTAGCTGGGAAACAGAAGATGGCCAAAGTGGGCGTGATGAGCTGCCGACGAGTGACCACTTTAATTTAGAGATTGAATACTTTAGTGACTGCGTACTCAATAATAAAGCACCATTACTCACATTTGACGATGCAAAAGGCAATTGCATGGCCATTGAGGCAGTGTTGCAATCAATTTCAACCGATGGTTGAACATATTAACTTCGTTTTAGATTTTCAACACTAGTGTCAGAAATAAGACATTAACTCGAGAGGATTTTAAATCTAACCAATTGATTATTAAACACTAATATAAATATATTGGCTTGGCATTCATTTTGCAAATAGATAACCGTTATTAAGTTATATTTGAAAATAGGATGGCGAGAAAATGTTTAAAAAGGTGATTGTTTCGGTTGTATTGGGTATTTCATTGTTATCTTCACTTGCGCTTTTGGCGCAAAATAGTGATAAGCCAGTTGTGATGGCTAAGCTCAATGTTGAGCACCAGCTATCAATTAGTGCGCATGGGGCAGGGGAAGAAAACTTTATCCAGCAGGTGCGTGTTGATAAAAGTGTTTTAGCGCTAGGCCAAGGACGCAAAAATTTACCAATACCACTACTATCTGGGCTTGGGGTAGTTATGTTTGGTTTGATGTTTTTTGTCTTACGTGCAAGCCGTCAGCGCATCAAGTAGCGCACTAAATTTAACATAAGCACGATGAGCACTAGGTATTCGTACCTAGTGCTTTTTTGTTGTTGATAGAGGGCTTTGTTGACTTGGAGCAGGTGTTTCACATGGTTTAATAACCTGCGTATGTTTATTTTGACCGTATTTATCATTATTTAGCGTTTTTTGCCAAGGTTGGTATTGCTCAAAAAGACTATATAAGCAATAATTAACCTTTGGTAAAAGTGCTTATTAAACTAAAGAATTCAGTTTTATTTGAGTCTGATTTTATAAAGCAAACAATAGTAGATTAGATTCAACATTATTTAATATATCAATTAATCGGGAGAATAAAATGGCATCACGTCAAGATCTAGCCAACGCTATCCGTGCTTTAGCTATGGATGCAGTACAAAAAGCAAAATCTGGTCACCCAGGCGCACCTATGGGTATGGCAGAAATAGCAGAAGAATTATGGAACAACCATTTAAGCCACAACCCTAAGAATGCTGAATGGGCTAACCGTGACCGTTTTGTTCTGTCTAATGGCCATGGCTCAATGTTGATTTACTCTCTATTACACCTATCAGGCTACGACTTGCCAATGGAGCAACTGGCTTCTTTCCGTCAGTTACACTCAAAATGTGCAGGTCACCCAGAATACGGTTTTGCACCTGGTATCGAAACAACAACTGGTCCATTAGGCCAAGGCATCTCAAACGGTGTTGGCTTTGCAATGGCAGAAAAATTATTAGCTGAGCAATTTAATAAACCCGGTCACGAAATTGTTGATCACAACACGTATGTGTTTTTGGGTGACGGTTGCTTGATGGAAGGTGTTTCTCACGAGGCTTGCGCTTTGGCGGGTACATGGGGTCTTGGTAAGTTAGTTGCCTTCTGGGATGACAACGGTATTTCTATCGATGGTCATATTGAAGGATGGTATACAGACGATACAGTTGGCCGTTTTGAATCTTATGGTTGGCACGTAGTTTCTGTTGATGGTCATGATGTTGCAGCGATTGGTGCAGCCATCGAAGCCGCGAAGAAAGTAACAGACAAGCCATCATTGATCTGCTGTAAAACAATCATTGGTAAAGGCTCACCAAACAAATCAGGCACACACGATTGTCACGGCGCTGCATTAGGTGATGATGAAGTTGCGTTAGTACGAAAAGAAATCAACTGGCCGCATGATCCATTTGTGATCCCTAAAGACGTATATGCTGGTTGGGATGCAACGGCTAAAGGGGCTGCTGTTGAATCAGCTTGGGATGAAAAATTTGCTGCATACGCTAAAGCGTTCCCAGCAGAAGCTAAAGAGTTTACACGCCGTATGGCAGGTGACTTGCCTTCTAACTGGAAATCAGCGACAGATAAAATCATCGCTGAAACCAATGAAAAAGCTGAAAAAGTGGCAACACGTAAAGCTTCACAAAATACAATTACTGCGCTAGCACCAATCCTGCCTGAGTTCTTAGGTGGTTCAGCTGACTTAACTGGCTCTAACTTGACCAGCTGCGCTGACTTTACACACGTAAGTGGTAAAAAACCAGGTAACTATATTTCATATGGTGTACGTGAGTTTGGTATGGCAGCCATTATGAATGGTATGGCATTGCATGGCGGTTTGTTGCCATATGGTGGCACATTCCACATGTTCAGTGACTATATGAAGAGCGGTATGCGTATGGCTGCTTTAATGCATCAACGCGTTGTCTATGTGTTAACACATGATTCAATTGGTCAAGGTGAAGACGGACCAACGCATCAGCCAGTAGAAAACACTTCTGGATTACGCTATATCCCTAATATGGATGTGTGGCGCCCTGCTGATTCTACTGAAACAACCATTGCTTGGGTGGCTGCAGTAGAACGTAACGATGGTCCAACGAGTTTGGTGTTAAGCCGTCAAGGCGTGCCAGGTGTTAAGCATGATGCCAAAGACTTTGCTTCAGTGCGTCAAGGTGGTTATGTGTTCTCAGATGCGGCTAACGCAGATGTCATCATCATCGCCAACGGTTCTGAGTTAAGTCTAGCGGTTGGCGCTGCAGCTGAATTAACAGCAGCGGGTACTAAGGTGCGTGTGGTTTCAATGCCATCGACTAATGTGTTCGATCGTCAAGACCAAGCTTATAAAGACAGTGTGTTAACGCCGGGTGTTAAACGTGTTGCTGTTGAAGCTGCCCACCCTGATTTCTGGTATAAGTATGTTGGTTTAGATGGTGCTGTTGTTGGTATTGATACATTTGGTGAGTCTGCGCCAGGCGGCGATGTGATGAAACACTTCGGCTTTACCGTTGAAAATGTTGTGAAAACAGTTAAATCAGTATTGTAATAATCTGAGGTTGTTTTAATAAAAAGAGCCTCTTAGTGAGGCTCTTTTTGTTTGTTTTAATTGGAAATTATTTAGAATCAATGTAATTCACAAATAAAGGAATTAACATGGCAATTAGAATTGGTATAAATGGGTTTGGGCGTATTGGTCGTATGGTATTGCGTGCCGTTGAGCAAGAAGCTGAGTTTAATGATGTTGAAGTTGTTGGTATTAACTGCTCCTATGACATTGAATACATGATGTATATGCTGAAATACGATACGGCACACGGCCGCTTTAAAGGCGAGGTACATGCTGAGAATGGTGCTTTGGTTGTTAATGGTAAAAAAATTCATTTAACGGCAGAACGTGACCCATCAAATATTGATTGGACAGCCAGTGGTGTTGATATTCTTGTTGAAGCAACAGGTGTGTTTTTAACACAAGAGTCTTGCCAAGTACATTTGGATAGCGGCGCTAAAAAAGTAGTGCAATCTGCACCAGGTAAGGATGACACGCCCATGTTTGTTTATGGCGTGAACCATGATGAGTATAAAGGGGAGGCTATTATTTCAGCCGCTTCTTGCACAACGAATGGTTTAGCACCATTGGCAAAAGTGTTACATGATAGTTTCGGTATTAAACGTGGTTTGATGACAACGATTCATGCGGCTACCGCTTCGCAACAAACGGTTGATGGCACCTCTAAAAAAGATTGGCGTGGCGGGCGTAGTGTGTTTGAGAATATTATTCCATCAAGCACAGGTGCGGCTAAAGCAGTCGGAAAAGTGATTCCATCATTGAATAAAAAGCTGACAGGAATGGCGTTACGTATTCCCAGTGTGGATGTGTCAGTAGTCGATTTAACGGTAGAACTCAATAAAGAGGCAACCCATGAAGCGATTTGTGCTGCAATGAAATCAGCCTCTGATGGTGCGCTTAAAGGTGTCCTTGGTTATACAGATGAAAAAGTGGTTTCAACAGACTTCCGTGGCGCACCTGCAGCGGGTGTATTTGATGCTGGCGCAAGTATTGTACTAGATCCTACTTTTGTGAAAGTGGTTGGTTGGTATGACAATGAGTATGGTTACACTTGTAACCTCATTCGCTTAGTCCAGCATGTTGCACAATAAATAGGGGTTATCATGAAATTCATCAAAATGACTGATTTAGATCTAAAAGGTAAGCGCGTATTTATTCGTGCCGATTTAAATGTACCTGTGGCAGATAGCAAAGTAACTTCTGATGCACGAATCACTGCCTCTATGCCGACGATTGAGTATGCGCTAAAGCAAGGTGCAAAAGTGATGGTAACGTCACACCTGGGACGTCCAGAAGAGGGTGTTTATTCTGAAGAGAACTCACTACAGCCTGTGGCTAATGTGATTGCTAATAAGCTTGGAAAAAAAGTACGTTTGATTAAAAACTGGCTTGGTTCAGATGCATTGACGATTGCAGATGGCGAAATGGTGTTGTTAGAGAATTGTCGTTTTAATGTGGGTGAAAAGAAAAATGATGATACGCTAGCCAAGCAATATGCGGCGCTATGTGATGTGTTTGTGATGGATGCTTTTGGCACTGCGCATCGTGCGCAAGCGAGTACACATGGTATTGCTAAGTTTGCGCCTACGGCATGTGCAGGTATGTTGTTGTCGGGAGAGTTAGAGGCCCTAACCAAAGCATTGTTAAATCCTGCACGCCCTATGGTGGCAATTGTTGGCGGGTCAAAAGTATCTACAAAGCTAACGGTGCTCGAAAGCTTGTCAGAAAAAGTAGACCAGATGGTGGTGGGCGGTGGTATTGCCAATACTTTTCTTAAAGCGGCAGGTTTGGAAGTAGGAAAATCGCTTTGTGAAAGCGATTTAGTTCCGACCGCAAGTGCATTAATTAAGAAAATGGCAGAACGAGGCGCAGCAGTCCCCATTGCAAAAGACGTTGTATGTGGCAAAAAATTTGATGCAAACGAAACAGCCGTGCTTAAAAAAGCGACCGCGGTTACGAGTGACGACATGATTTTTGATATTGGGCCGGAGTCTGCAAACGAGATAGCGGAGATTATTATGAATGCCGGGACAGTGGTATGGAATGGCCCAGTTGGTGTATTTGAATTTGATCAATTTGGTGAAGGGACTAAAACCATCGCAAATGCGATAGCCAAGACTAAAGCCTTTACGTTGGCGGGTGGGGGTGATACTATCGCGGCAATTCAGAAGTATGGCATTTTCGATAAAGTGAGTTATATCTCAACTGCAGGCGGTGCTTTTTTAGAGTTCTTAGAAGGTAAGAAATTGCCTGCAGTAGAAGTGTTGGAGCAACGTAGCCAGTAGATGGATATGGTCTGGTTGTAGGTGCGTAAACGGTAACCATTTGAACTAGAATTTAAAATGGCCTTTTTAAGGCCATTTTTTATTTACATCAATTTTATTTACATCAATAAAGTTACAGAATTATTTAGGGATTAGAAATGGCAATACGAGTTGGGATCAATGGTTTTGGTCGTATCGGACGAATATTTTTACGAGCAACACTTGATGAGCCATTGTTTGAAAATGTGGAAGTGGTTGCCATTAATGGTTTAGAAGAAGCAGAGCATATGCTCTACATGCTGAAATATGATTCAGTGCATGGGCGATTGAATTTTAATGCAGTCATAGAAGATGACTTCTTAATTGTAGCGGACAGAAAAATTTTGCTTACCTCAGAAAAGGACCCTGCTAATATCGACTGGACTGCGGCCGATGTTGATGTGGTTGTGGAATGTACAGGTGTGTTTTTAACCAAAGAAAGCTGTCAAGCGCATATCAATAGTGGTGCTAAAAAAGTAGTGCAATCTGCTCCTGCCAAAGATGATACGCCGATGTTTGTTTATGGCGTTAACCACGATAACTATCAAGGTGAGGCAATTGTGTCTGCTGCTTCCTGCACGACCAATGCATTAGCACCTATAGCGAAAGTACTCAATGATTCTTTTGGAATTAAACGTGGATTAATGACGACTATCCATGCGGCAACCGCTTCTCAACAAACAGTCGATGGTACTAGTAAAAAAGATTGGCGTGGCGGTCGAAGTGTTTTCGAGAATATTATTCCATCTAGTACAGGTGCCGCCAAAGCGGTGGGGAAGGTGATTCCTGCACTACATCAAAAACTAACAGGTATGGCAATGCGTATACCCTCTGCAGATGTGTCAGTGCTTGACTTGACGGTGGAGCTTAACGAAGAAACAACTTATGATGAAGTTTGTAAGGTGATGAAAATAGCCACTTTAGGCCGATTAAAAAATGTATTAGCCTATACTGATGAAAGTTTAGTTTCGACTGACTTTATCGGTAATCCAGCAGCAAGTACTTTTGATGCTAATGCTGGCATTATGTTAGATTCAACTTTTCTAAAAGTAGTTGCTTGGTATGATAATGAATATGGCTATACCTGTAATTTAATACGTTTGACACAACATATTGCAGGTTACAAACCAGTCGCGGAGTACTTGCACCTAGAAGAGACAGACTTAGCTGAAGCCGTTTAAGGTGTGCTAGGTAAACTTTTAATTTTAAGTTAGAGATATTTTGACCATACGCAAAACAAAAATAGTAGCAACATTAGGCCCTTCTTCCTCAAGTGAAGAGATACTTGCACGTTTAATTGTTGAGGGCGTTAATGTTGTTAGACTTAATTTCTCTCACGGTACAGCGGAAGAACATATTGCTAGAGCGGATACAGTGCGGAGTATTGCCGCTAAACTTAACCGACCAGTAGGCGTGTTATGTGATTTGCAGGGGCCGAAAATTCGAATAGGAAAATTTGAAGAAGGTGAAATTACATTAAAGAAAAATGACTTATTTGTTTTGAATGCTAATTGCCTATTAGGCGACCAAGGCCAAGTTGGCTTAGATTACAAAGCATTACCAAAAGAGGTGGAAGAGGGTACGGTCTTGTTGCTAGATGATGGGCGTATTACCATGCAAGTCGATCGAGTAGTCAAAGATAAAATCCACTGTATTGTTTTGGCTGGTGGCGTACTTTCGAATAATAAGGGCATTAACAAACAGGGTGGTGGTTTAAGCGCAGAGGCGCTGACCGAAAAAGATAAAGCTGATATTAAAACGGCAGTAGCCTTGCAAGCTGACTACATTGCTATTTCATTTCCTCGCAAAGCTGCAGACGTAAAACTAGCAAGGAAGTTAGTACGGCAGGCAGGTGGTGCCGCTAGCATTATTGCTAAAATTGAACGTGCTGAAGCCATTGAGGCTGCTGATGAAATAATATTGGCATCAGATGCGATTATGGTTGCGCGTGGAGATCTGGGTGTAGAGGTTGGTGATGCGGCAGTGCCCGGTTTACAAAAGCGACTCATCCGCATGGCGCGTGATCGTCATGTGCCCGTTATCACGGCGACCCAAATGATGGAGTCAATGATTTATAGCCCCATTCCAACTAGAGCAGAAGTCTCTGATGTTGCAAACGCTATTTTGGATGGCACTGATGCAGTCATGCTTTCTGCAGAAACGGCAGCAGGGCAATATCCATTAGAAACAGTTCAAGCGGTGCACCGTGTGGCGCTGGCGGCAGAAAAAGAATATGTTGACCAATTTGATACGAGAGCACGTAAGACAATACTTAAAAACACAGATGAATCCATCGCAATGGCGACCATTTATGTTGCACAACAACTTAAAGTGAAAGCAATCGCGACCTTAACGCAGTCTGGCAATACTGCGCATTGGTTAGCACAGGCAGATAATATGGTGTCGATATATGCGCTCTCACCCAATTCAGCAGCACGACGTAAGTTAACACTCTATCGCGGTGTATTCCCATTTCCTATTGAGCAAGAAGGAAAAAATAAAGAAGAAATTTTACGTGAAATGGAAGAGGTGCTACTGAAAGAAGAGGTGGTTGAGCATGGTGACATGGTGATTCTCACGTTTGGTGAACCTATTGGTAGCCCTGGGGGCACTAATACGATGAAGATTGTTACAGTTGGTGAGCATAGACAAAGCTAGTCTTTAATATGTTCGTTATCGTTAAGACAATATAACGTCATCACATTATAATCATGTGTAATGATAACTTAACTACACTCCCACTATGTCTAAATCCCCTTTACTAAAAACCACTATTACTAGCTTAAAATTGCTTCATCAAGGTAAAGTGCGTGATATTTATGATGTCGACGCGCATCATTTATTAATGATAAGTTCAGATAGGTTGTCTGCATTTGATGTGGTTTTGCCTACGGGCATTGAAAACAAAGGTGCCATGCTCACGCAGATGGCTAACTTTTGGTTTGATAAGTTAGGGCACATTGTGCCTAATCATTTAACAGGAATAGATCCTGATTCAGTTGTTAGCGAGCCTTCGGAAAGGGCGCAATTAGGTAGCCGTGCCGTCGTGGTAAAGAAGTTAAAGCCTTTGCCAATTGAAGCAATTATCCGCGGTTATATCGTTGGTAGTGGCTGGAAAGAGTATCAAGCTAAAGGTACGGTTTGTGAGATTCCATTGCCTAAAGGTTTGCAATTAGCACAAAAGTTACCAGAACCCTTGTTTACCCCTTCTAGTAAAGCGAGCATTGGTGAACATGATGAAAATATTAGTATTGCACAAGTTGAAGCTTTAATCGGCAAAGAGATGACGGCACGAGTGGCGAAAGTTGCTATCAATCTTTATTCTCAAGCTGCGGAATACGCGTTAACTAAAGGCATTATCATCGCAGATACGAAGTTTGAATTCGGTCTAGATGAACAAGGGGTATTGCATGTAATGGATGAGGTGTTGACACCAGATTCATCACGTTTTTGGCCATTAGAAAGCTATCAAGTGGGTAGTAATCCGCCTAGTTACGATAAGCAATATGTACGTGATTGGTTGGAAGATAGTGGTTGGGATAAAACGCCGCCAGCACCTGCTTTACCAGAAGGTATTGCTAAAAAAACCAGTGAAAAATATAATGAGGTTTATACGAAGTTAACGGGACTGTCGTTACCCTAGCTGGGCATTGCGATGTTTGAACAAGTAAAGAATCTTGCGAAACATATAAAGCAAGAATTTGAGGTGTATAAACGCATTTCAAAACACCCTAATACCCCCTGGTTGGCTAAGTTGTTCTTAGGGTTAGCGATAGGGTACTTACTGCTTCCATTTGATTTTATCCCTGATTTTATCCCTATCCTAGGCCAGTTAGATGACGTTGTCATTATTCCTTTGTTGATCTTTATTGCAATGCGGTTAACCCCTGAATGGGTAATTGCGCAGTGCCGTCAAAATATTAAATAATGTTGTCGGCAACGTTTTTATTACATGTCCTTGTTATAATTCGTCCTAATAAAACTTTGGAAAGAATATCATGTCACTCAATTTAGTTCCTTCAGGTAAAGACTTACCCAATGATTTTAATGTCATTATTGAAATCCCGGCTAATGGTGCGCCTGTTAAGTATGAGGTTGATAAAGATAGCGGTTCTCTTTTTGTAGACCGTTTTATGGGGACATCGATGCAATACCCCTGTAACTATGGCTACATTCCACATACATTGGGTGGTGATGGCGATCCTGTTGATATCTTAGTGGTGACACCCGTGCCACTGCTGCCTGGTGTCGTTGTGCGTTGTCGTGCGTTAGGTATGTTGAATATGCAAGATGAAGCTGGTGATGATGCTAAAGTATTAGCTGTGCCGATTGAAAAAGTTTGCCCGTTATACGGATTCCAAAAAACGTATAAAGATGTTTCACCTTGGCGTTTAGAAATGATCGCTCACTTTTTTGAGCACTACAAAGATTTAGACAAGGGAAAATGGGTTAAGATTTTAGGCTGGGAAGATATTGAAGCCGCTCATAAAGAAATCATGGGTGGTGTAGAGCGCTATAACTCAGCAAAAGTTAAACCAGCATTTTAGGGTTGAAAAATACGAAATTAAAAAGCGCGATTATTCGCGCTTTTTAATTAGCTAAAGCATTTGCGTGTTATTGATATTTAATATAAAAAAACCAGCGACTAGCACTGGTTTTAATGTGTTGCTATTACGGCTGCACTAGCCTAATAAAGGCGTACCTAATAGAGGCACAATTAATAAAGCCACAATATTGATAATTTTAATCAATGGGTTAATGGCTGGCCCAGCAGTGTCTTTATAGGGGTCACCTACCGTATCACCGGTGACGGCCGCTTTATGCGCTTCTGATCCTTTGCCGCCATGATTTCCATCTTCAATATATTTCTTGGCATTATCCCAAGCACCACCACCAGTACACATCGATATTGCGACAAATAAACCCGTGATGATGGTCCCCATTAGCATGCCACCAAGCGCCACAGGGCCGAGGAGTAAGCCAACGGCGATAGGCACGGCAATTGGGAGTAATGATGGCACCATCATTTCTTTAATCGCAGCGGTTGTTAGCATGTCAACGGCCTTGCCATATTCCGGCTTGCCTGTCCCATCCATAATGCCTTTAATTTCTTTAAACTGGCGACGCACTTCTATCACCACTGAGCCAGCTGCGCGGCCCACGGCTTCCATCGCCATCGCAGCGAATAAGAAAGGAATTAAACCACCAATAAATAAACCAATAATGACCATTGGATCACTCAACTCGAATGTGGCAATAATGCCAGCCCCTTCTAGTTTATGTGTGTAATCAGCAAATAATACGAGAGCCGCTAGTCCAGCAGAACCAATCGCATAGCCTTTCGTAACCGCTTTTGTTGTGTTGCCAACAGCATCTAAAGGATCTGTTACA
Organism: Methylophilaceae bacterium; assembly: GCA_036479055.1. Lineage (GTDB taxonomy): Bacteria > Pseudomonadota > Gammaproteobacteria > Burkholderiales > Methylophilaceae. The sequence goes on along the minus strand of JAZGEZ010000048.1, from coordinate 25,687 downwards.
TCACGCACATTGCTAGGCAGTTCTGCCATTTCAGCAATACCGCCAGCATTATCGGTAATCGGGCCGTAAGCATCTAATGCAACCACGATGCCTGCCATGCTCAACATTGAGGTTGCCGCAATCGCTACCCCATATAAGCCGCCTAGTTCGAATGAAGCCCAAATAGCGAGGCAGACTGAAAGTACGGGCCATGCTGTTGACTTCATAGAAACACCAATACCAGCAATCACATTAGTGCCATGACCAGTGGTAGAGGCTTGTGCAATATGTTTTACCGGCGCGTATTCCGTGCCAGTGTAATATTCAGTAATTAACACTAGTGCGCCGGTTAGCACCAAGCCAACAGCACATGCACCAAATAATGCATTAGCGGAAATTAAAGTACCATTACTAACAATGCCTTCTGGGAACATTGTAGTCGTGACATAATAAAATGCGGCAAGCGATAATACACCAGCAACGGCTAGTCCCTTGTAAAGGGCCGGCATTACGTTTTTCATGCTAGGGGTTGCTTTAACGAAAAAACAGCCAATGATGGATGCGACAATAGAAACCGCACCTAGTATTAGCGGGTAGAGTACACCATTGTTGCCTGCGTTCGTGATGACTAAGCTACCTAATATCATGGTTGCAATCAGTGTGACAGCATAAGTTTCAAACAAGTCGGCTGCCATTCCTGCACAGTCACCCACGTTATCGCCCACGTTATCAGCAATAACCGCAGGGTTGCGAGGGTCATCTTCAGGAATGCCCGCCTCTACTTTGCCGACCAAGTCAGCACCAACATCTGCACCCTTGGTGAAAATGCCGCCACCCAAACGGGCAAAAATAGAAATAAGTGAGGAACCAAAAGCTAGGCCAATAAGTGGGTCAAGGGATTTGGCATTTTCTGCACCTAAAAACCAATAAAAACCAGCGACGCCCAATAGGCCTAAACCAACGACCAGCATGCCAGTAATAGCACCGCCTTTAAAGGCAACGTCAAAAGCTGGCACAATGCCCTTGAAAGCAGCCTGTGCCGTACGGACATTGGCTTTAACTGAAACATTCATGCCGATAAAGCCACATGCGCCAGATAACACGGCGCCAAGGACGAAGCCAATGGCTGTTGTAACGCCTAATGGGGATATGGCAATTAGAATGGCGAGCACCACGCCAACGATAGCGATAGCTTTATATTGGCGCGATAGATAAGCAGCAGCCCCTTGCTGAATCGCACCTGCAATTTCTTGCATGCGTGCATTGCCTGCAGGTAAATTCGAAATCCACTTACTCATTACTAATCCATATAACACTGCTAAAACTGCGGCAGCTATGGCGATCATTATTGCGACTGGCATAACTTCTCCCTAAATTTTTTAATGCATCTAACTGTAATTATTCCCAACTTGAATTATTTCCAACACCGAATGGTGTAACGTCATCACATAATTGTAAATGAGTTGTAACAACTGAGGCATTATGGCATTAATAGCGTAATGGGACAACACTTGGGAATTTAGGTTTTTAAATAAAAAAAATGTAATAAAGTTAAATGGTTAGCGGTTCTTTTTAGTGATGGGATTGTTGTTTGACTTCGCCAGCAAAGCTAGGCGCTGTCAGCCAATTTTTTTAGCTTATCTGCAAGTGCCGACTCTCCGAGACTGTCCGCTAACTGGTTAAGTGTATTAGCGGCGCAACGAGAAATCGTGCGGCGCTCTACAGTTGCACGCTTTTGTTGAGATTTTACTTGCACTTTTACACTAATTCCAGTAACTTTATATTGCTTGTAAAAGGGGTCGGTTTTTTGCAAATTTTGTAATTGAGTCAACAAGCTAGTGCTGGTTAATTTTATTTTCGCAGCCACGCTATTGTTGAGAGCGAAGACCAATAGCCGCCCATTGTTGAGACTGCCAACAAAACTAGATTGGCCAACTGCTTTTGGTGCGATAGCTTGCCAAAACTGTTGAAGGTCCAAATGTTTATTGGCCTGCGTGACCAGCGTGTTGAGTTGGTCATTAACTTTGTTGTCACTTAAGTTAAGTAGGTTGTTGATTTTTTCCATGAACTTATAATATTAGGGCATTAAATTAATTTACGATGAATATTATCTTAGTTTCTAGCAATATGGCAAAGCCTAGAACTTTCTCAGGCTTGCATTTGTTTGGCTTTCTGCTTGGACTGTCGGTCATCGCCATCGCCTTGACGATGTTTTTTTACAATGGAAAAGATAATATCACGCAACAGGTTGTTGAAGTAATGTCGCCTGCTCAGTTAGAAAAATCCATTAACTCCTCACAAATGCATTTAGATGCCTATGCTAAACAGATTGGTGAGTTGCAAGCACGCATTATGCGGTTGGATGCACAAAATAAGCGTTTAGTAAAACTGTCTGGCGGTAGTAATAAGAAGCTAGCGAAAAAATCAGATGACGTGAAGTTGGCGCCAGTTGGTGATTTGCAGGGTGTTAATATAGGCGGCCCACTAGTTGAAATCACACCAATGACGGAATTGGACTTGCAAGCGGCTATTGGTAAGTTGGTTACTGCAGTGGATAGTCGTGATGAATATATGAGTAGCGTAGAGGCGGATGTTTTATACAGCAGTGTGTTGAAAGATATGTTACCTAACAGTAAGCCTATTTCGGCTGCTTTTAGATCTTCTAGTTTTGGTTGGCGTGTTGATCCCTTTAGAGGGAACAAGGCATTCCATGAAGGTCTGGATTTTACAGCGAGATCTGGCACGCCGATAAGGGCCGCAGCTGATGGTATTGTAACGACCTCAAGCAACACATCAGCTTATGGAAACTTAATTAAGCTCAGTCATGGCGCAGGTCTAGAGACACGCTATGCGCATGCATCAAAACTATTAGTAAAAACGGGTGAACGCGTAGTTAAAGGGCAGAAAATTGCATTAGTGGGTAGTACTGGTCGATCTACAGGCCCACACTTACATTATGAGATTCGTTTAAACGGACATGCACTAGACCCAAGAAAGTATCTAAATAAAAAGTAAACTAGTTGTTGAATCCTATTGAAATAAAAATTAATACCCCCACTTAAAATTAAATTCCAATCTAACTATTGAGGTTTCCGAGCATTCGGAAAATCGGTGTCATTCCATGTTATCCAAGTTGTTCAGAAAAATAGTCGGTAGTCGTAACGACAGGCTCGTCAAAAACTACACCTTAGTTGCTAAGGAAATCACTACATTAGAACCTAATATGCAGGCACTCTCAGATGAAGCGCTTCGTGCAAAAACAGTTGAGTTTAAGCAGCGTTATAGCGATGGAGAGTCGCTGGATAAATTATTGCCCGAGGCATTTGCCGTCGTGCGTGAAGGCAGTGTTCGTGCTTTAGGTATGCGCCATTTTGATGTGCAGCTGATTGGCGGCATGGTGCTGAACGCAGGGAAAATTGCAGAAATGCGTACAGGAGAGGGAAAAACATTGGTCGCAACATTGCCGGTGTATCTGAACGCGCTTGCAGGTAAAGGCGTGCACCTCGTTACGGTGAATGATTATTTAGCAAAACGTGATGCTGAGTGGATGGGCAAGCTATATAGCTTCTTAGGGCTAACCGTTGGCATTAATTTATCTCAAATGACACCTGAGGATAAACAAGCTGCTTATGCCGCGGACATTACATACGGCACCAACAATGAATTTGGTTTCGACTATCTGCGTGACAACATGGTGTTTAGCCCAGAGCAACGTACACAGCGTGCATTAAGTTATGCATTAGTCGATGAAGTTGATTCTATTTTGATTGATGAAGCGCGTACGCCTTTGATTATTTCTGGGCAAGCTGAAAGTAGTATCGATTTATATAATCAAATTAATGAAGTGGCAAAAAACCTCAGTCGACAAGAGACTGAAGAAGGCGAAGGCGATTTCTGGGTTGATGAAAAAGCGCAATCGGTTAATTTTTCAGAGCTTGGTCATGAGCATGGAGAGGTATTATTATTAGAGTCTGGGCTTTTGCTTGAAGGGTCTAGCCTGTATGAAGCAGCCAATATTACGCTAGTGCATCACTTAAATTCAGCACTACGTGCACAGAACTTATTCCACCGTGACCAACATTATGTTGTGCAAGACAACGAGATTGTGATTGTAGATGAGTTCTCAGGCCGGATGATGCCAGGTCGTCGATGGTCTGATGGTTTGCACCAAGCGGTAGAAGCTAAAGAGGGTGTTGAAATTCAGAAAGAAAATCAAACATTAGCCTCCATCACATTCCAGAATTATTTCCGTATGTATGAAAAATTGAGTGGCATGACGGGTACTGCTGATACTGAGGCATTTGAGTTTAATCAAATATATGGGCTTGAGACAGTTGTTATTCCTACGCACCGTCCTATGCAGCGTAAAGATGCGATGGATAAAGTGTATCGTACTGCTGGTGAAAAATATGATGCAGTGATTGCCGATATTAAAGAGTGTCAAGGCCGTGGACAACCAGTATTGGTTGGCACTACCTCGATTGAAAACTCTGAATTAATCTCAAAGGCATTAACTAAAGTTAAATTAGATCACCAAGTGTTGAATGCTAAACAGCATGAACGCGAAGCACACATCATCACGCAGGCTGGTCAGCCTGGCATGATTACGATTGCAACTAATATGGCTGGTCGTGGTACAGATATTGTGTTGGGCGGCAATCCTGAGCCAGAGATTCTAGAGATAGGTCAGGATGACAAACTGAGCGATGCAAAAAAAGAAACTAAGATTGCTAAGGCTAAAGAGCATTGGGAAGCCCTGCATGAGCAAGTGATCACTGCAGGCGGTTTGCATATTATTGGTACTGAGCGCCATGAGTCCCGACGTGTCGACAATCAGTTGCGAGGTCGTTCAGGACGACAGGGTGATCCAGGTTCAAGTCGATTCTATTTGTGTTTAGAAGATCAATTATTACGTATATTCTCAGGTGACCGCGTCGGTGCGATTATGGAGCGCTTGAAAATGCCAGAAGGTGAAGCGATTGAACATTCAATGGTGACTAGAGCCATTGAAAATGCACAGCGTAAAGTTGAAGGGCGCAATTTTGATATTCGTAAGCAACTACTTGAGTTTGATGATGTTTCGAATGATCAGCGTAAAGTGGTCTATGAACAACGTAATGAACTGCTAGAAGCCAGTGATGTAGGTGAAACGGTAACTGCCATGCGCCAAGATGTCATATCAGATCAAATTGCCACTTATATTCCACCTGGGAGTATTGAAGAGATGTGGGAAGTGCCTGAGCTTGAGAAAAGGTTGGAGGCGGAAGTTGGGCTTACATTACCCATTGCGCAATGGCTAGAGGAGAACCCTGACTTACATGAAGAGACCTTGCGTGAGCGTGTGTTTGTAGCAGCTGATGAATCTTATACTGCTAAGGAGGCATTAGCTGGGCATGAGAATATACGTAATTTTGAACGCTCAGTGATGTTGCAAAGTTTAGACAATCATTGGCGTGAACATTTGTCTGCATTAGATCACTTGCGTCAGGGTATTCACTTACGTTCATACGCACAGAAGAATCCTAAGCAAGAGTACAAGCGTGAGGCGTTTGAATTATTTGAAGGTTTGCTAAATACGGTTAAATCTGAAGTGACTAAAGTGACCATGTTGGTGCAAATAAAAACTGAAGAAGACGTAGATGCTGTTGAACCGCCACAAGATGTTGAGAATGTACAATATCAACATGCCGATTATGATGACGCTTTGGCGAGTGATGATGCTGCAGTGACAGCAGATCAAAATAAGCCAGTAGTGCGCGAAGGTGCGAAGGTTGGCCGTAACGATCCATGCCCTTGCGGGTCAGGCAAGAAGTATAAGCAGTGCCATGGCACTTTGACTTAACGCTTGTTTAAAGGGCGGTGACATGGCCGAAGAAGTTGTGATTGAATCACCTTGCATCAGCGTATGCGCAATGGATGATGAGAGTGGCTTTTGTATGGGTTGTTACCGTACGCTTGATGAAATTCAGGGGTGGTGGGATTTAGGTAATACAATCAAAAAGAAAATAGTTAATGAGGCTAAAGTCCGCGCGGCAGCGGCCTTTAATTAGCACATTATTTGCGAACAAATAAGCCAGTGATTACACACTGGCTTTTTCTATTAGTAGGGTCAGCTTATTTGACGCTACCTATGATGGCATGTTGGTCTGCTAAATCTTGTAAGATACTTAATCCGAACGCAATGACAGCCTCTACATTTGGGTGCTCTATGTTTTTAGCGAGTTGTGTCAGTGCTTGTTTGCCTGTTAGCTCTTGTGTTTGCAACATGCTTAGTAAGAGGTATGTCATCGGGTTTAGCTCAACGAACTTCACTTCAAAATCTTGATTCCTAAATACGAGTAAATGTGTTTTTTCAGGTTGTTCAGGAATGTGTTGAGCCGAAATTTGATGTACAGGGTAATCGTACGCTAACTGCATACTAGCTGTTGTTAGTATGGGTTTTTCATTTAACAAGTCCACCTTACTACTTAATGCGTATTTAGTATCATCTATCATGCTGCCAACAGCTAGCTCCACCCATTCGTAATGTGCAAGCTGTGGAATATAAGCGGGTATGTCTGCCGCTGTTTCTAATGAGGCTAAAAATTCTTGCGGAATTTCTCTGAAAATAGGTGAGGTAGCTTGATGGTTGGCTACAAAATGCTTGATCAGTTGATGCCATGCCCTTTCATCTAAAATGGTTTGGCAAACTGGAAAGCAAACTGAAACGGATTCAAAGATATTATTGAATACACCTTCGCGATAAACTGCCATTCGCTTCTCATCTACTTTGTCTGGTTTTTTATTTGTTTCTGGGTCGCGTATATGAGCAGAAAATGTTTGTTGGTACGCTTGAAAATCCAGCATAGCTAAACGGCTGACAACGTAGGCGAAATCACTTTTCTTTGGGTGATTTCTTGGGGTATAAGTGATTGCATTTGGGCTATTTTGTCGACTTCTTTTATTAATGTAGGTAAGGGAGGTATGTTGCTATCACGTTCTAGCAATGTTGGAAATGTACCAAATAACGTATAGGCCTCTTCTAACAGTTTCCATACAGGATCAATGACATCAGCTGCATGGGTATCGATCAACAAATCTGGGCTTTGTTGATAATGTCCTGCTACATGACCGTAAACGATGCGTTCAGCAGGCACTTGGCGTAAGAATTCATAAGGATCAAATGCAAAGTTGATGCTATTCACGTAGATATTATTAATGTCTAAATGTAGCCAGCAATCAGCTTCTGTTAGCACCGCATTAAGGAACTCAATCTCTTTCATTGATGAAATAGGTGCCGCAGCATAAAAGGAGGCGTTTTCTACTGCAATACGCTGCCCTAGTATATCTTGTGTTTGTTTGATGCGATTCGCCACATAGTGCACGGCTTCTTCAGTAAATGGAATGGGCAGTAAATCGTATAAATAACCAGGTTTTTCTTGATAGAAGTCACTGCAGTAGCTCAAGTGTTCAGTATAAAGCGGAATTTTATTTGCTTTTAGAAACTGCTTTACTTGCTTTAAAAATTTGGTGTTAAGTGGACCTGGCCCACCAAGTGATAAGCAGAGGCCATGGCATGCAATGGGATAACGTTCAACAAACCAGGCTAAATCATTTGCGTATTTTCCACCAGCGCCTATCCAATTTTCTGGGGCGATTTCAACAAAGTCAATATTACTGATGAGGTCCTCGGGGATTTTCTGTTGAAAATGGCGTTGAATTTGGGGAATAAGCTCGCGCTTTAGCCCCAAACCAACGCCATTGATGTCGGTTAATGCAGACATTAATTAAGGCTTAATTATTTACCGCATTTACCTTCACCACATTTGCCGTCTTTGGCTTTTTCAGCACCTTTTTCAGCGCCGCATTTACCTTCACCACATTTGCCATCTTTGGCTTTTTCAGCACCTTTTTCAACGTGGTTGTCTGCAACTTGATAGCCGCTAGAAAGTGTTTTGATTTCAAAAGGGTTGGCAGTTGCAGCAATTGCAGCAGTCCCTAGTGATAGTGCGAATGCACCGCCTACAGCTAATGCGATTGTTTTTTTAGTAACGTTCATGATTGTTATTCCTTAAATAATAATTAAAAAGTTGTGTTACAAATAAAGCTTTGGTTATTCAATGTCAGGTTCTAATGATTCAACGATTCGTGCTTTTGTTTCTGCTGGCAATTTAATACTTTCATCATTTTCAATGCTTTTTCTCATACTATTAATAGCAACGTTTAACTTGTGTAACTGTTGACTAAAACGGGCACAGTATTGACACATCAATAGGTGTAGTTTAAGCGCAAAACGTTCCGTCATAGACAGTTTTTTTTCTAAAGAACGTGATATAAGCTTGCTTGCTTCATTGCACTTCATCATTACCTAATTAGTTTCCTATCCAATTAATTTCTAAACATTTCCTTATTCCCATTCTGGCTCTATACAACATGACCCAAGCATTGGTCGCCGTAATGTTTAATTCCTTACAAATCTCTTGATTATCTGTTTCTTGCACATCCCGCATCATAAACAAAGTTGCCAGCTTATTTGGTATTTTATCTAGACATGATTGTAATACAGTAAAAAATTGTTTTTGCTCAAGTGCATTTTCAGGCATATCCCACGTTAGTGGTTTTTCAGCCCAGTGGCCTTTTTTATCAAAGAAGTCATCCATATTGGTGTCAGCATCAGCGGTTAAGTCAGAGACTGGTATTTCACGTGTATTTTTGCGTATGACATCAATAATTTTGTGTTTTAGAATGCCTGTTAGCCAAGTGCGCGGGGTCGATTGCCCAGAAAAACTATTGCTTTTGATGGCGGCAACAAATGTCTCTTGTACGACATCTTCTGCAAGGTGTGGGTTTCTAAGCCGCGCGAGCGCAAAACGGTATAAATAGTCACCATGATCATTGAGCCAGTCGTTCACATTGTCTTTTTTCATTGCTTTAGGTTTGACCAATCTTTTTGTTGAGTAATTTTAAATAATAAACAGCATCAATAGCAGTTTTGTTTTGCTGCGCCGCCCATATTGTTTCTGCTAAGCAATCTAGGACATCATGTTGCGCTAAATGTTCCTCTTGATGTGTAATGCTCAATTTAGCATAGATATCGGCAATACCAGTAGGCTGATTAATGCTAATTTGTTCTAGAATAGATAGATGTAAGCTCATATGTAAGAACGGATTTGTTTCACCTTGTTCAGGAAAATATGCTTGCTGTTTATATTGTTCAGGGGCATCTAGAATGTTGTGGTATTCGGGGTGCATTTGAATGACGCTGATCGCTATTTTTTCTAGTTCGCTCAGTGGTTGCTGTTGTTTAAACTTTGCCCAAGTACTAAAAAAAAAGTCACGGACTTCATCACGAGACGGGTTGAATAAGCTCATGTGCAATTATTTTCAGCAAAAAGGCCGAGTACAGCAGAATATTGCAACATTTCATTTTTACCTAGAATGGGTGCTATCTCACCATTGCCGTAAAAGCCAATAATAGGTAAGGATGGAAATAGTGATTTGAGTAGCTCTAAGTCTTGATCAGAACCGTCATAAAATGAAGGGCCACGTCCAAGACAAGAAAATAACACGGCGAAAGACGGCTCTTTAGAAAGTTGCTGTTTTAATTCGTTAGCTGTTTTGACAATATCAACTTGTGCAGCATTCTTGTCTCTCAGCGCCCAACTCAGAAAATGGCCAGGCTGTAGTCCTTTACTTAACGTAATGGCACCACTTTTTTCATAGCTGGTGATAATAGAAGCAACATTGTATTCTTCTTGCGTAATGGCTTCTGCTGTACTCGCATAAGTGGCTACAAGCTGGTGATAGGGTAGCTCATTAGTATTCTTAGTTTGGCTTTTCCATGCATTGGTTAGGCTGGATAATGGTGCCATCTCATCAAGGGCGAGAATGTTATGTCCATCAGACTTAGTGATTTTTTGTGGGCTGGAAATCTGTTTTAGGCCATGTGATGCAGCAATGGCCACTTGAGCATTAATAATGGCTGCCTCGCAGTAACCTTGCGTGGCGCCTTTGCCATTTTTCCATACTGAAAACGGGCCATGCCCAGTAGCGTCACCTGATACACCGCCAAACCTCAACCCTGAAGCGTTCAACCATGTGCTATTCATCGCGTTTGGCGCAGCAAGTGTCAGCAGTAGTGGTGCATCAGCCTCATGGTGTGCGGTTGACAGAGATGCCGTATCACTAAATACCATAGCGGCGGCAGCGGGGCTATCAAGTATCCAATCCTCTTCTGTAAATATGCCTGTGGCTGAACAACCGATTATTTGCGTGCAACCTGCTGTTTTAGCTGCCGCCTTTATTGCAGACTCAGGATCAGCAGCAAATTCGGATGTTAGTAGCAGCAAAACAGCGCTAGGCGATTGAATGTTTGCTTTTGTCATGGCTTCTTTTACCGCTCGTACAGCCAGCTCAGGACTTGGGTCTCTACCAGAGGCTAGGCCAGTCGCGATATTTTTCATGTTTCACCAGCCATTAAATGTGGTTTAGGAATTACTTTTTGTTTGTATTCACACAAGTCAACAATACAACATTCACCGCACTTCGGATTGCGAGCAGTACAGGTGTAACGTCCATGCAGGATCAGGAGGTGATGCGCCTGTTGCATGAATATTTTTGGAATGGTTTTCAAGTATTTTCTTTCCACTTCTAGTACATTCTTACCTGTTGCTAGCTTAATGCGATTGCCGAGTCTAAATAGGTGCGTATCGACAGCGATCGTTGGTTGCCCGAATAGCGTATTTAAAATAACGTTTGCAGTTTTGCGGCCTACGCCTGGTAGTGCTTCTAATGTCTCGCGTGTATTTGGCACTTTGCTTTGGTGTTTGTCGATAAGCATTTGACAACAAGCGCTAATGTTTCTAGCTTTTGCATGATAGAGACCTATGGTTTTAATATAGTGTTCTAGACCTTCAATCCCTAAATTAAAAATAGTTTCTGGTGTGTTTGCCGCGGCATATAATTTTCTAGTGGCAATATTAACGCCTTTGTCAGTCGCTTGTGCAGATAAAATAACCGCAATTAACAACTCAAAATTTGAACTGTGTTCAAGCTCAGTTTCTGGATTTGGAATGGCAATGCTTAAGCGCTTATAGATTTTAAATCGTTTTTCAGCGTTCATTACATTAGGCAGTGATTAATGTGCAGGTTTGAGTGAGCCACTTGCACTAGGTGTCATTTTCTTGTTGGTTTTACGCTGTTCAGCCCAATTGTGCGCCGCGATTAAAAACGCCAAGCCGAGGAAAGCCCCAGGTGGCAGCGCTGCCAGTAAAAAGCCTTGGTAATCCGGAATCACCGTCAGTACGACGTGTTTGAAGTTTTCACCAAGGGCTAAATCCAAACCGGAAAACAAAGTGCCTCTACCTAATATTTCTCGCATGCCACCAAGTAGCGCAAGCACAAGTGTTAAACCAATCCCCATCATAAAGCCATCCCAGATGGATGGAAGTGGCGGGTTTTTAGCAGCGAAGGCATCAACACGGCCTAATACAATACAGTTCACTACAATTAATGGAATAAAGATGCCAAGCACTTTATGTAGTGGCTGAGCAAAGCCGTGTATGAGTAAGTCAATCACCGTTACTAATGCAGCGATGACTAAAATAAATACGGGCAGGCGAATTTCATTTGGGATGTACTTTCTTACTGGTGATACAGCGCCATTTGCAGCAGCCATCACCAAAGCAGTTGCTAAACCTAAGCTTACGCCATTCACCACGGTTGTTGTCACCGCTAACGTTGGGCATAAGCCCAGTAACTGGACCACCCCAGGGTTTTGCTTCCATAGGCCATTTTCGGTAATTTCTTTGTATTGGCTCATTGTTGTACAGTCTCTTCTTTTTCTGTTTCTTGTTGCGAAATAGCGGGTATAAATAACGCCGCTTTGTTTTCCTCAAAATATTGCAATGCGCGGCTTACGGCTTTTATCACCGCGCGTGGTGTGATTGTGGCACCAGCCATGTAATCAAACTTGCCACCATCTTTTTTAACTGCCCAATCAGTGCTACTGGTTTTTAAGAGTGACTCTAGGTCGAATAGTTTAATCCAATTGGTCTTAACAATGTCAATATAATCGCCTAATCCAGGTGTCTCGGTATGGGTCAGTACGCGTACACCAGAAATGCTACCGTTGAGATTAATAGCGACTAACAACTTGATTCTGCCGTTATAACCATCATGTGCAATGGCTTCTAAAATAACGGCGACAGGTTCTCCGTTGTTGCGCGCAATGTTAGCGATGGTTGTTTGTTTATTCCCTAATAAGTCACTAGGTAAAATATCAATGGTGTCATTTAAAACGTCATTGTTGTACTGGTCTTGTGCGATGACTTGCTGAAATAGTGCAATACGCGCTGCAGCTTCACTTTGAGCTATCGGTTCTTTCGTTAGTTGATACACGCCAGCCATGAGCGCTGTAAATAACAAAGCAAATGCAACCAATGTGAGTGCAGTTTTTGCCGTATGTTTAAAAATGGATACTGGCATACTATTCTTTGTGTCCAAAGACGCGAGGCTGTGTGTAAGTATCAATTAACGGTACACAAATATTCATAAAAATAACGGCGAAGGCAACGCCGTCAGGATACCCACCGTAAACGCGAATAAGGTAAGTAATCACCCCTATGCCAGCGGCAAAGTATAGTTTACCTTTAGGTGTAGTCGGGCCGCTAACTGGATCGGTAATGATGAAGAATGCAGCAAGCAGACTCGCACCGCTAAATAGGTGTATTAGGGGGCTAGAAAATTGTGATGAATCTACTAACCAGAATAAGCTAGCAATCGCAGCAATCGTCCCTAAAAATGCTACCGGTAAATGCCACGTAATGATTTTTTGTTGCCATAAAAATAGGCCGCCAGCTAAATAAGCTAAGGTAATATACTCAGTACCTTTGCCACCAACTACACCAAACAAGGATGCAGCTTGAATGCTATCCATACTTTGGTTCAATTTAAGTTGTGTTTTAAGGTAATCTAAAGGGGTGGCAGAAGTGACGGCATCCATCGTGACACCTGCTGGTAAGGTATGGCTAAATATGAAGTTAAATTGCTCAATAAAGCTTAGTTTGGTCTGCGCAATGCTGAGTGCCGCTGGCCATTTCGTCATTAATAGAGGAAATGAAATCAGCAATACAGCATAACCAATCATTGCTGGGTTAAACGGATTGTAACCAAGGCCGCCATACAGTTGCTTGGCGATGATAATGGCAAACGCTACCCCGATAACAATGAGCCACCAAGGTGCTAATGGCGGGATAGCTAATGCTAACAACCAAGCGGTGATGATGGCGCTGTAATCTGTTAAGAAAGGCTGCACTGGACGACGGCGCAGTCTTAGCATGAGTGCTTCAGTTAATAGCGCAGTGGCTGTCGCAATGACAAGGGTAATGAGGATGCCACCACCAAACAGCCAAGCGTAAACGACAATGCCTGGTATTAGTGCTAACAGCACTTTGAACATGATGTTGCTGACACTAGGGGCGTTCGAGATGTAAGGAGAGCGGTTCATTTGTTCCTTTGTTAACCTTTCTTAGCTTTTAATGCGGCTGCCTTTTGTGCTTTAGCACGTGCGATAGCGGCTTGTATTTTGGCTTGCTTATCTGTATCTGCAGTGAGTTTGTTTGCATCTTTTGTGGCAGCGGCTCTGCGGGTGTCAATGGTTTTAATCTCTGCCTTGGTTGCTGTGCTTGTGGCTGTTGTATTTTTAGGCACTGCACCATCAGCTGCTTTTTGTGCTTTGGCGCGTTCAATGGCTGCAGTGATAGCCGCTTGTTTATCTGTCACCGTCTGCCCTTCCTGTGAACCAGCTGCTTTTGCTGCCTGCGCCGCTTTAGCGCCTTGCGCCCGTGCGGCATGTTTGGCGGCACGCTCTTGTTTTTCTCGTTCGAGGCGTGCCAGCCTGAAATCATTACGTTCACGCGCAATATCGGCAGCCTCTTGTGCTTTATCTAATGCAATCACTTCACTTTTGGCATAGCGATAATATTGCACTAGCGGAATAGCACTGGGGCATACATAAGAGCAGGCACCGCACTCGATACAATCAAATAGTTTGTAATCTTGCGCCTTTTCAAAGTTATCAGCTTTGGCAAACCAATAAAGCTCTTGTGGCTGTAAGCTGACTGGGCAAGCATCGGCGCAACGTGCGCAGCGAATGCATGGCATTGCAGGTGTTGCTGGCTCAAATAGTGTTGGTGAAGCAGCAATGATACAGTTAGCTGCTTTGGTAATTGGCACCTCTTCACTCGGCAAATCAAAGCCCATCATTGGCCCACCCATAATGTAATGGCTGGTATCATCTTTGGCGTCACCTACCGCTTTAACTAAGTGCATTAATGGTGTGCCGAATAGCACTTCAAAGTTTTGCGGCCGGTTCACATTGCCTGTCATGGACACAATTCGGCTCAATGATGGCTCTCCAAACTCAAAGTATCGGTATAACGCTAATACTGTTGCAACATTAAAGACCTGGATGCCGACTTGTGTAGAGCGTTTGTCATGTGGCACCTCTTGTCCTAACACTAAGTGTACTAAACGGCGAGCATCACCACTTGGATACAGTGTGGGGATGACTTTAACTTCGATATTGGTATTCGCCGTTGCCGTTTGTATTGCAGCAATCGCCTCTGGTTTATTGTCTTCGACGCCAACAACAACATTTTGTGCGCCTATTAAGCGTTGTGCGACTTGTATCCCAAGCACCAGTTGCTCACTACGTTCACGCATAAGCATGTCGTCACAAGTAATGTAAGGCTCACACTCGGCAGCGTTAATCACGAGTGTGTGGACCTCTGATTTGCCGTTGCCACGCAGTTTGATTTGCGTTGGGAAGGTTGCACCACCTAAACCAACAATACCGGATAAGCGGATGCTGGCAACGAGGTCATTAAGATTGCCTTTGCGCCAGTCCTGAGTTTTACGCTCTATCCAGGTATCTTTGCCATCAGGCTTAATCGTAATGCATTGGTCTGGCAACCCTGATGGGTGTGGTATCACAGCATCTTCGATTGCGATGATTGTGCCTGAAGTAGGGGCATGTATTGCTGCTGATACTGTGCCTTCTGCTTCTGCTAAAAGTTGCCCTTTTAATACATGCTGATTAATGCTGACAGTTATCTTTGGAATATTGCCTATATGTTGGCGTAATGGGAGCACCAATTTCTCAGGCAAAGGCAATTCACCAATCGGAAGCTGAGTCGATTGCGCTTTATTGCCAGGCGGGTGTACACCACCATGCAAATTAAAAATGGCTTTTGATTTTTTTACAAGACCAGAAATATCAATGATTGCATTCATTATAGTTTCATTACCGGCTTGATTGGTATGGCTGGATACTTCCATTTCCAGTTTTCTGGCGTTTCCTCAATAGGCTCCATCGTAATGCAATCTACTGGGCAAGGGGGTATGCATAGCTCGCAACCCGTGCATTCACTAGCGACAATGGTATGCATATGTTTTGCAGCACCTAAGATGGCATCGACAGGGCAAGCTTGTATGCACAAGGTGCAACCAATGCAAACATCTTCTTCGATAAAGGCAACGGCTTTAGGCTTGGTTTCACCATGTTCTTCATTCAGCGGTTTATATTCCATACCCATTAAATCGGCTAAGGCATGTACACCCTCGTCCCCGCCAGGTGGGCATTGGTTGATGTCGGCCTCACCATTGGCAATAGCCGTTGCATAAGGCTTGCAGCCAGGGTAGCCGCACTGGGCGCATTGTGTTTGTGGCAGGATGGCATCAATACGGGCAATCAGCGGATCGCCTTCGACCTTAAATTTAAGCGCGGCGAAGCCTAGCACTGCACCCAGTACTAACGCTAATCCCAGCATGATGTATAAAGCGGTTAACATGATTTTTTAAAGTCGTCTTTTACATTCGCATTGCTTAGTATTTGTCTAAGCCAGCAAACCCCATAAAGGCTAGGCTCATGAGTGCGGCGGTAATCATTGCAATAGCAGAGCCTCTAAATGGCCTTGGCACATCAGCCGCCTCTAAGCGTTCGCGTAACGAAGCAAACAGAATGAGCACCATTGAAAACCCTAGCGCTCCTCCAAGACCAAAGAAGGCCGCTTGAATAAAACTAACACTGGTTTGCGCATTTAACAGAGGAATACCTAGTACGGCGCAGTTGCTGGTGATGAGTGGCAAAAATATCCCCAGCATTTGATATAAAACAGGAAAGCTTTTTTCCATCACCATTTGTGTAAACTGCACTACGCCTGCAATCACCACAATAAAAGAAAGTGTTCGCAAGTACTCTAATTGGTTGGGCTCTAGTAAGTAGTGGTTAATTGCCCAGCTTGTCATCGAACCAACGGTTAACACAAATGCCGTTGCTGCAGCCATGCCTATAGAGGCTTCTAATTTTTTAGAAACTCCCATAAACGGGCATAACCCAAGAATTTTAACCAGTACAATATTGTTGACCAGTACCGTGCTAATTAGAATGATGAAATAGCTTTTAGGATCCATAAATTCTTCAAATAATCTATTAGGCGATTATAACGTGTTTCATATCTGGTTAGCAGTTGAATGTGATAAGCAATCAACCGAAATAACAAGGCAGACGTTACGTTACTCAGTATGTGATTAAGCATAAGTGGAGTGAGAATATAAACAGGTTTTCATATACAAACAAAGAATATGTAATTATATTTTAATAACCTTTAGGAATAAGAGGGGGTTTCGCTCAGATTGCTAAGGCTTTTATTCATATTTATGCGTAGTTTCAGTTAAAATGCTAGTTGTTTAAAATGAGTAGGTTTTGATATGTTGCAAGATAGTATGGTGGCGATTGTTACGCCAATGTTTGAAGATGAAAGTCTAGATCTAGATGCTTTGCGTTCACTGATCGACTTTCACATAGAGGCAGGTACTGACAATATTGTCATTGTTGGGACCTCTGGAGAGTCTCCTACTGTTGACTTTAATGAGCATTTTCAGTTAATCAAAACAGCCGTTGAGCATGTTAATGGACGTGTTGGCGTTGTTGCAGGAACAGGTGCAAATTCAACAAGAGAAGCAATTACGTTAACAAAAGAAGCAAAAGCGCTCGGCGCAGATGCCTGTTTGCTGGTGACGCCATACTATAACAAGCCTACGCAAGATGGTTTGTATAAACATTTTTCAACCGTCGCGGCGGCTGTTGATATCCCACAAATTTTATATAATGTGCCGGGTCGTACTGGCTGCGATCTGACAAATGATACCGCGCTACGGCTAGCTAAAATTAATAATATTGTGGGTATTAAAGATGCGACAGGTAGTATTGAACGCGGTACAGATTTAATATTAAGAGCCCCTAAAGATTTTGCAATTTATAGTGGTGATGATGCGACAGGCCTAGCGTTAATGTTATTAGGCGGTCATGGTGTCATCTCAGTGACTGCAAATGTAGCGCCTAAGCTTATGCATGAACTGTGTATAGCAGCCAGGACCGGAAAAATTACCGAGGCGCGTGAAATTAATGCAAAATTATTTGGTCTACATCAAAAGTTATTTGTGGAAGCAAACCCCATTCCAGTGAAATGGGTGTTGCATCAAATGGGTTTAATTAAAACAGGTATTCGTTTGCCGATGCTAAGTTGCGCGGCGAAATATCATGATGAATTGCGAGCAGCAATGAAAACAGCAGGAATCAATTAAAAATGGTGAGATTAATGAAAAGAAATGGTTTAAATAGGACGGTGGGGCTAGTTGTAATAACTTTGTTGCTAAACGCATGTGGGTTTTCAATTCCTTTTATTGATAACTCATCAGACTATAAAAAAGGCGCTGGCAATGCGCGCCCTTTGGAGGTGCCGCCCGATTTAACCTCTGTCAACTCAAGTGATGCTTACAGTGTGCCTGGCGGCAGCACTAGCTATTCTACTTACAGTCAAAATCAAGAAGATCAAGAGCCGGGTGTAGAACAAGTGCTACGTACCCCAGATGGTGTACGGATGGAAAAAGCGGGGTCACAGCGTTGGTTGATTGTCGATGCGCCAGCTGAAAAAGTGTGGCCCGTCGTGCGCGAATTTTGGCTAGAACAGGGTTTTGCCGTGCGGGTTGAAAATGCACAAACGGGTGTGATGGAAACAGAGTGGGTTCGATCGGATGATCTTAAGGTTGAAGACGATAAGCGTAATATTGGTGAGAAATTCGATAAGTGGATGGATAAGCTTTCTGGTTTTGCTGACAGGCGTAAGTTTCGCACACGTTTAGAGCGTGGTGAAAAAGAGGCGACAACTGAGGTTTATATGACGCATCGGACTGTTGCCGGCGCACCAGATGATGGCAAGCAAAAAGTCCAAACACAATTAGGGGAGATTGATCTTGGTTATCGTGCAGATAAAACCGATAAAACAGTTAAGCTTGATGAATATGAACGTGATTTAGATGCGGAGCTGTTGCGCCGCTTAATGGTTAAGCTAGGGGTGTCGGAAGCGCGGGCAAAAGATATTGCTCAAAACCCAGTTAGAGAAAAACGTGCTGAAGTCGTAAAAGAGGCAGACCAAAGCGTGACGCTTAAGTTGAAAAATGATTATGCCAGAGGCTGGAGGCGTGTAGGCCTTGCTTTAGATCGTGTTGGTTTTGTGGTTGAAGATAAAGATCGTTCTAAGGGTGAATTTTATGTGCGTTACGCTGATGTCGATATCGATGATACGCCTAAGAAGAAAAAAGGTTTATTTGAAACGTTGGCATTTTGGAATGATGATGAAGATGAAATAGAAAATAAATCTAAACCTAAAGACGAAACAACAGTGATTGATAAACTGAAGTTCTGGAAAGGTAAAGACGAGACGACTGATCCATCTAAAAAATATATTATTAAAGTATCAGAAACAGAAGGCGGTACGAAGGTAAACATTGTTGATGGCGATGGAAATCCAAATGTGACGACTACCGCTAATCGCATTATTTCACTCTTATATGACCAGCTGAAATAGCGCTTATGCGTTTTGCATCACTAGGCAGTGGTAGCGCAGGCAATTCCATGGTGATAGAGCACGCATCAACGTGCTTACTTTTGGATTGTGGTTTTAGTATGAAAGAAACGCTATTACGTTTAGAACGTCTCGGGTTGGCTGCGGAACAAATGACCGGGGTGTTGGTAACGCATGAACATGATGATCATGCTAAAGGCGCATTCAAACTCGCTGAAAAACTGCAAATTCCAGTATGGTTGTCGCACGGCACGCATGTCATGACTGAGCGTTACCACCCTAAAAAATCAACAGTCAGTATCAATATTATTGATAGTCACACCTCTTTTGTGATTGATGATATTCAAGTCATGCCTTTTCCTGTCCCACATGATGCGCGCGAGCCCACGCAGTTTGTTTTCAGTGAAGGGCAACATAAATTAGGCGTGTTAACCGATACCGGTGCATCTACTCCACATATTGAGGAAATGTTAAGCGGCTGTGATGCTTTAGTTTTGGAATGTAATCACGATTCAACCATGCTTGATAGTGGCCCTTATAGTTACGCATTAAAGAAGCGTATAGGGGGCCAACTAGGACATCTGGATAATAACAGCGCCGCTAATTTGCTGACAAAATTAGACAACAGTAAGCTCAAACATATTGTGGCTGCCCACCTAAGCGCTAAAAACAATACAGGCGTGCTAGCAAAACAAGCACTGAGCAAAGCACTTAACTGTGAAGAAAATTGGGTTGGCATTGCCACGCAACAGGATGGGTTTGATTGGCGCGTTTGTAATACCTAGGGTTAACAATCAATCTAAATGTCCGCTATATTGCTAGTCAATAGCCATTGTACGGAGTATCTTACTCTACCTTGATGGTAAGGTTGCTACGTTGTTGGCTAGACGCGTTTTGAAAGCCTAAAATTTTACGGCTAACATCATCATGGCTTTGCATAGTGCTACCAATATCAACCCACTCTCCTAATGCGACACGCATGGTTGTCGTGAGTTCTTCAAAGTCGATAAAGCCTCGACTATTCAGCTTTGCGATGCGGGGTGTAATTTCTAACTCGACTTGATTGCCTATGGTGCGCGGCCTGACTGCAAAGCCTGTACTGATTTCACGCCAATTAGTTGTACGGTCTATTTGGACATAGCGTCTTGTAATCGTCACCCATTCTTGTGTAAACGGTACAATTTGACCAACACGTATAAAGGCACGCTCACCATCCAGTACATTAATAAACTGGCTACTATTGCGTTGCGTGTTGTTTTTTCTGCTGTCAATGTCCACATTGCCGCTATTAGGTTTAGCCCGTCTATTGTTGCCAACGGTTACTTTGCCCACCTTGACTTTGCCACTGGCTTCTACACGATCTTGTTTTGTTTGAGTATTGCTGTTCGTGTTAACCGTAATTTTACGATTAACCCTAGCCGTGTCTAACGTTTGTATAATCGCTTCAATCTCACGCATGCGTTCAGGGCTTGCGCGTAAAATGAGCTTGTTTCTCACCCCTGTTGCGGTGCCGTCAGCGCCGACCATTGGTTCAATAATCGGTAATAAATCACTAGTAAAACTATGTTGAAGCGAAATAATCTTAAATTCAGTCTCAGCATAAGCATTGAAGTTCAAAAAGAATAAGAGTATCAAAGTCATTTTTTTCATCATTAGTACCATTCTTAATATATACGTCAGTTTAATACATTATTTTTTTAGTTCTAGCTGTTGCTTTATCTTCGGATGACGTGGAACTTGTTTCATATGAGGGTTTATTGTTAGCTCCGGTTTTACTTTTGGTGTTGGTGTCGTAGATTGTCTTTGGGTGGGTGTAGAACAGTCAACGCTAAAACGTGCTCTATTTGAGGAAAATTCTTGGGTTCTAATATGGAAGACACCCTGATTAGGGCCAGACTGATTTTCAAGTGTATGGACATGATCAGAGCGGCCTACGCCATAACGATCTGTACGAATGACTCCCCGGTAAAAACTCCTGTTCCTAGGGCCAAACAAATTGTAAGACATAGATCGATTCTGGTGGGTGTTGCGCGCGGTAACCCGAATAAAAAGCTGACATAGTTGACCGGCGCGTCGGGGTAGTGCATGCGTCCGAACAAATATCGATTGGAACTCACCTAGGCCGCCATGTCCGGCTGCATCACGGCGTTCAACATCTTCAGTACGATCGCCACGCCAAGGTAAGCAGTTGATTGTGAATTCTCTTTGAGGGCCATTAACAACCAAGCGATCTTCAGTTGTTGTCCGAACTGTCGCTTTTGGGTTAAATCTCAGGTAAGCCCGCACTCCTAATGAAAGGGTGCGTTGTCTTAGATGGTGAGGCACTGAATCCAGTGCGGCATTGCAAGCTTCTACTACAGGCCCGCGGAATGGACCGCCTGCATAAGAAAGGGTCATGCGCTCTCTAATACTAGTAGGGCGCGAGCTTTCAGGGTAAGTATGTTGACTCCTTCCTGAAACAATGGCGCCGACACCTGGGACATTAGACATGGATGAGGCATTGCTAAAAGTCCAGCTAAGTACTTTGTGAGGAGGGTTCATTCTCACATTTAAAATGGAAGTAAGTTGGAACTGTCGTGGTATATCTGCTCTTTCGTAAGCCGTGCCCTCATCGTTAGGGTAGACGTTGAAATATACGTTATCATTATCACTCGCTACATTTTCAATTGATGCAGCCTGCACAGTCCCCATACCTAAAAAAATGAGTGACAGTGTTGTGAGGATGTTTGATGTTATTTTTAAAGTCATATTGTTCTCCATTAAATGCGCTACTGATGGTGAGTCGACCCTCGTGCAAAAGCGGTTCAATATATTTTAATAACAAAAAATAAACAGTCTACTGTCTAATCATCTAAAGGCCTACAAACCTAACTTGGCCACTGAAATAGTATGTGCTGTTTCTTGCATCAGTTCATCAAAGCGGTCTGCTAAGCTAGCCGTCGTTTCTTGGTCGTCTAACATAAATTTAAATCTCGCTTGATCAATGTGGAAACGTCGAATATAACTTTTGCTATCCGCCAGTATAAAACAATCTTTAGCCACTTTAGCGCGGCTGTTTGTTTCATATACAGTCATCTTGTGACTGTAAGTTGTTAGCAGTTCAAATAAGCGAGGGCATTGCGTCGTAAAGAAGTCGGCACTTTGCAAGATAATAGTGACCTTACTGGTAGGTTGCTTGTTTAAAAAAACATGGATAGCGTCGTAACGTTTAATACTGCGATAACCACCAGTTGAAAAATCCTGATCAAAAATGAGCAGTGTTTGTTGTGCCTCGGCAATGACTAAGTCTAAAGTCATTGTGTATTCGTGTTCACCTAAAATGATACTATTGGGTGTTAAGACATTGTCGCTCATCTGCTCGCACCTCCGGCTCGTTAAAAGCGTAAATATCCCGCAATATAAGCGGTATGTAGTAGCTCAGCTAGTGCAGTTTGTTGCACACTATCCAAAGCACTCGCATCTAAATCACGGCTATCAGCCAGTGTTTGTATCGTGTCAGTAAGAGAGCCTGCCACCTGCAAACGTTCCCCATTGAGATAAAATTGCTGCTGGTGTGACAACATTTGTGATTGCAAGTCTAGTGATAACACTTGTTTTGATAATTGTTTGGCAAAATTCTCAACGCTGACCTCAGCTTGTGCTTCGAAGAGGATGTTGGATTTTGGTTCAGAGAGATAGCGGCCTAAAAAATCACTCACATGCGTCTTGTCCCAAGTGATGGTGTTTAGCATCGTATTGACTTTATCAAGCATAACATCACTGATTTCAGCGGGGTGTTTTTGCAAGCTTAAGTCAGCATCTTCGTACAGCCCTTCTTTGTTAGAGGCATCTTGTAGATAATCTAAAAATGCGCTGGTGAGCTCTTGTGTTTTAGGTGCTCTAAAACCAACTGAGTAAGTCATACAGTCGTCGCTTTCAGAAATACCGTGGTGTGCAATGCTCGGTGGTAAATACAGCATATCACCGGGTTCTAATAGCCATTCTTGTTCTGCTCCAAATTGCTCCAATACTTTGATTGGGGCATCTGTGATGAAATTTAACGTTGGTTGCGTATTGATTTTCCAACGGCGAGTACCACTGGCTTGCAATAAAAATACATCGTAAGAATCTAAGTGTGCGCCAACAGAACCGCCAGGCGGTGCATAACTTATCATCAAGTCATCCAATCGTGCGTGGGGGATAAAGTTAAATTGGCGTAGCATCTCTGTTGCTTCAGGTAAGTGATGATTCACACTTTGCACGAGCAATGTCCAATCATTCTCAGGCAGTGCCAGAAAATCACGTTCTTCAAATGGCCCATCTTCCACATGCCACTTATCTTTCAATTGCTGGATGATTCTGGATTCAACATCGGTTTCACATGCTAGCCCAGCTAATTCCTCTGGCGTGAGAAAACTATTAAAGTCAGGGATTGCTTGGCGAATAAGCAGTGGTTTTTTCTGCCAATATTCAGCCAGAAATTCTGATGGTGTTAAGTTGTTTAATAGCTTTAATGGAGAGCGCATCATAGCATTCTAATCGGGATTGAATCCGAATGAAAATAATTGCAGTACTATACAGATGAGTCTATAGTGGATTTTGGCAGAGATGACATAGAAAAATAATAGCGCTAGGTTGAAAAATCCATTTAACTATGGACTTTAATCATGGGTTCAATTTTGTTAGGAGAAGTTTGCAATGAATAAGCCAGTAGATGCAGATGTTAAAACCTTTCATGGCGGATGCCCGCATGATTGCCCAGATACCTGCAGCATGGAATACCATGTTAAAGACGGTAAGCTACTAAAAGTAACAGGTAATAAGGACCATCCAATGACGCGTGGCGGCCTTTGCGTCAAACTAAAAGATTACGAAAAACGGCACTATCATCCAGATCGTTTGTTATATCCAATGAAGCGGTCTGGCTCTAAAGGCAGTAAGCAGTTTGAACGCATTACTTGGGATGAAGCGCTTGATACGATTAGCACTAAATGGAAGAAAATTATTGCTGAAGATGGCCCGCAAGCGATTATGCCAAATAGTTATTTAGGTAACCAAGGCTTGGTGCATGGCTTAAATGGCGGTGATGCTTTCTTTAACCGCATGGGGGCCACTGTCACTGAGCGTACTTTCTGTGGAGAAGGTTCTTGCACGGCTTGGCTACTCACGGTAGGGCCAACCGCAGGTGTCGACCCTGAAAGTTTTATCCATTCAAAATACATTGTCATTTGGGCATGTAACTCAGTATCAACTAATTTACATCATTGGCGCACCGTACACGAGGCACAGAAAAAAGGCACTAAAGTAGTGGTGATTGATTCCTATGCCTCTCGTACAGCGAAAGAAGCAGACTGGCATATTGCGCCTAAACCAGGCACAGATGGTGCGTTGGCCATGGCAATGATGAACGTGATTATTGAAGAAGGCCTACAAGATCAAGACTATATTGACAACTATACGCATGGATATAAAGAACTAGCTGCACGTGCTAAAACCAGAACCCCTGAATGGGCAGAAGAAATTACAGGTGTTCCAGCAGAGGATATTCGCCAATTTGCGCGTGAGTATGCTACTACACCACCTGCTGCGATTCGCCTCGGTGTTGCTTTAGAACGTAATTATGGTGGCAGCCAAGCTATTCGTGCAGTAACCTGCTTACCTGCCTTAATTGGCGCATGGCGCCATGTTGGCGGCGGCGCATTGCAGTTTCCAGTGTGGGAGCATCCCTATAAATTTGATGTGATTTCGCGCCCAGATTTAATTCCTGAAGGCACGCAAGTCGTGAACAATCTGCAATTTGGTCGTGCGCTAGTTGGTGAACTTAATCTGGAAACACCGATTAAATCAGTGATGATATGGAATACCAATCCACTGACGCAAGCACCAGAGACCGATAAAATTGCAAAAGGGCTAGAGCGTGAAGATTTATTCACTGTGGTGGCGGAGCACTTTATGTCAGATACTGCAGCCTATGCGGATATTGTATTACCCGCTGCCATGGGTGCCGAGATGGAAGATATGATTCTCTCTTGGGGACATTTATATCTGACTTATAACGAAAAATGTATTGAGCCACCGGGTGAAGCCATCCCCAATAATGAAATTTTCAGACGCTTAGCTAAGTTAATGGGCTATGAAGAAGATAACTTCACATGGAGCGACTCTGAATGTTTAGAAAACTACGTCGATTGGGATGCTCCAACCTGTGAAGGCATCGGCTTGGGTTATTTACGCAAGCATGGCTTTGCTCGCTTAAAAGACTTTGGTGATAAAGATGTGCGTGCACGTCATGCAGAAGGCAACTTCCCAACCCCAACTGGCAAATGTCACTTTATGGTAGAAGGCGCTAAAAACTTTGTGGCAGGGCCATTCCGCCAAATGTATGAAGGTTTCCAACCTGGGCAAGATATTGATCCATTGCCAGATTATTTAGCCTCACGCGAATCGGCAGCGACTAATCCAGAGCTGGCCGCTAAATATCCACTCAGTATTATTTCTCCTAAGAGCCATGCTTTCCTAAACTCTTGTTATGCCAATATGGATAGTCAACAAAAAGCACAAGGTGAACAGTTTGTGTTGATGAGTCAAGCCGATGCGCAAGCACGCAATATTAAAGAAGGCGATACCGTTAAAGTATTTAATGACCGCGGTGAGTTTGAAGGCAAAGCAAATATTACGGATGATGTAAGTGCAGGGATAATCGTTGCGAGTTTAGGTTATTGGCGTCAGCTCAATAAAGGCACGGTGAATTGTATTAGTTTGGCTGAGTTAGGCGATATGGGAAATTCGGCTACTTTTAGTGACAATTTGGTGGAAGTGGGGCT
>JAZGEZ010000047.1:0-4035 GCA_036479055.1 Methylophilaceae bacterium | reverse complement strand
ATAGCTGGCACAGCAAAAGCACTTAATAGTGCAACTGATAATAGTGTTTTACGCATTTAATTCCCCTTGAATCTTTATTTATAAAATTGTTACTGCAGTATTAAAAATACAAGGGATACTAAGCAAGCGCCATGCCAAACAAAAATATGTTAAAAAACAATTACTTATTAAATAAATAACTAATTGTAAAATTAAGAAAAGCACTAAAAAGCTGTTAAACTAGGCTTAAATTGATGGGGAAACAATATGCTAAACTCACAAGTAATAAATGAATTATCTATTAAAATCAAAGAGATAATTGGAGGCTCTCCCCTAGCGGATGCAGAAAAAAATATCCATGCACTAATTCAGGGCGCATTCACCAAAATGGAGCTTGTTTCTCGCGAAGAATTTGATGTGCAAACTGAAGTGTTATTTCATACGCGCGAAAAGTTAAATGTATGTGAAGCTAAATTGGTTGAGTTAGAATCATTGTTAAAACATAAAGAATAAATAACAATGAGTCTAGCTGTTTTATATAGTCGTGCGTTAAGTGGGATGGATGCACCTGAAGTGGTGGTGGAGGTGCATTTAGCCAATGGCTTGCCCTCCTTCACGATTGTAGGCTTGCCCGAGGCAGAAGTAAAAGAAAGTAAAGACCGTGTGCGGGCCGCCATTCAGACGTCTCAGTTTGATTTTCCTGCAAGACGTATTACGGTAAACCTTGCGCCGGCAGATTTACCTAAAGAGAGCGGTCGTTACGATTTGCCAATTGCGCTAGGAATTTTGGCAGCAAGCGGCCAAGTAGCTAAAGACAAGCTAGACCAATATGAAATAGCAGGCGAATTAGCACTTACTGGTGAACTGCGGCCGATTCGCGGCGCATTAGCAATGACATATCATATGATGCACCATGCTGATAATCAAGAGCGTGATCAGAAGCGTGCTTTTATCTTGCCAAAAAATAGTGCAGAAGAAGCTGGCTTGGTTAAAGGTGCAACCATTTACCCAGCCAACTCCTTATTAGAAGTTTGCGCCCATCTCAACGAGCATACCGCGCTAGCCGAATATCAAAGCGATGCAACACAACAGGCGATAGACTACCCAGACTTTAATGAGGTAAAAGGACAAAGCCAAGCGAAGCGCGCATTAGAAATAGCAGCTGCTGGTGGGCATAGTATTTTAATGAGTGGGCCACCGGGCACAGGTAAAAGCATGCTGGCTTCACGTTTTGCTGGTATTTTGCCGAGCATGACGGAGGCGGAGGCATTAGAGAGTGCCGCCATACAGTCTTTAAATGGTAGCTATAAGATTGCTAACTGGAAACGCAGAAATTTCCGTGCACCACATCATACGGCTTCAGGGGTTGCTTTAGTGGGCGGCGGAAGCGTGCCACGGCCAGGGGAAATTTCATTGGCGCATCATGGCGTATTATTCTTAGATGAGTTGCCAGAGTTTGATCGTAAAGTATTAGAAGTATTACGTGAGCCACTTGAGAGTGGTCATATCACTATTTCACGTGCGGCGCGGCAAGCCGATTTCCCTGCTCAATTTCAACTTATCGCAGCGATGAACCCTTGCCCATGTGGTTATCTCGGACACTTTAATAATAAATGCCGCTGTACGCCAGATAACGTGACGCGGTATAAAGCAAAAATATCTGGTCCATTGTTAGATCGTATTGATATGCACATAGAAGTGCCCGCTTTAAAAGAGGAAGAATTAACGACAAGCAGCACGTCAGAAGATAGTGCAGCCATTAGAGCAAGAGTTGAGCAAGCGCGTACAGCGCAAATACAACGTCAAGGTAAGGCTAATTTTGCTTTAGGGACGAAAGAAATTGAAAAATATTGCCAGCCAGATGAAGCTGGGCAGGCCTTACTAAAAACAGCAATTTCTCGCCTAACCTTATCTGCGCGTGCTTATCACCGTATCTTAAAAGTAGCGCGTACGATTGCTGATGTCGCAGGTGAAGCAGACATTAAATCCACATATATCGCAGAGGCGGTGCAATATAGGCGCGGCGAAGCTTAAAGCACGTTGTTAGCAGTAGGGTATTGCGTGATAAAATGTTGCATTCATTATTAGTGTATTTTTCATGAGCCAAGCCATTTCACCTGCAGAAAAACAACTCCGAGCATTACTTAAAGAACGCATTCTTATTTTAGATGGCGCGATGGGGACGATGATTCAGCAATATAAATTGACTGAAGCGGATTATCGTGGAGCGCGTTTTGCCGATTTTAAAGCGCCAGCAGGTGAGCGTGAGCTGTTTGTTAAAGGTAACAATGAGTTGTTGGCGCTAACGCAGCCAGAGGTTATCCAAGAAGTTCATGAGAAGTATCTTGAAGCCGGTTCGGATATCATTGAAACCAATACCTTTGGCGCAACCAGCGTCGCGCAAGATGATTACCATATGGCGGAGTTGGTCTACGAAATGAACGTAGAAGCGGCTAAGCTTGCCAAAGCTGCCTGCAAAAAATATAGCACAGCAGAAAAACCACGGTTTGTGGCTGGCACTTTAGGCCCGACGCCAAAAACGGCTAGCATCTCGCCGGATGTCAATGACCCTGCTGCACGCAATGTTAGCTTTGACCAGTTAGTGACTGCTTATTTAGAGCAGACGCGTGCTTTGGTTGAGGGTGGCGTAGATATCTTAATGGTAGAAACTATTTTTGACACGCTGAATTGTAAAGCGGCACTATTTGCGATTGATACATTTTTCGAAGAGGTTGGCTACACCTTGCCACTGATGATTTCAGGCACGGTAACCGATGCTTCAGGTCGTATTTTATCGGGACAAACGGTAACGGCATTTTGGAATTCAATCCGTCATGCTAAGCCATTAACCGTGGGCCTAAATTGCGCGCTAGGGGCAACCCTTATGCGTCCATATGCAGAAGAGCTTTCTAACATTGCTGATACATTTATTTGTATTTATCCCAATGCAGGTTTACCCAATCCGATGAGCGACACTGGATTTGATGAGACCCCTGAGGTGACTTCTAGCTTGGTTCAAGAGTTTGTAGAAAGTGGGTTTGTGAATATTGCAGGCGGTTGTTGTGGTACGACGCCAGCACATATTAATGCCATTTATAAGGCGGTTAAAGACCTGCCTCCACGGGGAGTGCCCAAACAAGAGCCGGTTACTAAACTTGCTGGCTTAGAGCCTTTTGTGATCGATGAAGATTCGTTGTTTGTCAATGTGGGTGAGCGTACCAATGTGACGGGCTCAAAAGCGTTTGCTCGTCTTATTATTAATGAGCAGTATGAAGAAGCATTAAGCGTTGCCCGTCAGCAAGTAGAAAACGGCGCGCAAATTATCGACATTAACATGGATGAAGGCATGCTAGATGCCATTTATGCTATGACGCATTTTTTAAATTTAATTGCATCGGAACCGGATATCGCTCGTGTACCAATTATGATCGACTCTAGTAAATGGAGTGTGATTGAAGCTGGGCTTAAATGCGTGCAAAGCAAAGCGGTGGTGAACTCTATTTCGATGAAAGAAGGTGAAGAAGAGTTTTTACGCCAAGCCAAACTTTGTCGGCGTTATGGTGCTGCGGTGATTGTGATGGCCTTTGATGAAAAAGGCCAAGCCGATACGTTTGCGCGTAAAACAGAAATTTGTAAACGTGCTTATGATTTGTTGGTTGGTACAGGCTTTCCACCAGAAGACATTATCTTCGACCCAAATATTTTTGCTATCGCAACAGGGATAGATGAGCATAATAATTACGCGGTAGATTATATTGAAGCTACGCGCTGGATTAAACAACACTTACCCCATGCAAAAATTTCTGGGGGTGTCTCTAATGTGAGCTTCAGCTTCCGTGGCAACAACCCCGCACGGGAGGCTATTCATACCGTGTTTCTTTATCATGCCATTAAAGCGGGGATGACTATGGGCATTGTCAATGCAGGCATGATGGGTATTTATGATGATTTGCCTGATGATTTACGCGAACATGTAGAAGACGTTGTGTTGAATCGTCGCTCAGATGCGACCGAACGTATGATTGATATTGCTGGTACGCTGGTGGCGAGTGATAA
>JAZGEZ010000046.1:0-37484 GCA_036479055.1 Methylophilaceae bacterium | reverse complement strand
CATGTCGTTCAATCCACCCCCTATCGCCTCTGAATTATGCGGTGCCAGCAGACCAGGTCACTTTTCGGGCGTCATGACGGTAGTTGCTAAATTATTCAACCTCATCCAGCCAAATGTTGCCGTTTTTGGGAAAAAAGACTTTCAGCAATTATTCATTATTAAAAAATTGATCAACCAATTTAATTTCCCGGTAGAAGTGATTGCAGGGGAAACGGTTAGAGAGCCTGGTGGCCTGGCTATGAGCTCACGCAATAGCAAACTAAGTGTGGCTGAAAAAACACAGGCTGTGCAACTGCACCTAGCACTTAAAGAAGTCATGCAAGCCGTTAAATTAAAACCTACGAGCCTTACAACACAAGACATTGCCACGGTTGAGAAAACAGCTAATAAAAGTTTGACCGATAAGGGTTGGCAGGTTGATTACATCTCTATGCGGTCAGCCATTACACTTAAACCAGCACTGTCTGGCCTAGGCAATTTGATCGTACTGGGTGCTGCTACACTCAATAAAACACGCCTAATAGACAATATTGAATTTTGCGCTAAACCTTTGAATTGATTACAATGCTAACACTTCAATCTTAAATGGTAACACTTGATGCAAAGAACGATGCTTAAATCCAAACTTCATCGCGTACATGTGACGCACAGCGAACTACATTATGAAGGTAGCTGTGCTATCGACGAAGCTTTACTTGAAGCGGCTAACATTAGTGAATACGAAAAAATTGAAATTTACAACATCACCAATGGCGAACGTTTTAGCACCTATGCAATCCGTGCAGACCGCCATTCAGGCATTATCTCAACGAACGGTGCGGCCGCCCACAAAGCAAAACCAAATGACATTGTTATTATTGCGACCTACGCTCAATATAGCGCACTCGAATTGGAAACATACAAACCAAACCTTGTTTATGTCGATGAACAAAACCATATTCAAACACTCAAAAATAAAATTCCAGCGCAAGCTGCTTAATTAACCCAGTCCAAAGGTGATCATTTGTTAGATGTAATTGCAATCAAAGATGCGGTCGTAAACGCAATAGAAGATATCAAGGGTTTTGATATTACTGTACTAGATGTTACAAAATTAACCTCTATGACTAGTTATATGGTGATTTGCAGTGCAAACTCATCACGCCAAACAAAAGCCATCGCTGACAATATCTATGTAAAGCTTAAAGAAAAAGGCGTCATCCCGCGCGGCCAAGAAGGTGAAGGCACTGGTGACTGGGTATTGGTTGATTTAGATGACGTTATTGTACACATCATGGTGCCGGCAACCCGTGCATACTACAACCTTGAACAGCTATGGGGTGGCGATGGCAAACACATCACGCCAGACACGGCCAAACCTGCGACAGCATAATCTAACCTCACCTTTATCATCATGAAGCTCAACGTCATCTCAGTTGGCCACAAAATGCCAAACTGGGTTGAAGTCGCCTGTGCTGAATACATCAAGCGTATGCCACGTGAGTTAGTTGTTAACATGATAGAAATAAAACCTGACAAGCGTTCAGGTGGCAAAAATAGTTCTATCGTGCAAAAAGCTGAAGCGCAGCGTATTTTAAAAGCGGCAAACAAAGATTATTTAATTGCATGCGTTGAAACAGGTACAGAAAAAACCACAGTACAACTTGCCGCCATGATGAAATCATGGCAAGAAATGGGCCGTGATATTAGCATTGTTGTAGGAGGCGCTGATGGCTTGGACCCCGCGCTAATCAAAAAAGCTGATTGGCGTTGGTCTCTATCTAAACTCACCTTACCGCATGCTTTTGTGCGGGTATTATTAACCGAGCAGTTGTATCGTGCATATTCTGTGAACCAAAACCATCCTTATCATCGAGCGTAAAACTACGCATTCTGGCAAAAGACTTGCTGCGGTTAAATAGTGCTAGTGACAAAAGAACACATAATCCACGCCAAACTTTGTCAACTCACTAAAGAACGACCGTTGTTATTGTTGAAAACAACCATCCTAAACTGGTTAAAAATCACGCAAACCAGCATTGATTAGCACTAAATTTGTGCCAACACCCCTAACCCTAAAACAAACGCACCTGTTTAGGCATAATGTTTGCTTTTGATTAATGCACTGGCGTGGTTTTTTTGCAACATACCTGAAGCCATAAAAATATGCAGCTTTAAATGATAGACATCATCCAGCTAGTTAGGTAATAATGACTGACGGAATGTTGGAATAAATGCATGCCCTTATTTAATAGCACCTACACACACATAGAAAATTAGAGTGACCTTAATATGCAGTTAAAGTTTATGAAGTTAGTACTCAGTTTCATCCTAGTGGTCATGGCAACAGGATGTGCAACCCAGTCAAACAGGGATCCTCTAGAAGTAGTCAACCGCGGTGTCTATCAATTCAATGATGTGACCGACAAAGTAATATTAAAACCAGTTGCATCAACCTATAGAACAATCACCCCTACACCAATAAGAAAAGGGTTCAGCAATTTCTTTAATAACTTAGGCACCATTACTTCCGTACTCAATAACATACTGCAGTTGAAGTTTGCCAATGCATTTAGCGATGCAGGTCGGTTTGTCATTAATAGTACATTTGGTTTAGCTGGGTTTATTGACGTTGCTAGCATGGATAACATCCCTAGCCACCAAGAAGATTTTGGTCAAACATTAGGTCACTGGGGTGTCGGCAATGGCCCCTACTTGGTTCTACCTATCATGGGCCCAAGCACCTTACGCGACACAACTGGCTTTGTTTTCGATCGCGCCACTAGCGACCCTATTACCTACACACACAACATAGGTGAAATACGCTTGCATAACCAACTTCGTGCAGCTCAAACGATAGACATTCGCACGCGATTGCTAGATGTCACCGATATTCTTGAAAATGCATCACTAGACCCTTATGCATTTACAAGAGATGCTTATTTGCAACGTCGTGCTAGCCAGGTCCAAGATGGCCTGGTGCCAGTAGATCTTCTAGAAGGTGCATTTGCATTTGAGCCCGCAGATGAAGATGTTGATATTCCAGTGACGGAAAACTAGGCAACGATTCTCTAAACAAAAAAGCCTCTAGAAGAGGCTTTTTTTACGCTGATGCCACAGTCATCTGTTCTATCAGCAACGAGCCTATTTGTTTTGAACTAGGTAGAACGGCATCATTACCTATCGCAACGATGTGATTCAACATTTCTTTGATATTGCCAGCAATCGTAATTTCCTCTACTGGATGCACAATCACCCCATCTTCCACCCAAAATCCAGCAGCACCTCTAGAGTAATCACCTGTCACCATATTAAGACCATGCCCTAACACCTCTGTCACCAATAGGCCAGACCCCATTATTCCTAACAAGTCATCAAATGTTTGGTTCGTGTGTTGCACAACTAAATTATGTGCGCCGCCTGCATTACCCGTTGTTTGCAAGCCTAGTTTTCGTGCCGAATAGCTAGACAACATATACCCCTGCAACACGCCATTTTCTAGCAACATACGAGGCTTAGTTGTTACGCCCTCACTCTCAAATGGACTGCTAGCAAGGCCTTTTTTAATATGCGGTAACTCTTCTATATTAAGTAATGGTGATGCAATTTGCTTGCCTAAACTATCAAGTAGAAAAGATGACTTTCGGTACAGGTTTCCACCTGAAATCGCACTTATAAGTGATGAAATCAAACCGCTTGCTAATGCAGCTTCAAATAGAACGGGATACTGCCCTGTTTTAATCGGCTTCACGCCCAGACGTCGCACCGTCCTCTCACCCGCCAGTTGACCAACAGACTCAGCAGAGGCCATGTCATTCATGTCCCGAGCATTGGTATACCAATAATCGCGCTGCATCACACCTGCTGCTTCTGCAATTACCGAGCAGCTAATGCTATGCCTAGAGCTGGAATACCCTCCTGTAAAGCCATGTGTATTAGCATAGACAAACTTTCCTTCATTGGTTGACACATAAGCACCCTCTGAATTTTTAATCCGTTTTTTATCCACAGATAATGCTTTTTCTTCACAGCGTTTAGCAATGTCACTCGCCTCTTCTACGCTAAGCCCCCAAACGTGGTGCAAATCCAAATCGGGTATATTACGTGCCATCTGTGTTGCATCAGCCAAGCCGCAAAACGTATCCTCAGCAGTAAATTTTGCAATATTACATGCTGCTGCTACCGTATCTTTAATTGCCTGGGGATTGAAATCGGAGCTACTGGCATAGCCTTTCCTCTGACCAAAAAAAACGGCTAAGGAAATGCCTTTATCACGGTTATATTCAATATTCTCTGTTTCACCCATCCGTACAGAAACATTTTGTCCAGTCCCAAAATTGACATCCACTTCCGCATCAGTTGCGCCCGCTTTTTTTGCCAGTTTAAGGATGTCTTCGCTAATTTGTTTTAAGTATTCTTGGTCCATTACTGTTCTATCATTAAAGTAAATCACTAAAAATGTTATGATACCTTGCATAGGCCTCACACCGTTAACTTCTTAAAGAAAATCCAGAGTAACACTCATTTAAAACATGCAAGAACAAGATGACAATTTAGAATTTATCAGCAAAACAAAGCTCAAAGCAGAGGCTGATGCACAACAAATGGTCGGTAAAAAATTATTAGCGCTAACCAATAGCCAGGTTGACAAGCTTCACCTTGAAGAAAGTTTGCATGACGCGATAATGGAAGCAAAACGCCTCACTTCAAACGGCGCAATCCGTCGCCAATTACAATATATTGGCAAGTTGATGCGCAGCACTGAAATCGAACCAATTTTAGAGCAGTTGGCACGTTGGCAAGGCAAAAATAATGAAGAAAATGCGCGTTTTCATGCGCTAGAACGCTGGCGCGACCGCTTAATTAATGACTCGGCTACATCTAGTACTTTACAAGCGTTTTTGACCCAATATCCTAATGCCGAAATCCAACAAGTTCGCACGTTATGTCGCAATGCTCAAAAAGAACTATCGACTAACAAGCCACCTAAAAGTAGCCGGGAGTTATTTAAACTTTTACGTGAAATATCGGATAACCAGCAGCAATCTAACGAAAACTAACAGCCCTTGCTGCATCGGCTACCACAGGCATTAAAACAAACAACATCTGCTACTATTTGATGGTATTGATGGTTGCTAGCGTCGATGCTGACACATGATTGCGCTCGTAAGCAATTTCAACCTTCTTGCCTTGATACTTTCTTACGGCAGTAGAAAGCGCTTCGGGACGTTGCAGATTGACATTGCCGAGTCTTAATAAAACATCACCACGTAGCAACCCCGCTTCAAATGCCGGAGAGTCCTTAATAACGGCTAAGACTTTCAAACCTTCTTCAGCAATAGCGCTTTCGTCTTCATTACTTTTTCTTTTAAGTTTTATTACATGTAGACCTAATAGCGGCATCGGCATCTTGGCCCAGTAACTTGCATAATACTTATACTGCTCTTCCGCTTCTTCTAGCAGCTCCGGATCGACTTCTCCAGTTGTTTTAGCCGCCTCTTTAATCGCTTCTAATTTTGAAAGTGGCGATTCTTTAGCGGCATATTTACTATAAACCAACACAACATCCGCCTCAATCGACTTGGCATGTTGCAATGCCATATCGGGTGTAATACTGCCAGCCTCAAAACCGGTGCTACCCATCATGTCGTAACCTGACTCCAGCATGCTAATATTATCGACATCAGAGTGGTTGCTCACATACAACTTGGTATCTGGGTCTACTTTTAAAGACTTCAACCCTCTATCATTCTGTTCTTTATAATGCTTCTCATACAAGTTTTCTGCCGCATGAATCACTTGTGTAAAAAAGACAACTAAAACTAATGCCAGTAATTTTTTAAACATAGTCTCAAGCCCTTTAATTTTTATCGTTATAATCTACAATCAACTATAGACACGATACAAAACAAACAATTCACATGCAACCAGAAAAAATTAAAATTGGCTTAGTTTCTATCAGCGACCGCGCTTCTCAAGGCGTCTATCAAGATAAAGGCATTCCTAGCTTAGAAGCCTGGTTAAAAAAAGCCCTAACATCCACATTTTCTATAGAAGTACGCCTAATTGCTGATGAGCAGGAAGTTATTGAGAAAACACTAATTGAGTTGGTTGATAACAAAGATTGCAGCCTGGTTCTAACAACGGGCGGAACAGGGCCGACATTACGAGACGTCACACCAGAAGCAACATTGGCAATTGGTGACAAAACCATGCCAGGATTTGGTGAGCAAATGCGACAAATCAGCCTTCATTTTGTACCGACTGCCATTCTGTCTCGTCAAGTTGCGGTAATTCGTAAGCAATGTTTAATCATCAACCTTCCGGGACAACCTAAAGCGATTGCACAAACATTAGAAGGGTTAAAAGATGATGTAGGCAATATCACAGTACATGGCATTTTTGCTGCAGTGCCTTATTGCTTAGATTTAATTGGGGCACCTTACCTCGAAACTAATGAAACGATTGTTACCGCATTTCGTCCAAAGAAAAAATAGGTAAAGAGATTATTTTGGTACATATTTTAGACACAACATGGCAAAACTGGATTAAAGAAAACTACCTGCGAGGCTGCAATAAACCCGATATGCTTAGCATCATGACGAAAGCGGGCATTCCAGAAGAGACTGCTCAATTCAACTTAACACTGTACGAAGCAAGCAAAAACCCAAAATCAAACATCAACACTGCATTCAATGAACTTAAGCAAGCCAACCCAAATAAGGCGGATGAAAAAAACGCCAGCTACTTATTTCAACTTGAAAACAACCTTGAAACCAGTGACGGTAAGGTTATGCAGGTCTCAATGCGTTGCAATGCACCTGACATTGTGCTTTTAGATGACTTCATGTCTGATGCTGAATGTGACGAGCTATGTGCGCTTTCAAAAGGCTCGTTATCCAAATCTGAAGTCGTCGATGATACGACAGGCGAAGGCGTCAAACACAAGGACAGAACCAGCCAAGGCACATTTTTTATACTGGGGCAAAACGCGCTTGTTGAGAAAATCGAAACGCGCATCAGTGAGATCACTGGCATTCCATCCCCTAATGGGGAAGGCATACAAATCCTTAACTATATAGATGGTGGAGAATATAAACCACACTTCGACTATTTCCCCGACAGTGAAGGCGGCCGCTCTAATATGTCTCAGGGTGGGCAGCGTATCATTACGGTCATCATGTATTTAAATGATGTTGCGGCAGGCGGGGCAACCATATTCCCTGAAATAAACCTTAACATTTACCCTAAAAAAGGTTCAGCGCTATATTTCTCTTACTTTAACGATGCAGAAGAGGTTGATCCACTTACTTTACATGGTGGCGCCCCCGTCATTTCGGGCGAAAAATGGATTGCTACCAAATGGCTACGCTTAAACACTTACCGCTAAATTAGCAAACACTACCCAACTATTAGATGACAACCATTCACATAAATGCTTAAAAAAAACGTTAGCACTCAACCAATACACTATATGCCCTATTTATTCTGGGCATTGATTATCCTCACATCAATATTGCTACTCATTGAAATCCCCCATCAAGATGGCCCCCCTAAACATTTAGACAAGGTGGCGCATGCCCTTATTTTTCTAACACTCAGCTATGTAGGCTATACCGCATTTCCAAAGCGCAGCACTATTGTCTATCTCGCTTTAGCTTTATATGGAATACTCACTGAGTTATTACAACAGGTATTAACAACGACTCGGGGTGCAAGCATTTATGACTGGTATGCAGATATTGCTGGCATCTTTTTATGTATCATAGCCATTAGTCTATTTAAGAAAAGGCTTTCGTGAAAAATACGCTATGAGTAATGAATTTGACATCATAAAAAAATACTTCACACATCCTACTTCACACACAGACTTAGGGGTGGGTGATGATGCAGCACTAATTCAAGTAGCCAAAGGCTGTCAGCTTGCAATATCAACAGACATATCAGTGGTAGGCACCCATTTTTTCAAAGATACAGCACCCCATGATATCGGGTGGAAGTCGCTTGCTGTCAATGTTTCCGATATGGCGGCGATGGGTGCAAATCCAAAATGGGCAACGCTTTCAATCACATTGCCAGAAGTTGATGATGCTTGGCTAGTTGAATTTTCGCGCGGCTTTTTGGCCTGTGCCGATTTTTTCAAAATCGATTTAATTGGCGGAGACACGACGCGCGGCCCTTTAAATATAGCGGTACAAATCATGGGCGAAATTCCTGTTGGTGAAGCCCTCACACGGAGTGGTGCTAAAGCGGGTGACGATATTTGGGTAAGCGGCAACTTAGGCAGTGCCGCACTAGGGCTAGCGCACTTACAGCAACACCAAGCACTAAATGATGAAACAACGCGCAACGCATGTTTAAAAGCTTTACACACCCCACAACCAAGCATTGCGCTTGGCCTTGCATTACGTGCGTTAGCACATAGCTGTATTGATATCTCTGATGGCTTGCTTGCTGATTTAGGGCATATCCTAAAGGCCTCTAATGTAGGAGCAACCATACAGCTGGAAAAAATACCCTGCTTACCTGCCTTCACTGCATATATAAAAGAGCCAACCATTCAGCAAGCAGTGCTAGCGGGCGGTGATGATTATGAGCTCTGCTTTACAGCGTCGCCCAGCATGCACAGTACAATTTCAGCTTTTTCCAAAACACGCAATATAAATTTAGCTAAGATTGGTAAAGTAAATGCATCAGGAGCGCTTGTGGTCACGCTTGAAAAAGAAAACTTAACGATGACGCAATTAGGATATGATCACTTTTAAAATTAGACCTCAAACAATATAAAACTATGCCAAAACAGCCAGACTTGAAATTTCTAGTGACACACCCTGCTCATTTTTTAGCATTAGGCTTTGGCAGTGGTTTAGTGCCGAAAGCGCCAGGCACTATCGGCACTATCATCGGGCTCCCGTTATTCTGGTTGATTGCTGGCTATACACTCAATAGCCAGCTAGCCATCATTGCTGTGTTGTTTATCATCGGTATTTATTTGTGTGCGGTAACAGGCAAGTCTTTAGGGGTGAGCGATCATGGCAGCATCGTGTGGGATGAGATAGTCGCGATGATGTTAGTGCTGACTATGACACCCAACCAATGGCAATGGTGGCTCATCGCTTTTGGCCTATTCAGGCTGTTCGACATATGGAAACCTTTCCCAATTCGCCAATGTGATGCAAAATTAAAAGGTGGTTTTGGTGTGATGTTTGACGATCTGCTCGCGGCCGTATATGCCATGATCAGCCTAAAAGGATTGCTATGGATAACTCAACAAATCTAGCGCTGTCAAACTTAAGTGCCGAACTAGGCCAAACACTACAAAAATGTGGTTATGTTCTATCGTTAGCAGAGTCTTGTACAGGCGGCATGGTCTCCGCAACCATTACAAATACGGCAGGGAGTTCTACTTGGTTTGATCGAGGGTTTATTACTTACAGCAACGTGTCCAAGCAAGAAATGCTTGGCGTCTCTGCAAACACGTTAGAGCAATTTGGGGCTGTCAGTGAAAACACTGCTGAAGAAATGGCATTAGGTGCAATAAAACGTAGCCCTGCCGATATTGCCGTTAGTATTACAGGAATAGCAGGGCCGGGCGGAGGCTCTACACAAAAGCCTGTTGGTACTGTTTGTTTTGCTTGGGGCATCAAAAATGGACGCTTAATAACCGGAACAGAACACTTTACTGGCAACCGCCAAGCAATTCGTCAACAGGCTGTGATCAAAGCAATCACAGGCCTGTTAGATTTATTAAAATCCCAGTCAGCTTAAAAGAATTTAGCCAACCTAGCGCCAAATATGCCGAGTGCTGTTATAGCCTCTATTGCTGTGGCGGCGGTGGTGTTTACGTGCATGTTTCTTATAGTGGTGCTTGTTCTGGTGCCCTCTGTATTGATGACGACCATATGCGTGCGACCTATACTGGTGTGTTCTATATTGATGTGCTCTGTAATGCTGCTTATAACGATGGCTACCAGAATACACATGATGGCGGTAGCGCACTGGCGGTGCATAATAAACAACACTTGGTGATGAATAATAGACCGTTGACACACCATGATTTCTGTAATGTACAGGGGCATGATAGTCACTATACGGTGCATACCCATGCCCACCGACATTGATGCTCACACTGAAAGAATCGCGTGCCTGTGCAGTCGACATGGCGGCAGCACTTATTACCAATATGGCAATAATCATTTTAAATGTTTTCATCTCTATCCTACTCCTCATAAATGAATCTACTTAACAACTAACAACGCTTAAATGTTACGTGCGTTGACAATAATACGCTTTCTAAAAACAATCATACGCCCATCGCCACATTAACGTCATTTGACCGCCTCTAGTGCTTACTATAAACGGCAAACTATGAAATAATTAAGTGCTAATTAAAGCAGTTTACATAAAGGTAAAAACCACATGGATGACAACAAAAGCAAAGCGCTATCAGCCGCACTTTCTCAAATTGAAAAACAGTTCGGCAAAGGCTCTATTATGCGCATGGGCGATAACGATGTAGATACTGACATTCAATCAGTATCCACCGGCTCACTAGGCTTAGATATTGCGCTTGGCATCGGTGGCTTACCACGCGGCCGTGTTGTTGAAATCTACGGTCCAGAATCTTCTGGTAAAACAACACTGACACTATCTGTGATTGCAGAAATGCAAAAAGTTGGCGGCACTGCAGCCTTTATTGATGCAGAACATGCATTAGATCCACAATATGCAGCCAAGCTTGGTGTCAACATCCCTGACTTACTAATTTCTCAACCAGATACCGGTGAGCAAGCATTAGAAATTACCGATATGTTGGTACGTTCCGGCTCCGTTGATGTTGTTGTGATTGACTCTGTTGCCGCATTAACGCCACGCGCAGAAATTGAAGGTGATATGGGTGATAGCCATATGGGCTTGCAAGCCCGTCTAATGAGCCAGG
The DNA here is from genome assembly GCA_036479055.1 of Methylophilaceae bacterium. Classification (GTDB taxonomy): domain Bacteria; phylum Pseudomonadota; class Gammaproteobacteria; order Burkholderiales; family Methylophilaceae. Next base: position 26,566 of record JAZGEZ010000046.1, on the reverse strand, counting down.
CACTGCGTAAACTCACAGGCAACATTAAGCGTACAAACACCATGGTTATCTTTATTAACCAAATCCGCATGAAAATTGGCGTGATGTTTGGTAACCCAGAAACCACTACTGGTGGTAACGCACTTAAGTTTTATGCTTCTGTACGTTTAGATATTCGCCGTATCGGTGCTATTAAACGAGGTGACGAAGTGGTTGGAGCCGAAACACGGGTTAAAGTGATTAAAAACAAAGTGGCCCCGCCGTTTAAAAAAGCAGAATTTGACATTCTCTACGGTGAAGGCATCTCACGCGAAGGTGAAATTATCGATTTAGGCGTTGACCTAAATTTTGTTGAAAAAGCAGGGGCCTGGTATAGCTATAATGGCGAAAAAATTGGCCAAGGAAAAGATAATTCTCGTGAGTTTTTAAAAGAAAATCCAGCAATAGCTGATGAAATTGATGCGAAAATCCGCGCCAGTTTTAAAGGGCAGGCTGAAGATGCGGCTCCCGCTAGCGAAGAGGATGACGCTTAGCCTGAAAAACACGCAACAAAAATCATTGCGGCAACGCGCGCTTGAGTATTTAGGCAAACGTGAATACTCAGCGATGGAGCTAAGCAATAAGCTTAGCTCCATCGCAGAGGAAACAGATGATATCCCCGCCTTAATAACAGACTTTAAAGAACGAGGCTGGTTATCTGACGCACGATTCACAGCGCAACTTGTCCGCGCTAGAAAAGTGAAATTCGGTAGTGCTAAAGTTGCACACGAGTTAAGACAAAAAGGCATCGCAGATGATTTAATTGCTGAAGCGATATCTGATATAAAAGAAAATGAATTAGAACATGCAACAGAAGTCTGGCACAAAAAATTCAAACAACCGGCAAGCAATCGTAATGAATGGGCAAAACAAGCTAGATTCTTACAAGGCCGTGGCTTTGGCTTCGATACCATCAAAAAAGTGCTGAGCAATACCAATTTAAGTACAACAGAACATGACGATTAAACTAAGTAAAAACCCAAGCAGCAACGACATTAGAAAAGCTTTTCTAGACTTTTTTGTCTCCAAAGGCCATACCGCAGTTGCATCTGACTCTTTAGTCCCGCACGAAGACCCTACCCTGCTATTTACCAATGCAGGCATGAATCAATTTAAAAACGTATTCTTGGGTTTTGACAAACGTACATATACACGCGCCACATCTAGCCAAAAATGTGTACGCGCCGGTGGCAAACATAATGATTTAGAAAATGTAGGCTATACCGCACGCCACCATACCTTTTTCGAAATGCTTGGCAATTTTAGTTTTGGTGATTATTTTAAGCGCGATACTATCCAATACGCTTGGGAGCTCTTAACCGAAGTCTACAAATTACCAAAAGACAAACTACTGGTTACCGTGTATGCCAAAGATGACGAATCCTATGATATATGGCACAAAGAGATCGGCATCTCACCTGAGAAAATTATCCGTATCGGCGATAACAAAGGAGCGCGTTATGCCTCTGATAATTTCTGGATGATGGGTGATACTGGCCCTTGCGGCCCTTGCTCAGAAATTTTTTACGATCATGGCGCGCACATTGCGGGTGGGCCACCAGGCAGCCCTGATGAAGATGGCGATCGCTTTATCGAAATCTGGAATAACGTCTTCATGCAATACAACCGTGATGAAAGTGGCGTGATGCACCCGCTACCGAAACCAAGTGTGGATACTGGCATGGGCTTAGAACGTATTTCAGCCATTCTACAAGGCGTACATAGCAACTATGAGATTGGTTTATTTACAAAGCTTATTGCAGCAGCAGCACGAGAAACTGAGACGAAAGATTTAGAAAATGCTAGCCTTAGCGTGCTGGCCGACCATATTCGCGCCTGTGCTTTTTTAATTGCTGATGGCGTGATCCCTGACAAAGAAGGACGTGGTTATGTGCTACGTCGTATTATCCGCCGTGCGATTCGCCATGGTTACAAACTTGGAGTTCGTCAAGCTTTCTTCCACCGCATGCTACCTGATTTAATTGATGAAATGGGAGAAGCTTACCCTGAGCTTATTTCCGAACAGAAACGTATCTCAGCAACGCTGAAACAAGAAGAAGAACGTTTCTTTGACACGATTGAGAATGGCATGGCAATCCTAGAAGCTGAGCTTAAAAAGACTAAAGGTGCGTTTAACGGCGAAACAGCATTTAAACTACACGATACTTATGGGTTCCCGTTAGATTTAACCGCTGACATTTGCCGTGAGCGTAACGTCACTGTCGACGACGATGGTTTTAATGCGGCAATGGCGCGCCAAAAAGACCAAGCACGTGCAGCCGGAAAATTCAAAATGGCAAGCAACTTGGAATACGATGGTATCGCCACAACATTCCACGGTTACGACAAACTAGAAACCGACGGCAAGATTACGGCTTTGTATAAAGATGGTATGACTGTTGACCAATTATCAGAGGGTGATCAAGGTGTAGTGGTCTTAGACAACACGCCTTTTTATGCTGAGTCAGGCGGTCAAATAGGTGATAACGGTCAGCTTAAGGGTGGCAATGGTTTATTTGTTGTAGAGGATACGCAAAAAGTACAAGCATCGGTGTTTGGTCATCATGGCACACTCAAAACAGGCGTATTAAGAACCGGTGAACAGGTCGCAGCACTTGTGGACATGAAAGCGCGTAATGCCACCATGCGCAATCACTCCGCTACACACTTAATGCACAAAGCATTACGTGAAGTGCTGGGTGATCATGTACAGCAAAAAGGTAGCTTGGTTGATGTCGACAAAACCCGTTTCGACTTTGTGCATAACGCACCATTGACCAACGAAGAAATACGCCAAGTAGAATCACTTGTGAATGCCGAAGTATTTGCAAATGCAGAAACGCAAGCGCGCATCATGGATATTGAGTCAGCCAAAGCATCTGGGGCGATGATGTTGTTTGGTGAAAAATACGGCGATGAAGTTCGCGTATTAGAGATTGGCTCATCATGCGAGCTTTGTGGTGGTACACACGTAAAACGTACAGGTGATATTGGCTTATTTAGCATCGTGGCAGAAGGTGGTGTCGCCGCTGGTGTCCGGCGTGTGGAGGCAGTGACGGCTACCAATGCGTTAAGCTATATGCAAGACATGGAAACCACTTTAGGTGGCGTTGCGGGCACATTAAAAGTATTGCCAGCCGAAGTACCTACACGCATCAATGGCTTACTCGATCAAGTTAAAAAACTTGAGCGCGAACTCTCATCGGCAAAAGGCAAGTTAGCTTCATCTCAAGGGGATGATTTAGCGACGCAAGCGATTGATATATCAGGGGTGAAAGTGTTAGCTGCTACACTAGAAGGCGCAGATGCCAACACACTGCGTGAAACATTGGACAAGCTAAAGGGTAAGTTAAAATCAGCTACTATTGTGCTAGCCACAGTGAATGGCGAAAAGGTCAGCATTGTCGCTGGTGTTACGAGTGATTTAACTGCTAAATTTAAGGCCGGTGATTTAGTCAATCATGTTGCCTCACAAGTCGGTGGCAAAGGTGGCGGCAAGCCAGAGATGGCAATGGCTGGTGGGTCAGATGCTAGTCAGTTACCTCAAGCACTTGACAGTGTAAAAGACTGGGTAAAACAGAAAGTTTAAAAAAATGATTGAATCTAAAAACTAAAAAATGTCATTAATCGTACAAAAATATGGCGGCACCTCAGTAGCCGATCCAGAACGGATTCGCAAACTGGCCAGCCGAGTAGGTCGATTTAAGAAAGAAGGACATCAAATCGTTGTGGTGGTATCAGCCATGTCTGGTGAAACCAACCGCTTAATCGGACTTGCCAATGACATCACTAGCAACCCTGGCCAAAGAGAGCTGGATGTTATTGTCTCTACTGGCGAACAAGTCACCATTGGCATGACCGCCTTAGCCTTGCAAGAACTTGGTTTTAAAGCAAAAAGTTACACTGGCTCGCAAGTCAAAATATTAACTGACACCTCCCATGGCAAAGCCCGTATTATTGATATTGACGGTCAAAACATGAAGAAAGATTTGGATGATGGCTATATAGTCATTGTTGCAGGCTTCCAAGGCTGTGATGCAGATGGCAACATCACGACATTGGGGCGCGGTGGCTCAGATACAACGGGGGTTGCCTTAGCAGCCGCATTAAAAGCGGATGAGTGCCAAATATATACTGATGTTGATGGTATCTATACGACAGATCCCCGTGTGGTACCGGAAGCACGCCGCTTAGAAAAAATTACTTTCGAAGAAATGTTAGAACTTGCTTCGCAAGGCAGCAAAGTGTTACAAACGCGCGCTGTGGAGTTTGCAGGAAAATACAAAGTTAAATTACGTGTACTTTCTAGTTTTGAAGAAGAAGGTGAAGGCACACTCATTACGTTTGAAGATGATTGTAAGGATGACAATATGGAAGAACCGCTCATTTCCGGTATCGCATTTAACCGTGACGAAGCTAAAATTATGGTGCTAGGCGTACCAGACACCCCTGGTATTGCGCATCAAATACTAGGCCCTATTGCAGATGCGAACATTGATGTTGATATTATTGTTCAAAACCAAGGTGCAGATGGCGCGACAGATTTCACATTTACCGTACATAAAAATGAAATGGATTTAGCACTAGATATTATTCGAGAAAAGGTGCAGCCAAACATTCATGCGCGCGAAATAAGCGGGGATGACAATGTTGCCAAGGTCTCTGCTGTTGGTGTTGGCATGCGCTCACATGTCGGCGTTGCAAGCCAAATGTTCCGCACACTGTCAGAAGAAGGTATTAATATTCAAATGATTACGACAAGCGAAATTAAAGTGGCTGTCATCATTGAAGAAAAGCACATGGAGCTTGCCGTTCGCGCATTGCACCGCGCTTTTGAATTGGAGGAAGCGTAAAATAACAATCATTGATTTAAGCGCAAGTTTCGCGTAATATCGCGCCCTTGTAATTGTTTTAAAAAGTTTCAAAACGGAGAGCTGGCCGAGTGGTCGAAGGCACTTCCCTGCTAAGGAAGCATACGGGGTCAACCTGTATCGAGGGTTCGAATCCCTCGCTCTCCGCCAAACATACAATTTAACAATAGGAAGTTTTATTGTATAATGCTCGCCTTAACGCGCCCGTAGCTCAGCTGGATAGAGTACTTGGCTACGAACCAAGGGGTCAGGAGTTCGAATCTCTTCGGGCGCACCAAAAAATCAAAAAGCTTACAGCTAAACACTGTAAGCTTTTTTGTTTAGCCTCAAAATAATCCGATTTACTTTATTTATAGTCAATGGTAAGTTACCTAAGACAATCAACAAATTGGAATCAGCAGTGAAAGCTTTAGTAAAAAAGCACCCAAAAGAGGGTTTATGGTTAGATGACATGCCAATGCCAACCGTTGGCAATAACGACGTGCTAATCAAAATTAAAAAAACGGCAATTTGCGGCACTGATATCCATATTTACAACTGGGATGAATGGGCACAAAAGACCATTCCTGTGCCAATGATTACAGGCCATGAATATGCAGGTGAGATTGTTGAGCTTGGCTCTAACGTAGATGACTTAAAGGTTGGCGACATTGTCTCTGGCGAAGGCCACATTACTTGTGGCCGTTGCAGAAACTGTTTAGGTGGCCGTATTCATTTATGCCCTAATACAATAGGAGTAGGTGTTAATCGAACAGGGGCTTTTGCTGAATACTTGTCTGTCCCCGCTAAAAATGTTTTCAAACCTAGCCGCCCCATTGACCCTGACCTTTTAGCTGTATTTGACCCTTATGGCAACGCAGTGCACACAGCACTCTCTTTCAACATGGTCGGAGAAGATGTGTTGATTACAGGGGCTGGGCCAATAGGCATGATGGCTGCCATGGTCTCAAGCCATGCTGGCGCAAGAAACATTGTGATTACCGACCTTAATCAATACCGCCTGGATTTAATTAAGAAAATATTGCCGCGCGTGATTACACGCAATGTCTCAACAGATAAAATAGATGAAAAATTCATGCATTCACTTGGTATATTTGAAGGGTTTGATATTGGACTAGAAATGTCTGGCTCACCAATCGCTTTTGGCGATATGCTAGCCAGAATGATTAATGGTGGCCATATTGCGATGTTAGCGATTATGCCTGCTGGCTCAGGTATCGAGTGGGATAATGTGGTCTTTAAAGGTCTGACCATTAAAGGCATCTATGGTCGAGAAATTTTTGAAACTTGGTATAAAGGCTTGATGATGGTGCAAAGTGGGTTGCCACTGATGGATATTATTACGCACCGATTCCACTATACAGATTTCCAAAAAGGCTTTGACGTCATGCTATCAGGTGAGTCTGGAAAAGTAATTTTAAACTGGGAAGATTAATTTTAAAAAGGTAGAAAATGAGTTTTAAAAAGACAAAAACAAGCATTGCTAACGATTTAGAAGAGATTAAAAAAGCAGGCTTATGGAAAACCGAAAGGCACATCAGTTCTGACCAGAAGAACCGCATCACATTAGAAGGTGGTAGCGAAGTGCTTAATATGTGTGCTAACAATTATTTAGGTCTAGCGAATAACCCCGACGTAATCAATGCCGCCAAAGAGAGTTTAGATCGCTGGGGCTACGGGCTTGCTTCTGTGCGTTTTATTTGTGGCACGCAAACAATCCACAAAACATTAGAAAAAGAAGTAACTGCGTTTTTAGGGATGGAAGACACGATTCTATACGCAGCTTGTTTTGATGCGAACGGTGGCTTGTTTGAATCTATTCTGACAGCAGAAGATGCCATTATTTCAGATGAGTTGAACCACGCTTCAATTATCGATGGTGTTCGCCTGTGTAAAGCAGCGCGTTACCGTTATAAAAATAGCGATATGGCTAGCTTGCGCTCTAAACTAGAAGATGCCAAAGCGAACAATGCAAGACGCATATTAATTACGACAGACGGTGTGTTCTCCATGGATGGTACCGTTGCAAAACTAGATGAGATTTGTGATTTGGCAGATGAATTTGATGCCATGGTGCACCATGATGATTGTCATGCCACTGGCTTTATGGGTAAAACTGGCCGAGGTACGCACGAATACAAAGGGGTCATGGATAGAGTGGATATTATTACCAGCACATTTGGTAAAGCATTAGGCGGTGCATCTGGTGGCTTTACTTCTGGCAGAAAAGAAATTATTGATATGCTACGCCAACGCTCACGCCCCTATTTATTCTCAAACAGTGTTGCCCCATCTATTTGTGCAGCAACACTTAAAGTGTTAGAGATGCTTTCATCCTCTACTGAGTATAGAGATCAGCTCGAAGAAAATACGCACTACTTTAGAAAGGGTATGCAGGCCGCTGGCTTTGATGTTGATGATGGCGACCATCCAATTGTGCCTGTTATGCTGGGAGATGCTGAGTTGGCACAAAAAATGAGTATCAAATTATTAGAAAAAGGCATTTATGCCATAGGCTTCTTCTACCCTGTTGTACCGCAAGGCAAAGCAAGGATAAGGACGCAAATTTCAGCCAAGCATACTAAAGAAGATTTGGATAAGGCGATTGCTGCTTTTAGTGAAATTCATGCTGAGATGTCAGCCTAAAGTGCCACTGTAGGCTTAGTGCGCTAGCACCTAATAAATTTGAGGCCACTTCACTACCAGCCTCTTACTTCAGACCAATACATAAACCATTTGGGTTGGTTGCTGATTCCGTGCACTCTTGACCCCTTAATGAGAGCTCCCACCACAAAGCCAGCTTCTCCTATTTAAATTAAAGCTCAATTTCTCACACCTATTGCCGTTATATGTATCAGACTACAGGCATAACTTTATTGCCGACAAAGACAAGGGCTAACGCTCTTTAATCATAACGTCACAAGAACTTAGGTAAAAATGGGACATATAACGTTAGGTACAGATTTAGACATGCGCACATTTAAATGGCCTAACCCGCCGTATTTTAAAGTGGAGCATGACGCAGACAGGCCCTTGCTTGAGACCTGTATTATTGATTTGTTGGACAAAAACACACTGACAGGCGAATTAATTCGATTTTCACCTGAAAAAGAACGCGTACTATTTCAAGCATTTAATGACAAAGAACAACGAATCATCACATTTGACCAGATTAAGAGCTTACAACTTCTGTCGCAAGCCACTATCCTATCTGAGCAGAACTTTCTCGAAGCTCGTACAGACGAGATGTTCCCAGCATCTGAAAAACAGGTCTACCAAATAAAACTTGTTGATGACAGTACACTCACTGGAGACACATTAGGTTACGTGAACAGTGAAGCTGGTTTATATATATTCCCGGTATTAAAAGGTGGGAAAATTGAAAAACACTTCATCCCACGCCAATCCATTAAAGACTTTCAAGTTGGCATGCAAATTGGGGATATCTTGATTAAAGATAACCATGTCACACCTGATGATATTGAGCAGGCGCTGGATCATCAAAAAGAGATTAGGTCAAAACGGGTTGGCGATTATTTAAACGATAATCAAATCATTTCCACAGAACAGTTACATCAAGCAATTAATCACCAAGAAAAACGGCCTGTCTTACGATTAGGTGAAGCATTAATAGAGCTAGAGTTGCTCACGAATAGTCAGCTAGAAGAAGCGTTAAATAAACAAAAAGAAAATCGTAATTTACGCTTAGGCCAAATCTTAATCAAGATGGGCGTTGTAGACGAACGCACATTAAAAGGAACCCTTGCAAAGAAACTTGGCGTCCCCTATGTAAACTTACCTAAATTCAACTTTGACCCTAATGCTATTAGGTTAATTAACGGGTCACTTGCAAAAAAATATACGCTAATACCACTATGTTTGCATGAAGGCATGCTAGTGGTTGCTCTAGAAGACCCGATGGATATAAAAGCGGTAGACGAGCTAAGATTCGTTACGGAAATGAATATACTGCCGGCGATGGCATCGCGTGAAGATATATTAGAAGCTATTGATGAGTTTTACAGCCAAAATGTTGATTGGTATACGGAAGAAGAAAATCCAGCACCGATAAACAATGAGAGCGCTATTGAGTTTAACGTTGAAGAAACATCCTCTGGCAATGACCTTGCCAGCCAATTATTTAAAGAGGATAAAACAAGAGCAAAAGAGATCGAAGATGAGCCTATTGCGGAATCAGACAATACTTTAGTAAAACTTGTGAACAAGATGATACTAGATGCCGTAAAAGAGAAAGCATCAGATATTCACATCGAAACTTATCCAGACAAAAAGAATACCGTCGTTCGCTTTCGTAAGGACGGCACCCTAATGCCTTATCTCGAGATCCCTGCAAATTTCCGTAATGCACTTATTTCTCGCATTAAGATTATGTGCCAGATGGATATTTCTGAGCGCAGAAAGCCGCAAGATGGGAAGTTAGATTTCCAGCAATTTGGGCCTAAAAAAGTTGAATTAAGAGTTGCAACTATCCCTACCTCTAATGGTTTGGAAGATATAGTGATGCGCGTACTGGCAGCAAGCAAACCGCTACCTATCAATGATTTAGGGCTAACAAAAGACGCATTGACTGCTATGCAACACATGGTAAAAAACCCGCATGGCCTAATTCTAGTTTGTGGCCCAACAGGTTCAGGAAAAACTACAACACTACATTCCTTGCTCGGGCATATTAATACGCCTGAACGTAAAATATGGACTGCTGAAGACCCTATTGAGATTACACAAGCAGGGTTAAGACAAGTGCAGGTGAATGCTAAAATTGGGTGGTCGTTTGCTAAAGCTATGAGAAGCTTCCTACGTGCCGATCCAGATGTGATTATGGTCGGTGAAATGCGCGATGAAGAAACGACTAAAATTGGGATAGAAGCATCATTAACTGGCCATCTTGTGTTGTCAACGTTACATACAAACAGCGCCCCTGAAAGCATTGTACGGATGTTAGACCTTGGCATGGATCCTTTTAATTTTGCAGATGCGCTTTTAGGCATTCTAGCCCAGCGTTTAGCCAAATCACTTTGTCCAAAATGCAAAGTAGCTTACAACCCTAACAAAACAGAACTACGGGCATTAGCAGAAGAGTATGTGCATGACACAGCGTTGGACGCATCTGAGATATTGTCACATTGGCACGAGCAACAGTCGCAGGATGGAAAACTAATGCTTTATAAGGCTAAAGGTTGTAAATCTTGTCATAAAACTGGGTATAGCGGTCGCGTAGGTTTATATGAATTAATGTCCGTAACCCCATCCATAAAACACTTAATTCAAAAACGTGCGCTGGTAAGAGAAATCACCCATGCAGCACTTGAAAATGGCATGGCTACGCTAAAACAAGATGGCATCTCTAAAATACTACAAGGTCATACGGATATCACACAAGTACGCGCTGTTTGCGCATAAAGTATGTTGATTTAACTTAAAGGGTCAGTGTTTTTCGCAACTATCAGATTGATTGCTTTTCTGACCGTTCAACTTAAGGTGGGGTTTCCTCTGCTACTTCTTCATTAGAAAACGTTACGTCGGTTTCAGCTCCCTTTACCGCATTAACGGATGCTGCAATATTTCCCGCATCTTGCGCTTTGGTCACTTTCACCGCGGACTCGTCTTTAATCACGCGCTCTTCAGCTTGCCTATTCATCACAATAATACTGATGCGTCGGTTGATTGGATTAAAAGGGTTTTCTTTGTCGTAAAGTGCCGCTGAAGAAAGCCCAACAACGCGCATCAATTTAAATTCATCCATACCACCTGCTACCAATTCACGTCGAGAAGCATTGGCTCTGTCTGCTGACAATTCCCAGTTACTATAAGCAATTTCTCCCGTGCTAAATGGCGTTGCATCTGTATGTCCAGATAGGCTGATACGGTTAGGTACGTCATTCAGTGTCTTACCCATTTCCTGCAATATTTTTTTTGCATAGGGCTGTAATTCAGCTCTTGCTGAATTAAACATTGGCCGATTAAGCTCGTCGACGATAATAATGCGCAGCCCTTCAGAGGTAATGTCCAGCAACAGTTGTTTTTTAAATTTCTTTAGCGTCTCGTTACTATCAATCGTCTTTTCAATCTTTTCTTTGAGGTTCTCGAGTTGTAGCTTTTCTTTAGCTTCTAATGCTTTCTGTATATCTTTAAGGTCCGGCTCTTTCTCTTTTTCTTTAGAGCCATCCTCAGGCTTTACCTGCATCTGTTTTCTCGTTAGGTCTTTACCACCGCCTTTTAAAATAGAATCACTGGCGCCAACGCTAGGACCACCCATTAAGGCAACTTTCAAAGGCGTCTTAAAATAAGATTCAATCCCTTCCAGCTGCCCTTTCGATGCAGATCCTAATAACCACATCAATAGAAAAAAAGCCATCATTGCTGTCACAAAATCGGCATAAGCAATCTTCCAAGCCCCGCCGTGATGACCAGCGGCAACTTTTTTTATTTTTTTTACTATAATTGGTCTGACCGGTTGTTCAGCCATAACGCACTCCGTAATGAATGGTAACGCTCAAGATAAGATGAAATAATTTCATTATTTTTTGGTTTGTTTCATATGCTCTTCTAATTCAGTAAACCCTGGGCGCTCTGTTGAATATAAAACTTTTCGACCAAACTCCACGGCAATCGCTGGGGCATAACCATTTAGGCTAGCTAACAAAGTCACCTTAACTGTCTGAAACATCTTAGTGCTCTCATCTAGTTTTTGCCCTAACAAGCCTGCCAATGGACCAACAAAACCATAGGCTAATAAAATCCCTAAAAATGTTCCAACTAGTGCATGCGCAATCAAAATACCTAATTCGGCCGGTGGCAACGACACATTTTCCATGGTATGTACAACACCCATCACGGCTGCAACAATACCAAAAGCGGGTAAACCATCACCTAGTTTGGCAAAACAGTCCACTGGCACATGCCCTTCAATATGATGTGTTTCGATTTCGTTATCCATCAAATTTTCCACTTGAAAAGCATCCATATTGCCAGAGACCATTAGCCGCAAATAATCACAAATAAACTCAATTAAATGGTGATCTTTAAGAATATCGGGGTACTTACTAAATAGTGCGCTGGATTCTGGATTTTCAATATCATCCTCAATTGACATCATGCCGTCTTTGCGGATTTTTCCTAGAATCTCATACATCAGCGCCAGCAAACTCATATAGAGTGCTTTGGTATATTTAGAGCCTTTGAACAAGCTAGGAATTGATTTTACCGTTGCTTTAATTGCTTTAGTATCATTGCCGACTACGAATGCACCTAACGCGCCACCAAAAATCATCAACACTTCGAGTGGCTGCCATAGCGCAGCTAAGTGGCCACCAGCCATTGCATAGCCACCAAAAACAGAAGCACAAACTACGATGTACCCAATGATAAGAAACATGTCTATACGCCTTAAATGAAAAGTTTAACTTTTTCTATTAATTGAAATTAAAATTAGAATACCAATACTCAAACAAAATCAATTTACAGAATAAAGGCACTTTTTCGGTACTATGTTTTAGATTGATAGTCGCGCAAAGAGATAACTGGTGAATTAAAGAAAATGCTACATCTTCCAAACAAATATGGTGGGGGTTTTCTGACCATTAGTAATACAAAAGCTAGGCGTAATGCCTAGAATCTCAAACTCATAACTCACTAACAAACTGCCAGTGCGCATTTCATGCTGTGCTTTTTTCCATAAACCAGACATGGCTGCAGGAGATAAATAAGCAAATACCAGGTCATATTGTGCAAAATCTAACTCACGATAATCGCCCAGTTTAAAACGTGCAGAAGAACGTGTTATCCACGCTCTCAATTGACTAATTAGCCATGGCAATGGTGCAATTTCTATGCCTTCTACTTGGCTATTGTTTTTTGCTTTTGCAATATGCATCGACAAATCGCCTAAACCACTACCGATATCGATCATTCGGATAGGCTTGCCTTCAGGAATAAGTGCGGCAACCTTCTCTCTAACAATTGGACGAGAGGGAAAGAAGGGAACTTGGCTACGAAAAGTCGTCCAAAAAATGCTAAGGCTAATTAAAAAGCCAATTAAATAAATTTCATTAGGTAAGGTCCACATCGACATTACAAACATCGCTAATGGAAAAAGGCCATGAATCCACCGCCACCATACCGCCATGCTAGCCAAGATACAGAGCGCTATTGCACTAACAGACTGCATCATTATTAACGAAAATATTGAAAATCTGACTGTAAATATATTGCTAATGACTAACACCGTTAAGAACACAGCCACTAACGCTACCATCTGAATAATGATTGCTAAAGTCGCTGGAGCCAACTTAGGCACTGGTTTACTAAACATGCAGTTTAGCGGCAGGGTTTTTAAGTCATTTTTCATCTGCCATTTTATGCAACAACGCCAGCGTTAACGAGTTTGTATTCGAGCTCTTTTGCTTGTTTCGCTTTTTTCGTTTTACCTGCACGTGATGGGATATGACATAAACTGCATAAATAGTTTTGATTTAAATCATAGGCATTCACAACAAAGCTACCACTACAGCAAGTGCAGCCTTTTAGCTTAAGCATTTTGCTATCAATATAACGAATCAATGTCCACGCTCGCGTTAAAGAAAGCACTGGGTCAGTTTCTGAATCATGTCCGACTTGTTGCAGATACAAACTATACGCTTTAAGAATAGCGACAATGCCATCGATCCCTGCATTTTTCACTAAGTAGTCATGTATATTCAAGAAAATAGAAGAATGAATATTTGGCTGCCATGTTAAAAACCAATCGGTTGAAAAAGGGAGCATGCCTTTTGGTGGTGAAGCACCTTTTAACTCTTTATAGAGTTTAATCAAGCGCTCACGTGACAATGTCGTTTGTGATTCTAACAATTGCAACCTAGCACCAAGCTTAATCATTTCTGTTGCTAGCTGAATGTCTTCACCTTCAGTTATTACACTTTTCTTTACACCCTTTTTCTTCATGATTCTCTCCAATTAACCGACCTAAGTCGATATGCGTTATGCAGGCTGCCCTGATAATAAGATTGCAGAATGTGCGTTTGCAAGTGCACGGTCTTTTGAGTAATCCGTTAACATGCTTAAAATAGCAGAGTCTTCAAAACGGAAGCGTGCAAGCATCATGTTGCTGCTACTCAACTTAAGTATCTGAAAGTTGCTTAACCCTTCAAGCAGGTCTGCTATATCATCACTGATTCCTAAGCGAAAAATTGCAGTCGCTTTATCAGCACGAATCATTTGCTGCGCTAACATCAAGTAGTTCAAATTAGCATCTTTAATTTCTGACATCATTTCATTTTCGCTCATTTTATTTTCCTTACCCTATATTCAAAAAACTTCGTTAAATATGTGTTTCCCGCATGAGTCGTACTTTGAACCTATTAATCAGAAACGGCTATTGGGGTTTGTCGGTTTTTTTTGTAAGACGAGCAGACGCGCCCCTGTAGGTGTTTGTCCTACAAACACCTACAGGGGGCTTAAAGATACCTATATATATACAAAAGTTAAATCATGCCAGTCACTGGCTGCCAATTTAAACCATGTTTACCTTTTTAAATTTGTAATATGCGATAAACAGATATCGACCGTGTTTTAGAAATCTTTAGGGGTTTCTTAAAAAAGATTGCATTATTTTTTTAAGTTATTGTTTTTTATATTAAAAATAATTAAATAAACCTTAAATAAAGTATTCATTATTGACAAACTAGATGGAAAAAGGTGTTTTCACCCTCTTATTCAACAGATAAACCCTACTTGCCAAACCTGATAATAGGTTCCACTGAAGTAAGCAATTAATAACAGATGGAATAAAAGCACTTAGTTGCTAATGTGATTAAGTTTTAATAATCAGGAATTTACATGGCTGATGGTAGCGATTTAGAAAAAACAGAACAGGCCACCCCCAAGCGTCTTGAAAAAGCGCGCAAGGATGGCGATGTACCACGCTCTAGAGAGCTGGGCACTGTGACGCTGCTACTGGCTGCAGGATTAGGCATGCTCATGATGGGAGAACACTTAAGCAGTGCGTTAAAAACAACACTCAGCTCTGGCCTTAAGTTTGATCGTGCCACTGCGTTTGACCCGGTCTATCTAATCATGAATATCTCAGAATCAATCTATACATTACTGATTGCATTTTCACCATTTGCACTACTGTTAATGATTGTCGCTTTAGGATCCCCCGCCTTTATAGGTGGATGGTTATTTAGTGGTAAAGCGCTTGCACCAAAGTTCAACCGGCTCAATCCAATCAAAGGTGTCACTAAATTAGTTTCTAAGAACTCAGCTGTTGAGCTCGTTAAATCTATTTTAAAAGCGATATTAGTTGGTGGTGTTTCTTATATGGTTATGTCAAGTGACATGGGGCCAATTCTATCTTTATCTTCACTCCCCGTAAAAACCAGCATAGGTGAAGTCAGTACATTGATGCAAACAGGATTTTTATCCATTGTGAGTGCGCTCATTGTCATCGCGGCTATTGATGTTCCTTACCAGTTATATCAGCATGCACACAAGTTGAAAATGACAAAAGAAGAGGTACGGCAAGAAACAAAAGAGTTAGAAGGCAACCCTGAGATTAAAGCACGTATACGTCAACAACAGCGTGAGATGGCAAAACGCAGAATGATGTCTGAAATCCCCAATGCTGATGTCATCGTGACTAACCCAACACACTACGCTGTCGCCATTAAATATAAAGAAGACGATGTGGGCGCGCCGATAATCGTTGCTAAAGGTGCAGATGTCTTAGCACTTAAAATTCGTGAAATTGCTGCCGAGCATAAAATCATGACCTTAGAATCGCCTAAGCTTGCACGTGCCCTATTTGCACATGCTGAACTCGAAAGTGAAATTCCTGAAGCGCTGTATTCTGCTGTGGCTGAAATATTAGCTTATGTATTTCAAATGCGTATTTTCAACGACCATGGTGGCTTGCAACCTGAAATTCCTTCAACACTAGCGGTACCTGAAGCGCTTGATCCCCATAGCCTATTGCCGACTGAAAGCACTGTCGATATGGAGGCATTGTCATCATGAACAACTTCAAATGGGCCAATATAATGGACGGTCGCACACTAGCGGGTCCAATCATTATCATCATGTTGTTATCAATGATGATATTGCCTTTACCACCGATGGCTTTAGATGTGTTATTCAGCTTTAACATTGCATTATCAATTTTGGTATTGCTCATTGGCTTGCAAACGAAAAAAGCGCTAGATTTTATTGCTTTTCCTACGGTGTTGTTAGTCACCACAATGTTGCGTTTATCCCTTAATGTGGCTTCTACACGCGTTGTCCTTACGGAAGGACATACGGGTCCAGACGCTGCTGGAAAAGTCATTGAAGCCTTTGCGCATTTCTTAATTGGGGGTAATTACACCGTCGGTATTGTCGTGTTTATTATCTTAACCATTATTAACTTTATGGTCGTCACTAAAGGTGCTGGCCGTATTGCTGAAGTAGGTGCGCGCTTTGCTTTAGATGCAATGCCTGGTAAGCAAATGGCAATTGACGCCGATTTAAATGCAGGCCTCATCGGTGAAGAAGATGCAAGAATGAGACGTGCAGAAGTTACCCAAGAATCAGAATTCTACGGAGCAATGGATGGTGCAAGTAAATATGTACGTGGTGATGCCATCGCTGGCATCATGGTCACCATCATCAATATCATTGGCGGCCTTGTCGTTGGCATGGCACAACATGATTTGGCTTTTTCTGATGCTGTCAGAAACTACACGCTATTAGCCATTGGTGATGGCTTAGTCGCACAAATTCCATCACTCATTATTTCAGTATCTGCAGGTGTTGTGGTTTCTCGTGTTGCTAACGATGAAGATATTGGCGGCCAACTGATCACGCAATTATTTTCTAACCCCAAAGTTCTTTACATTACAGCAGGCATTGTTGCCAGCATGGGGGCTATTCCAGGCATGCCAAATTTAGCCTTTTTATTACTTGCCTCCATCTTAGCCGGGGCGGGTTACTTTGTAGCCGAGCAGAAGAAAAAAGTAGTAGAAGCGCCTGTGGCAGAAGAAGAAGCTCCAGCAGAAGCCGAATCTGAAGAAGCCAGCTGGGACGATGTTGTACCTGTTGACATTGTTGGGCTAGAGGTCGGTTACCGTTTAATCCCTCTGGTTGATAAAGGCCAAGGTGGTGATTTACTAAAACGGATTAAAGGCCTACGTAAAAAATTTGCGCAGGAGATTGGTTTTCTTGCCCCTACTGTACATATTCGTGACAATTTAGAACTCAAGCCAACCGCTTACCGCATCACCCTTAAGGGCGTTGAAATTGCACAAGGGGAATCTAACTATGGTCAATTTCTTGCGATTAATCCGGGTGGGGTTACAGAAGTATTACCTGGACCAGAGACCACAGATCCCGCATTCGGTTTGCCTGCTGTATGGATAGATAGTGAAGCACGTGATCAAGCACAAGTCATGGGTTACACCGTCGTCGATGCGGGTACCGTAATCGCAACACATTTAAACCATGTTATTTCACTGCATGCTGCTGAGCTATTGGGGCGCGAAGAAGTGCAATTGCTACTAGATCACATTAGTAAAGACTCACCAAAGCTAGTAGAAGATTTAACGCCAAAATTATTACCATTGTCTGTCGTACAAAAAGTATTGCAGAACTTACTGGCAGAAGGTGTACACATCCGTGATATGCGCACTATTGTAGAAACGCTTTCTGAACATGCACATCAAACGCAAAATGCAGCTGAGCTCACTACATTACTCCGTGTACAGCTAGGGCGCGCAATTGTGCAACAACTGTTCCCTACAGGCAATGAAATTCCAGTACTAGCACTTGATAACGACTTGGAAAAGTTATTGCTACAAGCAACACAAACAAGTAATGGCAATGGTGCCAGTGGTGCAGCTATCGAGCCTAGCTTGGCTGAAAGCTTGTCTAGTCAGGCAGAAGCTGCATCTCTTCAACAAGAACAGATGGGGGTGTCACCTGTATTGCTGGTGGCAGCACCACTTAGGGAAGCACTATCAAAATTCTTACGTCGCGCTATCCCACGGCTTCGTGTGTTATCACATGAAGAATTACCTGACACAAAAACGATTAGAGTAACCAACCTTATTGGAGGTCCAGCATGAACATAAAACGCTTTTTCGGCAAAAATTCAAAACTAGCACTCTTGCAAGTACGTGAAGCACTTGGGGACGATGCAGTTATTCTGTCCAACCGCACGGTTAAAGGTGGCAATGAAATTATGGCTTTTAGCGCAGAAGAGATGGACTCTATCGTCAGTTCAAACGATACAGAAGTAACACTAAGTGCAGAAGTTGTAGAAGATAGTCGCACATCCACGTTAGAAGATCTTTTCAAAAAGCGCATGCAACCTGAAAACAACAGCACCGCAAAATCTAGCTTTAATGAAGATGTTGCAAATGTGTCTACTGATGGCGCGGTAGAAACAGCATTAGCACAAACGCAGGCACAAGCTAAAGAGGTGAATGCTCAAATTGCGGGCATGATGACTGAAATCCGCAATATGCGTAATGTGATTGAATCACAACTTGCAGAAATTTCTTGGGGTGCAACACAACAACGCGAGCCTGTGAAATCTAAAATATTAAGTGCCATGTTAAACGCAGGCTTCAGCCCTGGATTAGCAAAGCAGTTAGCCGACAACATTCCAGAAAAACAAACGGAAGCAGAATCCAAAAAATGGGTGCAGTCTGTTTTGTTGAAAAACCTTGATGTGATGACCAAAGAAGAAGAAATGCTAGATAAAGGCGGCATATTTGCAATTATTGGCCCCACTGGCGTGGGTAAAACCACCACCACGGCCAAACTAGCCGCACGTCATGTCATGAAACATGGTACAGACAAAATAGGCCTAATTACAACGGACTCTTATCGTATTGGCGGTCATGAGCAACTTAGAATATATGGAAAGATTCTAGGCGTCATGGTACATAGTGTTAAAGATGAAGCCGACTTGAAAATCGCATTAAATGAGCTTAAAAATAAACACATCATCTTGATTGATACTGTAGGAGTTAGTCAGCGTGACAAAATGGTAGCAGAACATATAGCAATGCTCTCAAATGAGAAATTAAATATTAAAAAACTATTATGTCTCAATGCAACCAACACCGGCGACACCTTAATTGACGTCATAAAAGCTTACAAAGGCCAAGGGTTATCTGGCTGTATCATGACTAAAATAGACGAGGCTATTACCCTTGGCAACGTCTTGGATGTGATGATTCGTGAAAAATTAAAATTGCACTACGTCACCAATGGGCAACGTGTGCCTGAAGATTTGCACTTGCCGCATAAACAACAGCTAGTACACCGTACATTTAACCACGGTATTGCAGAAGACAGTCCTTTCCAAACAGATAAAGAAGACCAAGCTTTAATCGTAGGCAACGCGGTACACGCTTCTAATAAAGTTGGATTGTTGGAGCTAGATAATGCTTAGTCCTCAACATGACCAAGCAGCTGGGCTGAGACAAATCATGACAGATCATCAGCCTAAGATTATTAGCGTGCTTTCAGCGATGCAGACACAGCATCAGCCTAGACTAATCTCAAACTTAGCAGCATCTCTTAACAAGCAAGATAGCGATGTGCTTGTTGTACAGGCTGGCAAAGTAGATTTGAACCATTACGGCATTAAAACATTACCAGCATTAAGCGATGTAGCACATAAAGAAGTCAACATAGAGCAGTCAGTAAAAAGCGCTAAGTTTGGGTTTTTAACGGCCAAGTTACACTCAAAACAAACACAAAAAACAGAACCTGATGACAGCGCGGATACAGCACTCAATAAAGTATTTGAAAACTTGTCTAGTTTGTTTGAAGTCGTATTGGTTGATGCCACTTTAAATAAAAATCACCAACTACCGCTTGAAATTCTATATCAACATGAGATTCTCATTCAGCTAACTTGTGATGCAGCCTCTATCAAACAAGCTTACACGTTAATTAAAAGAATCTACAGCCAAATAGGCCGAAGATCTTTCGGCATTATTGTTAGTAATGCTACCGATGAACAAGCAGCGGTGACTTTTCGCAATATGTCTCAAGTGGCTAAAAATTATATGCAAATAGACCTTGAATTTTTTGGTGCCATCCCTACTGACCAGCACCTTAACCGTGCAGCTAAATTAGGCCGCACTATAACGGACGCTTTCCCCTTAGCTAAAGCCTCTAAAGCTTTTAAAGCACTTGCACAGCGCCTTAACTATAAACATCCGCATTCTATAGAAGCTGAACTGGCTTCTTTTGTATAGGAATTAACTATGTATACCATGACTGGAAAAACAGATAATAAAGATGCGCTTTTAGACCAACACGCATCACTGGTAAAAAAACTAGCCTATCAGCTTAAATCTAAATTACCTGCTAGTGTAGAACTAGATGACTTAATTCAAGCAGGCATGATGGGGCTACTTGATGCTGCTAACAAATATGAAGACGGTCATGGGGCGCAATTTGAAACTTACGCTGCGCAACGTATACGCGGATCGATGCTTGATGAGTTGAGAAGTGCTGACTGGCTACCGCGTAGCATTAGAAAAAACATGCGCGATGTCGAAGCGGCTATTTCTAAACTAGAACAGCAACTAGGTCGCGCGCCAAATGAAACCGAAGTCGCAAAAAATCTATCTTTATCGCTTGAAGGCTATTATGAAAAGCTTAGTCATTGCAGTGGTCACCAGCTAGTTTACTATGAAGATTTTCATGATGCAGAGAGCCAAGGCGAGCATTTTTTAGACCGTTTTGTAAAAGATGATGCTAACAATCCTATGCAAGCATTGCTCGAAAATGATTTTAAAGAAGCGATCGTAGAGGCTATTGACGCACTGCCAGAACGAGAAAAAATGCTGATGGGTATGTACTATGAGCAAGAGCTCAACCTAAAAGAAATAGGCGCGGTCATGAATGTGTCGGAATCCCGTGTTTGCCAATTACATAGTCAAGCAGTCGGCAGGTTACGCGTATCACTTAAGGAGCAGGCGTGGACTGGGGTAGCCTAGCAGGCATTGCGCTTGCACTGACGGGCATCCTATCTGGGCAGGCGCTAGAAGGCGGGGAAATTGATTCGCTATTACAGCCCGCCGCTTTCTTTATTGTGTTTTCTGGCACAGTAGGTGCCGTTTTATTACAAACAAAACCTAAAGCATTCATCTTAGGGCTTGCCATGTCAAAACTGATAATAAAGCCACCAGTTGATGACAGGGCTGCTCTTGCTAGACGCACTAGTGCTTGGAGTATTGCCGTGCGTAAAGATGGCATATTTGGCCTAGAAAGATTTCTTCAGTATGAGACCGAGCCTTTTATCAAAAAAGGATTGCAGATGATAGTCGACGGTACCGATCCAGATAAGATTCGTGAAGTCTGTGCAATCGACATGCATTTCTATGAGGTACAGCAACGCAGTGCTGCAAAAATATGGGATGCCGCGGGTGGCTATGCGCCTACTATTGGCATTCTAGGTGCTGTTATCGGCCTCATCCATGTCATGGAGAACTTATCTGACCCTGACCTGCTTGGCAGTGGCATTGCCGTTGCTTTTGTTGCCACCATTTATGGTGTAGCGCTGGCTAATATTATTTTTCTGCCCATCGCTAACAAATTAAAAGCACATATCCAACATGAGATGATGCGTCGTGAAATGCTACTCAATGCCTGGGTCTCCATTGTAAAAGGCGACAACTCAAAACTAGTAGAAGACCGTTTAGAGGCTTACCTTAGGTAAGACAACAATATGATCAGAAGACGCATTGAGGAAGATGACGAGAACCCTGACCGTTGGCTAGTTTCGTACGCTGATTTTATTACCTTATTATTTGCCTTTTTTGTCGTGATGTACTCGGTCTCAGCCGTTAATCAAAACAAATATAAAGCACTATCCTCTTCAATTAGCACTGCTTTTGCAAACAAAACAACGCATGAAAGTAGCGTAGAAACAACTAAAGGAGAGGCATCAACCCCATCTGACACCACGCCAGAGGACCCGATTGATGCGCCCTTACCCGCCAGTAAAAAAATGCGAGTACTACAACAAGAACGTGATGCAATGACAGCATTAGGGAAAAACTTATCTAACAAATTATCCCCATTAATTAAAGATGGGAAAGCACGTGTTATGCAAAACAGCCAGGGGTTGCAAATCGACATTAAAGACAGTGCGTTATTTATTTCTGGTTCTGCAGATGTCATAGAATCTGCAAAAACCATGCTAAGCGAAATTATTACCCCTTTATTACTCAGTAAACATGCAATCTTAGTGGAGGGTCATACTGACAACACGCCTATTTACATTCAAAACGCAGCCTTTTTCTCCAATTGGGAGCTTTCTGCTGTTCGTGCTAGTAGTGTAGCCGGTGCGCTCAACGACCTAGGTGTTGACAGTATCCGCTTAAGTGCACTGGGGTTTGGCCCATCGCAACCGATTAGTGACAATGCAACAGAAGAAGGTCGCGCCATTAATCGCCATATATCGATACTAATTTTATACGACAGCCTTAACGTCTCGGCTAGCCATAGCAAAGAAATAAAACCACACTAAAGTTAGCTTTAAAAGAATTAAACTAACGCACCCTCAACAATCTCCGTTGGTTATATGATTAAGTCACAGTATGTTAATCTAACAACTACTAGAAGCCGCTACCAATTTAGGTTGTCGGCTTTTTAACTACATTGGTATTACATAATAATTTGGAGATGATGGAATGATTTTAGTAACGGGTGGTGCTGGTTTCATCGGTAGCCATACATGTGTCTTATTGCTACAAGCTGGTTATGATGTGCTGGTTTTAGACAATTTCAGCAACAGTAAACCAGAGTCATTGCGCCGAGTAGAATCGATTACCGGTAAAAAAGCAAACATTGTAAATGCCGATGTGCGAAATGTAGAGGCATTGCGCAATGTTTTTAAAACCAATGCCATTGAAGGTGTTATACACTTTGCTGGCTTAAAATCTGTGGGTGAATCCGTCAGTGAGCCACTCAAGTATTACCAGAATAATGTCGTTGGTAGTATTGTGCTTGCTGAAACCATGGCTGAATTTAATGTTTATTCATTGGTGTTTAGTTCAAGCGCTACCGTCTACGGTGATGCAACCTCACCAATTAACGAAAGCGCCAACTTAACAGCGACGAACCCATACGGCTGGTCAAAACTCATGGTTGAGCAAATATACACAGACCTTGCAGCGTCTAATCCAGCTTGGAAAATTGGCTTGTTACGTTACTTCAACCCAGTTGGTGCGCATGAAAGCGGCACGATTGGCGAAGATCCGAATGGCATTCCTAACAATCTAATGCCCAATGTCTGTCAGGTGGCTGTTGGTAGAAGAGATGAACTAAAAGTATTTGGTGATGATTACCCCACACATGATGGCACTGGGGTGCGCGACTATATTCATGTCATGGACTTAGCGCAAGGCCACTTAGATACACTTGCTTGGCTTAAAAATAATAGCGGGGCAAATGTATTTAACTTGGGAACAGGACAAGGCTGTAGCGTACTAGGGCTCGTAAAAGCTTTTGAGCAAGCTTCCGGAAATGCCGTCCCCTATCAGATTTATCCGAGAAGAGCCGGAGACTGTGCAACAGTGTTTGCAGACCCTTCCAAAGCGCATCAAGCATTAGGTTGGAAGGCAGAACGTGATATTCAGAAAATGTGTGAAGATGCTTGGAAATGGCAGGAACAAAACCCACAGGGATACCCTGATTAGCATGCCTGAGTGGCTGCGTTTATGGTGCCAATATTGAACTAAATTAATGCGATAGTATTTGCTTGAGTACAGAAGTGGGTGATTGTCGTTTATTCAAGAATGATAAGAATTGGAGGGCAATATGGCGAATAAGAATGCACCGTTTCACCCTATTATTTATGTGCGTGGCTATGCGATGACACAAAATGAGATTGATGCAACTTCAGCCGATCCATTTTGTGGTTTTAATGTAGGCTCGACAGTCTATCGAGCCGTACCAGAAAAAACACGACCCCCTAGAAAATATATATTCGAATCGCCTGTTATCCGTCTAGCGTCTGATTTTAAGTACCAAGATGTCTATGAAGACGGCTATGATATTCTTGATCCAGAGTGGTCTCAAAATGCGAGCAACAAACTCAACAGCCAATCAATTATCATTTACCGTTACTATGATGAAGCCTCTCAACTACTGGGCAGTGGTGAAACACCAGAAATTGAAATTTTTTCACAAAAACTAGGCGATTTAATCCTAAAAGTACGAGATTTGGTCTGTGCCAACCCAAGTAACGAGGTTACTCCAGACACATTCAGATGTTATCTTGTCGCCCATTCAATGGGTGGGTTGATCTGCCGAGGGCTGCTACACAACCCGGATAATGACCCACATAATACACGCCAATATGTCGATAAGTTGTTTACCTATGCCACACCACACAATGGCATAGAAATGCTAGGCATGAACGTACCCTCTTGGCTTACAAAATTTAGCATGGATAATTTTAATCGGGCGCGCATGTCAGAATACCTAGGATTGAAAGATGCCTTTGAAAAAACCAAAAGCGTAGCCTGGATCCCTGAACAACATTTCCCGCCAGAAAAAGTCTTTACCCTCGTTGGCACTAACCGCTCGGATTATGAAGCTGCCCAAGGTGCATCACGCACCTTCGCCGGGCACGGTAGCGACGGCCTCGTTAAAATCAGAAATGCCACACTAAAAGCCTTAAAGTCTGATGGTACAGAGGGCGCGCCTTGTGCAAAAGCCTTTACCTACCGCGCCCATTCTGGCTACTTTGGTATTGTGAATAGTGAGGAATCTTACCAAAACCTTACTCGTTTTTTATTCGGCGATGTGCGTATCGATATATACGCAGAAATAGCAGAAGTTAGGCTACCAAAAAAAGTCCAAAAAGCCATAGATGACGGCCATAAAGTCAACGCCCTTTACCAAGTTGAAGTGCTAGCATCGCCCCGCGGCAAGCTATGGCAACTCACACGTCGTAAAGGAGAAGAAGACTCGGTCGCCTGCTTCTGCCAAGACGAGTTAGACAGCTTGCCAAATAAACCTGTTCAAGAATATTTATCCAGCGTTTTTTTAGCCAAGCGCGAACGGGTCAAAGGCAAACGTAACTTGGTGTATGAACTAGCACTTGGTATTCGCGTGCCAGACTGGGAAATTGATCGTAGCTTATGGCTGGATGATCATTTTGAAGGTGGTTATTTGTTCCGTAACGCAATTAAGCTAGAGCTTGCCCCACCTACTGCTAACCGCCCAGAATGGAAAATTGAATATGGCTGGCAAAATCAGGGATTTAGTCAAGCGACGAAAAAAACAGCACCAAAACCAAATCAACAAGGTAAGCTAGAAGTTGAAATTCCATTTGATAGCAAGACAACCCCTGGCGCCAAAGGCAAACTAAGATTTGTCATCTCTAAATGGAATTCAAATAATTAGATTAAAGTGGGGATAACTAGCTGTGGTATTACTTTGCGCTAGCCCTGCTTGGTGAAACGCTTTAGGCTCGAACAAGCCCAAGCTAGTTATACCGATAACATCCCACGCGGGGAGTTAAATGATGATGTTTGTCCATTCGGACCATATACGCCAGCACTAGGCGCTGTTCCTTTACCGTGTAATTGGTTTAAGGCTTGTTGGTTACGTTTAAAATGTTGATTAATCATTTGACCATTCACACGATTAAGCTCTTTAGCTTGCGCCAATTGCGTTTGAAATGCCTGCCAAGCAACATACTCTTTTTCTTGCGCATGCGCTCTTATCCATGTTGCCATGCCATTCTCGTCGGCATCAAATCCTGCTTTTGCTAATGCTGCATGACGCATTTTGGAAGACTCTGAAATTTTTTGGATAAGTACACTTTTATCATCCAAAATACTTTCTACAACATCTATATCCATATTAACCAAGGACGTTTGCTCTCGTGTTAGTAGCGAGACTAAGTCATTCAATAATTTGGCATCTTGATCAAACAATTTAGATATATGCATATTAGCCTATCATTTTTGTATATTGAGTAAGTCTTTAACAGATGAAATCAAGCCATCTGCTACATTTCCAGAATCTACGGAAAACTGTCCGCTAGCGATTGCTGATTTAATTGCATCAACCTTTTCAGTATCAAACACTTCTGTGCCTGCTACTTTCACTTCTAGTGATTTAACTTGTGACGATAATGTTGATAACGTCACGTTTTCTGTAACCGCTGTGCTTGTACTGGTTTGCTCAGTTTTTTTATGAGCATTAACCCCTATTTTATCTGCCGTCAAATCGACAGGCTGTTTAATTGAATCATTAATTTTCATGCTAATTTCCTTTTTTACACCGTTTCAAACTTAGATTGATATATGCCTTATATCGACACAGTTTAAAGAAACTTTAATCTTTTTATCAACTAAGCCTTTTTTCTATGTTTTTTTATCATTTTGAACGTTAAAAACTGACTTCTACTTTGCCACCTTCACGTGCAATACCACTCACCACTCTTCCGCTACGCACTTTCACTGGCACAATTTGACCCAAGCTGGCATTTTTAAGTGCTTTTCCTTCTGCATTAATGGTAAAGCCTGCACCTACAGTAGTCAGTAATACAGTCTGTCCTTGCTGCACCGCTAGTGCTTGCTTAAGCATATTTTGTCTGAGCACGCTACCTGCCATCATTGGCGAACGCACTACTCGTCCGA
>JAZGEZ010000045.1:0-15146 GCA_036479055.1 Methylophilaceae bacterium | reverse complement strand
TATCCTGAATCTCATTGACAGGTTCACCTTTGGCAATACGATGTGAAAGCTCCACTAATGCCCGCTCTGCATTGCCATAAATCAGGATATCTGCTTTAGAATCGACCAAAACAGAACGGCGCACTTTATCAGACCAATAATCATAATGGGCAATACGCCGCAAGCTGGCTTCTATACTGCCTATGACTAACGGCACTTTTGAATAAGCTTCTCGGCAACGTTGGCTATAAACAAGTACAGCTCGATCGGGTCGTTTATACGGTGCTGCGTCAGGTGTATAGGCATCGTCAGATCTGATTTTACGGTCTGCAGTATAGCGATTAACCATACTATCCATATTGCCGGCAGTAATACCAAAATATAGGTTTGGTTTACCTAATACTTTGAATCCATTCGTATTTTTCCAATCAGGCTGCGCAATAATGCCCACACGAAAGCCTTGTTCTTCCAATAATCGACCGACCAAAGCCATGCCAAAACTTGGATGATCAATATAGGCATCACCCGTGACTAAAATAATGTCGCAACTATCCCAGCCTAGTTCATCCATCTCTTCACGAGAGGTTGGCAATATTGGCGCAACGCCAAAACGTTTCGCCCAATAAGGACGATAACTTTGAATTGGTTTTGCCAGCATGGTTGCGTAGGTTTCCATAAGACCGTCATCTTACGCGGTAATTGATTGATTTAGAAGCTATTTTTAGAGTAGCGCAATGCCAAAGTGTTTAACCACTGTAGCAAAGATAAAAAATAGTGCGACCGTAAACAAAATACAAGCCATTAGCGTGATCCAAAAACCTAACTTCGGTAGTAAATAAGGGAATAGTAAAAACATGGGTAGTGTGGGGATTACATACCAAAATGTGTAATAGGCGTGATTGGCTATTTTGGCCATCGATTGGTTTTCAACGAACAACCATATTAACGTGAGCACGGTAACAATAGGCAATGCCGCTATTAAGGCACCTAGTTTATCGCTGCGTTTAGCGAATTCTGAGACCAGAACGACTACGCCAGCCGTAATCAAATACTTAAAAATTAGATATTTCATCCCACATCCTTAATTTTTTACTTGAAACATTCATTATGAGCGTAATATTTAACTATATGAAGACAACTACGTATGAAGTTTCCGGATTAACCTGTGACGGTTGCGTCAGCCGCGTTAAAAACACACTTGCTGATTATGCAGAAAATGTCGAGGTGACACTAAAACCACCTGAAGCGACACTGACCAACGCTAGACGTGATATTCATGTGTTAAACACTGCGCTTAGGCAAGTAGGGAAATACCAATTAAGCACTTTCAAGGAAGAGCCCAGCACAACAATTAACACAGAAGAAACAAAAAGCTGGCTTGCAACCTACAAACCGCTATTGTTAGTGTTTGCTTATATTTTACTGGCCACGATTGTGGTGGAAGTCGCGCATGGTGATTTTGTTTTATCACGCTGGATGCCGCATTTCATGGCGGGCTTTTTCTTGGTGTTTTCTTTTTTCAAACTACTCGACTTAGCTGGCTTTGCCAGTAGCTATGCCATGTACGATTTGCTGGCAAAACGTATACCCGCCTATGGTTATATTTACCCATTCATAGAGCTAGGGTTAGGTGTTTGGTATTTGCTCGGCTGGCAACCCATTTTAGTTAACTGGCTAACATTGATTGTGATGGGGTTTTCAACTATCGGCGTAATACTAGCAGTGATGAACAAGCAAAAAATCCGCTGCGCTTGCTTAGGGTCAGGCTTTAATTTACCCATGAGCACTGTGACCATTATTGAAGATTTAACCATGGTCGCAATGGCGATATGGATGCTTGTCAATTGAGTCACAGCTATTACGAGTTACACGGTGGTAAAGTTGCAGCCATCGATGGTGATTGCGAGTTCCCACCGTTGCATCTTGCACTAAATGAGCCGAATGGGCTGATTGCCATTGGCGGCGATTTAACAAGTAAGCGTTTGTTAAATGCCTATCGCCATGGCGTTTTCCCTTGGTTTAACGAAGATGAGCCTATTATGTGGTGGAGTCCTAGCCCGCGTATGGTGTTGTTTCCAAATGAATTTAAGGTTTCAGCTTCGCTGAAGAAGGTGTTGAAAAAGCAACCATTTGAAACCAAACTAAATACTGCCTTTCGAGAAGTGATGTCGGCTTGCAGCAAAGTGAAGCGTCCGAATCAAGCGGGCACTTGGATCAACCATGACATGATTGATGCTTATTGCAAACTACACCAACTAGGCCATGCCATTTCTAGCGAAAGTTGGCTTGATAACGCGCTGGTCGGGGGCTGTTATGGCGTCATTATCAACAATATGTTTTATGGAGAAAGCATGTTCTATACAAAAACTGACGCCTCTAAAGTCGCTTTTGTACACCTAATTGAGCACCTCAAAAACAAAAGCATAGGCATGATAGATTGCCAAATGAAAACGCCATTACTTGAAAGCTTTGGTGGGCGTGAAATCCCACGTGATGAATTTAGTCAAACGCTCTCAAAATTGATAGACTAACCACATGAGCTCACCCAAAGAATTACCGCTACAGAAGCTACAGTTTTATGTCACCACGCCTTATCAGTGCAGTTACATTGCCAAGAATCTTGCACAAAGCTTAATTGCTTCACCCTATAACCTAGTCGACGCAGCGGTTTATAGCGAACTCATTAGTCAAGGGTTTAGGCGTAGTGGTAAATTTTCTTACCGCCCCCATTGCGAAAACTGTAGCAAATGCATCCCAATACGGGTTGTATTAAGCCAATTTATACCCACGCGCAGTCAAAAACGTGCCCACAAGCAACATGCGGATTTAACCGCAAACATTATACCGCTTGGCTATCATCAAGAGCACTTTGAACTCTATGCAGAATATCAAGCATTAAGGCATGCAGAAGAGAGCCTCACACAAAATAATGATGGTGACGAAGAAGACCAATATCGGCAATTTCTTTGCCAAAGTAATGTTGAAAGCTTAATGATGGAATTTAGGGATGCTCATCATCGGCTAAAAATTGTCAGCGTCATTGATATTATCAATAATGGTGTCTCCGCAGTTTATACTTTTTATAATGCAACTGAGCTAAAAGCCAGTTATGGCACTTTTGCCATAATGTGGCTGATCAACTGGGCAACTAACCGACACTTACCTTATTTGTATCTAGGCTACTGGATCAAAGAAAGCCAAAAAATGGCTTATAAAGAGAATTTTAGGCCGCAAGAAAAACTAATTGATGGTACGTGGCAAATCACCAACTAGCTTCTTGTGTTAGCAAAGCCCCCTTATTAGCCAGTTCCTCATCGTTTTGACCTAAATTACTAGGTTTGCGTCCCAGCAATTTTGGCAACGCATTAACACTAGGCACGTTGTGTCCTTGCATTAATTCATAGTGTCCAAAAGATAATGGTGTCCAAGCCAATAGATCAAAAATATGGCTAACCAACCGCACCATTAATTTTGGTGCTGCAATTTGTACGGCAGATGATTGTTGCCTTACTTTTCTGAGCAACGTTAAATAATCAGGAATACTTAACGTTTCTGAACCACCTAATTCTACAATCGTAGGGCGTAGCGCTTGTGGCAAGAAGATTAAATTTGCAATCGCCTCTCCTAAATCACTAACTTGTAGCGGTGCGACTAGCCCTTCTGATTTCATCACAAACTGAACTGGCCAAGCAGCCACACGCCTAAACCATTTTGCTCCAAAACCACCATCACCATCCAACAAAGAAGGCCTAACGATTGTTGCCATTGCACTACTTGCCAATACAGCTCGTTCTCCCGCTAGTTTTGAGCGTATAAAACCGCTATCTGCATGTTCAGATAAACCTAAAGCAGATAGGTGAATCAAACTAATTTCATGCCATGCACAAGCCTGTGCCAATGCTGCTACGGCTAGATGATGTATTGCCTCGTAACTTTCGCTTTTACGCTCACGTAATATACCAACACAATTAACAACCATATCAAAATTACTTACTATTTGTTTCCAATCATGAATGCTAAGCATTGATTGCATACGTATTGTGCGCATATTTTTTTGCATCGTTAATTGACGGGTGCCAATAATCACTTCAGCCTGATTAGCCAATTTCGCCACTATTTGACTACCGATAAAGCCATTACCACCTAGTACCAATACTTTTAATTTTCTGCTCATGTTGTCCTTTTTTGTTATTTCTTTAATTTCTGTATTGACAGAAATATATGATATAACTGATAATATGTCAACTCAATATTAACAAGGCTATTCATCATGGAAACAAACGAGAAAATAATCATTACAGAACAAGCAAATCAATTTATATTGCACTGGGGAGAAATGGGGTCACGCTGGGGCATTAACCGCACAGTCTCTCAAATTCATGCCTTCTTGTATTACACAGGTAAGCCAGCAAATGCGGAACAAATAGCTGAAACACTGCAAGTTGCCCGCTCAAATGTAAGCAATAGCTTAAAAGAATTACAAAACTGGAATTTAATTTATATCTCCCACATGATGGGTGATAGGCGTGATTATTTTGAAACATCATTAGATAGTTGGCAGCTATTTCGAACCATTATTACAGAACGTAAAGCACGTGAATTTGACCCGACAGTCAATTTCTTACAATCGTTTTTACAAGACAATAAATTTAGCAATGAAGAATTAGAAGCAAAAAAACGGGTTGCTGCTGTGCTGGAACTGATGCAAACACTTTCGGTTTGGGGTGATGAAATGATTAATTTAAAACCCGAAACACTAATTAAAATTATGAAATACGGTGCAAAAATCCAGAAACTCGTACGAGGAGGCAGCTAGTATGGCGATTCAATACCCACTCACTATTTTTTACGATGCATCATGCCCTATGTGTAAAACAGAAATGGAAACACTTAAAGAGACTGACAAAGATAACAAACTCATTTTAATTGATTGCTCAAATACGGATTTAACAATACCACTTAACTGTCCAGCCTCTAGAGAAGCTATGATGGAACGTATTCATGCTATTGATGCCAATGGAAAATGGATTAGAAGCATTGACGTGTTTGCAGCAGCCTATTCAGCAAGCGGCTTTAAACGATTAGGTGCTTTCTGGAGTAGCAAAAGATTACGCCCATTATTGCACCGCGCATACCCCTGGGTTGCTGACAACCGTCATTGGCTAAGCAAAACGCCTCTGCCTTATATTCTGAATAAATTTTTAAGGCTAAGCGCAAAACTATAGTGCTAGACCAACATGAGATAAGCTGTAATGTTACAATTCAGCCTGTGAAAAAACTCGTTATATTTGGTGTTGGCTTGATTGGGGCCTCTGTTGCATTAGCTTTAAAAAAACAAGCTAATGCACCACTTTGTGTGGGCATCGGTCGCAACCGTCAGAATCTAAATCAGGCTTTGGCACTTAACATCATAGATGCAGTTAGCGAAAACATATCTGAAGCATTAGTTGATGCGGATATTGTGCTCATTGCTGCTCCTGTCGCACAAACACAATCCATCTTGCAAAGCATTAAACCGCACTTAAAGCCCAACACCATTATTACGGATACTGGTAGCACCAAAACGAATGTCTTAATGATGGCCCAAGAAATTCTAGGCACGCAGATTAATCAATTTATTGGCGGACACCCCATTGCTGGCGCAGAAAAATCTGGTGCAACAGCAGCAATAGCTGATTTATACGTAAATAAGAATGTCGTGTTAACGCCATCTGCTGATAGCGATACTGACGCTATGGACAAGGTGCGCCGATTGTGGATGAACTGCGGTGCTAATGTCATTCAAATGAATGCAGAAAAACATGACCGTATTTTTGCCACTGTTAGCCATCTGCCCCACCTGCTTGCATTTGCGTTAGTGGAGGACATGGCTGCACGTGATAATGCCGAAGAGTTATTTAACTTTGCTGCCAGTGGCTTTAGAGACTTTACACGCATTGCAGGCAGTAGCCCTGAAATGTGGCGCGACATTAGCCGGGCGAATAAACCTGCATTACTAGCAGAAATTACTGCCTACGAACAAGCACTCGCTAAAATGAAACAGGCATTAGAAAATGACAATGCAGCTGAACTTGAAGCATTGTTTGAACGTGCTAGTAAAGCGCGTAACCAGTGGGCTACTGACAAAAAATAAATATCTTAAACGTATATGGGACAACTACATTTACCACCTGCTAGCAAAGCGTCAGGTAGCATCAAACTACCTGGCTCCAAGAGCATTTCTAACCGTACGCTATTATTAGCTGCACTCGCTAAAGGCACTACAGAGATTCGAGACCTGCTCGCTTCAGATGATACAAGCCGCATGTTGCAAGCTCTAGAACTACTAGGTGTTCGTATAACTAAAAACAACCCTGAAAGCTTTTCAGTAACTGGCGTTGAAGGGAGCTTTCCTCATCGAAATAGCGCCCTTTTCTTAGGTAATGCAGGCACAGCATTTAGACCTCTAACTGCTACGCTAGCATTATCCAATAGCGATTGCACTTTATCTGGCGTAGCCCGCATGCACGAACGTCCGATTGGCGACTTGGTCGACGCACTAAAACAAATTGGTGCCAATATTGAATATTTAGAGAACGACGGTTTTCCTCCATTGCAAATCCGTCCTGCTCCTATAGATGCGAGCAACCCTATACAGATTCGTGGTGACGTTTCCAGCCAATTTCTAACTGCACTTTTAATGGCATTACCGCTGACCAAACAAGAAGTAATTGTTGAAGTGGTGGGTGAATTGATTTCTAAACCGTATATTGAAATTACACTTAACTTAATGGCGCGTTTTGGAGTTAAAGTGCAACGCAATGGCTGGCAAAGTTTTGCCGTACCTGCAAACAGTACTTACACTTCTCCTAATGAAATTTTTGTAGAAGGTGACGCTTCAAGCGCTTCATACTTTTTAGCAGCTGGCGTAATCGCTGGGGATGTAACCGTACAAGGCGTAGGCAAAAATAGTATTCAAGGCGATATTAAGTTTGCTGATGCGCTAGCATTAATGGGCGGCATCATTGCGTACAGTACAAATCAAGTTTCTGCCAGAAAACCCAGCACGCCTAAATTAAAAGCCATTGATTTAGATTGCAACCATATCCCGGATGCTGCGATGACTTTGGCTGTTTTGGCCTTATTTGCAGAGGGAACAACAACATTGCGTAACATTGCTAGCTGGCGTGTAAAAGAAACAGACCGTTTAACAGCAATGGCAACCGAGCTACGTAAGGTTGGCGCCACGGTAGTTGAAGGCGAAGACTTCATTAGCATTAGTCCTCCAGCAACACTCACGCCAAATGCGGAAATTGACACCTACGATGACCACCGCATGGCGATGTGCTTCTCACTAGTAAGCTTAGGCGGTGTACCCATCACGATTAATGACCCTAATTGTGTCGCTAAAACATTTCCACGGTATTTTGAAGAGTTTGCAAACATTGTCAGCTAACAACACCATCCCAGTTATTGCCATTGATGGCCCCTCTGCTTCAGGCAAAGGTTCTGTAGCAGAGCGTGTTGCTAACACGCTTGGGTATCATTATCTAGATTCTGGTGCGCTATATCGCATCGTTGCGCTAGCGAGTCAACACAATCAAATTGCTTGGCATGATGCCAAAGCACTCGGCTTATTTGTGCCAACGTTAAAAATAACATTTTCAGATAGCGAGGTTTATCTCAACGGTGAAAACGTCACCGATCAAATACGCAGTCCAGCCATGAGCAATGGCGCCTCACAAGTGGCTGTCCATCCAGAAGTACGGGACGGACTACTCAAGCTACAGCATAGCTTTAGACAAGCGCCAGGCCTTGTGGCTGAGGGAAGAGATATGGCAAGCGTCGTTTTTACAGATGCAACCCTAAAAATATTTTTAACTGCCGATGTGAAAGAACGCGCGCATCGGCGCCATCAGCAGTTGCTTAATAGAAACGTCGCGGCAGATTACGAGAAAATTCTACAAGACTTACAAGAGAGAGATCAGCGTGATAGAACGCGAACATCTGCGCCGTTAGTAAAAACAGAAGGCGCTATTTTGCTCGACACTGACAATCGCAATATAGATGAAGCGGTTGCCTTTGTGCTTTCTGAATATCAAAAATACTGAATTTCTGCAATAAAATCTCATTAAGTCATTGAACATAAGATATTTTTTGTGTAATATGTGCGGTTCGTGTTGAATTTTTACAACTGGCTTAAACTTCTTGTTTAAAGCCTTAGGTTTAAAAAACTTCAACGTTGATTAACTACCCCACTGCTAGGTGGGACTTACTGGATATATTTTTTTTAATGACTTCTACAACTACATCTTCTAACGAAGAATCATTCGCCGCCCTCTTTGAAGAAAGCTTAGAACGCCAAGAAATGCGCTCAGGTGAGGTTATCACTGCTGAAGTGATTTCTATTGACAACGACCATGTGATTGTTAACGCAGGGTTGAAATCTGAAAGCGTAATTGACATAAACGAATTTAAAAACCCTCAAGGGGAACTAGAAGTTGAAATTGGTGACTTCGTAAAAGTTGCTATTGAGAAATTAGAAGATGGCTTTGGTTCTACCATCCTTTCTCGCGATAAAGCGAAGAAAATGGAAGCATGGCTAGATTTAGAAGACGCAATGAACGAAGGTCGCGTTGTTAGAGGTTATGTAAGCAGCCGTGTTAAAGGTGGCTTGCGTGTTTCTGTTAACGGCATTATGGCATTCTTACCCGGTTCATTAGTTGATATTCGCCCTGTGAAAGATACAACAGCATTCGAGAATAAAGAGTGGGACTTTAAAGTCATTAAACTTGATCGCAAGCGTAACAACATCGTTGTCTCACGCCGTGCTGTGATGGAAGTAACTGCTGGTGCAGATCGCGAAGCATTATTAGAAACGTTAGTTGAAGGTGCTGTTATTAAAGGTATCGTTAAAAACATCACTGATTATGGTGCGTTCGTTGACCTAGGCGGCATTGATGGCCTATTACACATTACTGATTTAGCATGGAGACGCGTTAAACACCCATCAGAACTATTAACTGTTGGTGATGAAGTTGAGGCAAAAATATTAAAATTTGATCAAGAAAAAAATCGTGTTTCATTAGGTGTTAAGCAGTTAGGTGATGACCCATGGGTATCATTAGACCGCCGTTACCCAGTAGGGACACGTCTATTTGGAAAAGTTTCTAACTTAACCGACTACGGTGCTTTTGTAGAAGTAGAGCCAGGGATCGAAGGTCTAGTTCACGTTTCTGAAATGGACTGGACTAACAAAAATATCCACCCAGGGAAAATTGCACAACTTGGTGATGAAGTAGAAGTCATGATTCTTGAAATTGATGAAGATCGTCGTCGTCTATCACTCGGTATGAAGCAATGTAAACCAAACCCTTGGGATGATTTTTCAGCTACGCACACTAAAGGTGATAACGTTTCTGGCCAAATTAAATCAATTACTGATTTCGGTGTGTTCATCGGATTGCCAGGCAATATCGACGGTCTAGTTCACTTATCTGATTTGTCTTGGACACAATCTGGCGAAGAAGCGATTCGCAGCTTCAAAAAAGGTGATGAATTAAATGCCGTTATCCTCGCAATTGATGTTGAAAAAGAGCGTATTTCATTAGGCGTTAAACAACTGACTGAAGATCCAGGTGGTGAAGACAGTGCAACAACGACTGAAGGAAGCGCAGCGGCAGCGAAGCCAAAAGCTAAAACAAAAGCGGCAAAACCTTCTGCTGAAGAGTCTGCAGCGGCATCAGGGAACACTAACCTTGGTGCATTATTAAAAGCCAAAATGGATGACAAGAAGTAAATCCAGAAGTAACAATCGTTAATTAGAAAAGATCATTTAGTCATGACAAAATCTGAGTTAATCAACCTGCTTGCGGAACGTTTTCCGCAACTAGTCGTAAAAGATGCTGAGCTATCTGTTAAAGCTATTTTAGATGCAATGACAGACAACTTGGCAACGGGGCAACGTATTGAAATAAGAGGCTTTGGTAGTTTTAGCCTCAATTACCGTCCGCCCCGTTTGGGTCGCAACCCAAAAACTGGTAGCAAAGTACAGGTACCTGCCAAACATGTGCCTCACTTCAAAGCTGGTAAAGAGTTACGTGACCGTGTAAATTTGACTGACTAAGCATCTTTACATTAGACGATATAAAAAACGGTACATACTTTTATGTACCGTTTTTTTTTACCTTTTTTAGGTTTAATATTAGCTCCTAGCAAAATGGTTAGGTAAAATGCAAGAAACTAGAGAATAAAACTGCATGACGATTGAATTTGAATATTGGTGGTTACTCATACTCCCACTCTTTTTTATATTGGGCTGGATAGCGGCGCGCGTAGATATCAAGCAACTCATAGCAGAATCAACAACACTGCCTGCTGCCTATTTCAAAGGTTTAAATTTCTTAATCGGTGATCAGCATAATAAAGCAGTGGAGGCTTTTACTGAGGCCATACACGCCAATAGTGATTCTTTAGAGCTGCATTTCGCCCTCGGCAGCCTGTTTAGGCGCACAGGTGAAACAGATCGCGCCATTAACATGCATCTAAACTTATTAGACCAAAAAGAGCTCACAGAGAACCAAAAAGAAGCCGTTAAAGCAGAACTAGCGCAAGATTATCTAAAAGCAGGGCTTTATGACCGTGCCGAAGAGTTGTTCGCAAATCTAAAAGACAAACGTTATCGCCAGCCAGCATTGCGCGCCTTACTTGAAATTTATGTAAGAGAACGTGAATGGCTACAAGCCATTAACACTGCAACGGAATTAGAACGTTTATCCGGCATTCCTTTTAGGACTGAAATTGCACAATATTATTGTGAACTTGCCATGAATGCGATGATTGACCAGCAACAAGATCAAGTCAGGCTACATTTGGCTAACGCCTTGGACGCAAATAAGAAGTGCGTCCGTGCCAATGTGTTATTAGGTGACTTGGAAATGCAATCTGGTAGCCATGCCGCTGCCATTTCCCACTGGAAACACATTGAATTCCAGCAACCTGAATACTTAGGTTTAGTGGCCCCTAAGTTATTGAAAAGCTTTAGCGCGATTGACAAGGCTAAAGAAGGGATCGCTTTACTAAATAATTATTTAGAAAATTACAAACTACCCTCTCTTATGACTGCACTTTATGAAGCCACGGTCACTGAAGAAGGTGCAGATAGTGCAGCAAGATTAGCGAGAAATGAATTAATCCGTAAGCCTAACTTGCAAACGTTAGACCAGCTTTTGCAAGCAAGAGCGATGTCTGAAAATAATAGCAACCAAGACATTCAGTTAATGCAACAAACGGTACGCAACGCTATTGGTACCCGTGCAGCCTACCACTGTAACCAATGTGGTTTTCGTGCCAAACAATACCACTGGCAATGTCCAGCTTGCAATGCTTGGGAGTCTTTGCCCTCTGAAGCTAGCGATGCCATTAGTCGTGAAATGACGATTAAAGGATAGATGTAATGGATTCAAAAACGTCAGATTCTAAAATAATAGTTGCGCTTGACTTTGCCAACGCCAAAGAGGCTTTGTTACTTGTTAATCAGCTTGACCCAACATTATGCAAACTAAAAGTAGGTAAAGAGTTATTTACCGCTGCTGGCCCTCAGCTAGTTGAGCAATTGGTTGCTAAAGATTTCAAAGTGTTTTTAGATTTAAAATTTCATGACATTCCAAGCACGGTAGGCAAAGCCTGTGAAATGGCCAGTAATTTAGGTGTTTGGATGCTAAATGTACACGCTAGTGGCGGCTCTGCCATGATGCAATCAGCATTAGAAGGTGTAAACAAGAGTACGCATAACCCATATTTAATTGCAGTAACCGTGCTAACTAGCATGCGTCAAGAAAACTTAGAAGAATTAGGCATTAAAAACAGTGTTGAAGAGCTGGTGCTGAAATTAGGGTTACTCACACAGCAAGCTGGCCTACATGGTGTTGTCTGCTCAGCAATGGAGGCAGAAGAACTTAAGAAAGTAATGCGCGATGATTTTCTATTGGTTACACCTGGCATTCGGCCTACTGCTACAAGTTTAGATGATCAAACTCGAGTAATGTCTCCAAGTGTAGCGCTAAGCAAGGGTGCAAGTTATTTAGTGATAGGTCGGCCGATTACACAAGCCAAGAACCCTGTCGAAGCATTACTTGCAATCAGTAAAGAGATTCAATCTTGCCATTAATGTAGTAGACCGATTAGACTCGCTATACGTTACATCATCATTAAGCACCAAAACAATGCATAACCATTGGGAAATAATCATGAAAAAAACAATAATCGTATTACTAATGCTATTCACAGCCAGCTTAAATCTAC
Source organism: Methylophilaceae bacterium (assembly GCA_036479055.1). Taxonomy (GTDB): domain Bacteria; phylum Pseudomonadota; class Gammaproteobacteria; order Burkholderiales; family Methylophilaceae. The sequence goes on along the minus strand of JAZGEZ010000045.1, from coordinate 2,885 downwards.
ACGCAGCAACCGATCTTAATACTGCCAGCCAACTTGAGTTAGAAACACTCACTGGTATTGGCCCAACAAAAGCCAAAGCAATCATTGATTACCGCAAGAAAAATGGCGGCTTTAAATCTACTGATGAGATTGTGAAAGTAGATGGTATTGGCGTCGGCACGCTAAAAAAACTAGGTAAAGACATCTCAATCTCCAAAAAGAAAATAGAGGTTCCTTCAAAGGGACGTATCTCTTCTTCAGTAGGCTACCAATAGCGTCTACTTCACCCACATACCCGCTTTTGCACCATCGTCAGGAGACATGATAAATGGACCGCTTGACGCATCGGAAGCTGCCAAAACCATGCCTTCACTTAGTCCAAACTTCATCTTACGCGGTGCCAGATTCGCCACCATGATGGTTAAACGCCCAACCAAAGTAGCTGGGTCATAAGCGGATTTAATCCCTGCAAATACTTGGCGTGTTTTTTCTTCGCCGATATCTAGAGTCAGCCTTAACAACTTGTCAGCGCCCTCAACATATTCAGCATTAACGATTTTTGCGATACGTAGATCTACCTTAGTAAAATCATCGATCTTAATGTACTCACCTTCACTAGCACTTTCCACTTGAGCTGCTACAGAGGTTGTTTTTTCTAGATTTTCTTTGTTGGCTTCTACCATCGCCTCTATCGCTTTAGAATCAATTCGGGTAATCAAATGACTATATTTGTTAATGGAATGTTGTGCGCTTAAGCTAGCATCTACACTCGTCCATTCTAAGGGCTTAACATTTAAGAAGGCTTCAATTTCAGATGCCAGTTTAGGTAACACTGGCTTAAGATACAACGTAAGCAAGCGGAACATTTCCAGTGCATCAGAACACACTTGTTGCAATACAGGGTCTTGACCTTCTTGCTTAGCAATGACCCAAGGGGCTTTGTCTGCCACATACGCGTTAGCCAAATCACTTAAACGCATAATTTCACGAATAGCCTTGCCATAGTCACGTGCCTCGTAGCCTTTTGCAATGGTTGCGGATGCTGTTTTTAATTCAGCAATGACCTCATTAGTCGTTGATGGGGCTAGCTTGCCTTCAAAACGCTTATTAATAAAGCCTGCTGTACGGCTAGCGATGTTGATGTATTTGCCGACCAAATCACTATTCACACGCGCAGCAAAATCTTCTAAATTCAAATCGATATCTTCCATCGTCGAATTCAGTTTTGCTGCGTAGTAATAACGTAAATACTCAGGGTTTTTAATATGATCCAAATAGCTACGTGCAGTAATAAACGTACCGCGCGATTTAGACATTTTCTCACCGTTAACGGTCAAGAACCCATGTGCGAACACTTGTGTCGGTTTGCGATAACCACTGTACTCAAGTGTTGCAGGCCAAAACAAAGCATGGAAATAGAGAATATCTTTACCGATAAAATGATAAAGCTCCGCCTTGCTATCTTTATGCCAGTACTCGTCAAAATCTAACCCTTTGTTTTGACATAGATTTTTAAAGCTAGCCATATAACCAATTGGCGCATCTAACCATACATAAAAGTATTTGCCTGGTGCATCTGGAATTTCAAAACCGAAGTATGGTGCGTCACGCGAGATATCCCAATCATTGAGGCCACTCTCGAACCACTCTGCCATTTTATTGGCAGCCTCGCCTTGTAGCGTGCCGCTTTTCGTCCATTCTTTCAAAAAAGATTCACAATCTGACAACTTAAAGAAATGATGTTCAGTTTCTTTGCGGATAGGCGCAGCACCAGAAACGGCCGAATAGGCCTCAATCAGCTCTGTCGGATTATAAGTCGCACCACATACCTCACAGGAATCACCGTATTGGTCTTTCGCATGACACTTTGGACATTCCCCTTTAATAAAACGGTCTGGCAAGAACATCTTTTTGACCGGGTCATAAAATTGCTCTATCGTTTTAATCGCAATCTTATCGTTAGCTTTTAACTTGCGATAAATGCTTTGTGAAAGTATTTTATTTTCTTCGGAGTTAGTAGAGTAATAATTATCGAATGCGACTAAAAACGCGTCAAAATCTGCACTGTGTTCTTTATGTACCCCATCAATCAAGGCTTCGGGTGTCATGCCCTCTTTTTCCGCGCGCAACATAATCGGTGTGCCATGCGTATCATCTGCACAGACATAATGTACGGTGTGTCCCCGCATTTTTTGAAACCGCACCCAAATATCAGTTTGAATGTATTCGACTAAATGACCTAGATGGATACTACCGTTGGCGTAAGGAAGTGCGGAGGTAACTAGAATTTTACGTGACATGGTAAATGAACCGATTATGCTAAAAGCGCTATTTTAGCAAATGCCAGCCACAAAGCGTAAACCATTTTCTTTTCTTTGGGCAGAACATGACGTGAAGGCCTACATCAGCTAAAATACTCCCATTATTTAGTCGGACATTATGACGCATGGCCATTCCAACAAGCCTTATTGAATCCTCACTTAAACTTTGCATAGACCCAAACACTGGCAAAGACTTTATCAGCAGCAAATCTGCAAAAAATATTGTAGTCAATGGTAACAATGTCAGTTTAGATATTGTGCTGGGCTACCCAGCCAATAGCGTTATGGATGAGGTTAAAGCACTGGTAACCAATCATTTAAAAACCATTGATGGCGTGAGTGATATCACAGTCAACATCGGTAGCCGTATCGCTTCTCATAAGGTGCAGCAAGGCGTTAATCTACTGCCTAATGTGAAAAATGTCATTGCCGTCGCTTCAGGTAAAGGTGGCGTAGGAAAATCGACGACATCAGTCAATTTAGCGCTTGCTTTAGCTGCTGAAGGTGCAACCGTTGGCCTGTTAGATGCTGACATCTATGGGCCTAGTCAACCACAAATGCTTGGCCTAAGCGGGCGTCCAGATA
>JAZGEZ010000044.1:0-15859 GCA_036479055.1 Methylophilaceae bacterium | reverse complement strand
CTCCACCAAATTTCTTCGTTAGCACCGTTGAAATCGCCGCTGTCAACGTTGTCTTACCATGATCCACGTGACCAATTGTCCCCACGTTTACGTGTGGCTTGGTCCGTTCAAATTTGCCTTTTGCCATGATTATCTTCCTTTAATATTCTATATAAAAAATCAATTACTTCTTATTCATGATGGCTTCCGCCACGTTTCTAGGTGCTTCTGTGTAATGCTTAAATTCCATACTGTATGTTGCACGGCCTTGTGATAATGAACGTACTGTCGTTGAGTAACCGAACATCTCAGCTAATGGCACTTCTGCACGAATCACTTTGCCTGTTGCATTATCTTCCATCCCTTGAATAATGCCACGTCTTGATGACAAATCACCCATCACATCACCCATGTAATCTTCAGGCGTCTCAATCTCTACAGACATCATTGGTTCAAGAATAATGGGATCTGCTTTACGCATGCCATCTTTAAATGCCATAGAAGCAGCCATTTTAAATGCGTTCTCATTCGAGTCAACATCATGATATGAACCATCAAACAAAGTTACCTTGGCATCGACAACGGGGAAGCCAGCTAGCACACCAGCAGGGATCGTTTCTCGCAAACCTTTTTCTACTGCAGGAATGAACTCACGTGGCACTGTGCCACCCTTAATCTTATCAATGAACTCGAAACCTTTACCTTGTTCATTAGGTTCCATTTTCAACCAAACGTGACCATACTGACCCTTACCACCGGACTGCTTAACAAACTTACCTTCAACTTCAATTGTTTTCTTGTAAGCTTCACGGTAAGCAACTTGAGGGGCGCCAATGTTCGCTTCAACACCAAATTCGCGGCGCATGCGATCAACAAGAATCTCCAAGTGTAATTCACCCATGCCTGAAATAATCGTTTGATTTGTTTCCAAATCGGTTTTAACGCGGAATGAAGGATCTTCTTGCGCCAAGCGATTTAACGCAACACCCATTTTTTCTTGGTCAACTTTAGTTTTTGGCTCAACTGCCACATGAATCACAGGCTCAGGGAACACCATACGCTCAAGGATAATTTCCTCACCTATCGCACAAAGCGTATCACCGGTTGTTGCCTCTTTTAAGCCAACCGCGGCAGCAATGTCACCTGCACGCACTTCATCAAGCGCTTCACGTGAATTTGCATGCATTTCCACAATACGACCAATACGCTCTTTTTTACCTTTAATCGGATTGTAAACACTATCACCTGCTTTAAGCGTACCTGAATAAACACGGATAAAAATCAACTGTCCCACAAATGGGTCTGTCATGATTTTAAATGCTAGCGCAGCAAACTTCTCGTCATCAGACGCTTTTAAGAATAATTCTTCTCCATCATCATCTTCAGCACGCGTATCTGGAATATCTGTTGGACCTGGCATCAACTCAACCACTTTATCCAACATCGCTTGAACACCTTTGTTCTTAAATGCAGAACCACACATCATCGGCACGATTTCAGAAGCAATTGTTCGAATACGCAAACCCTCTAGAATCTCTTCTTCTGACAGATCACCTTCTTCAAGGTATTTATCCATTAGCTCTTCATTGGCTTCAGCAGCCGTTTCAACCATGTTAGAGCGCCACTTGTCACAATCAGCTTGCAACTCAGCAGGAATCTCGCCGTATTCAAACTCCATACCTTGAGATGCTTCGTCCCAGATAATGGATTTCATTTTCACCAAATCAATCACACCTGTGAATGTTTCAGCAGCACCAACTGGCACCTGTAAAGGCACCGGGTTTGCTTTAAGGCGTGAACGCATCTGATCATACACGTTAAAGAAATCTGCACCGGCACGGTCCATTTTATTCACGAACGCGATACGTGGCACTTTATATTTATTGGCTTGACGCCAAACTGTTTCAGATTGTGGTTGCACACCACCAACCGCACAATAAACCATACATGCACCATCAAGCACACGCATTGAACGCTCAACCTCAATGGTAAAGTCAACGTGACCTGGCGTATCAATAATATTAATACGATGCTCATCGAATTGATTCGCCATGCCTGTCCAAAAACAGGTGGTTGCTGCAGAAGTAATGGTAATACCGCGCTCTTGCTCTTGTTCCATCCAATCCATTGTTGCGGCGCCATCATGCACCTCACCTATTTTGTGGTTTACACCAGTGTAATAGAGGATACGCTCTGTCGTCGTTGTTTTACCCGCGTCAATATGTGCGGAAATACCAATGTTACGATAGCGTTCAATAGGGGTTTTACGAGCCACAATAATTACCTTTACTTAAATTCTTAAAGAGCGATTGTCAAATAAATATTAAAATCTAAAATGCGAGAATGCTTTATTCGCTTCAGCCATACGATGCACTTCTTCACGTTTCTTCATTGCAGAGCCTTTACCTTCAGAAGCATCCAACAATTCAGCAGCCAACCTTAAGCCCATAGACTTTTCACCACGCTTACGTGCAGCATCACGCATCCAACGCATCGCCAAAGCACTACGACGGCTTGGACGCACCTCAACTGGCACTTGATAGTTAGCACCGCCTACTCGGCGAGATTTTACTTCTACCATTGGGCGCAAGTTAACAAGCGCTGTTGTAAATACTTCTAAAGCATCTTTCCCGCTTTTTTCTGTTATTTGCTCAAAAGCACCATACAAAATGCGCTCAGCTACCGATTTTTTGCCACCGGTCATCAATACGTTTACAAATTTTGAAACTTCTTCACTGCCAAATTTTGGATCTGGAAGAATATTACGTTTTGGGACTTCTCTACGTCTTGGCATTATTTTCTCTATTCTATTAAGTTAATTTTGCTAGCGATTTCACGAGCAAGGCATTTCAGCCGCTATTAAATATCTCTAATTTACTTTTTACTTGCTTTAGGACGTTTAGCACCGTATTTAGAACGCGCTTGTTTACGATCTTTAACACCAGCGGTGTCTAAACTACCTCGCACCATATGGTAACGAACACCTGGCAAATCTTTTACACGACCACCACGCAGTAAAACCACGCTATGCTCTTGCAAGTTATGGCCTTCGCCGCCGATATAACTAATCACTTCGTAGCCATTAGTTAAACGCACCTTAGCCACTTTACGTAAAGCAGAATTTGGCTTTTTAGGTGTCGTTGTATAAACACGCGTACATACACCGCGTTTTTGTGGGCAAGCTTCCAGTGCTGGCACCTTGCTTTTAACAACCACTTTAGCGCGTGGCTTACGTATTAACTGATTGACGGTTGGCATTAAAAACCCTTTTTTAAATTCTTCAAAAACTACGTTTAAAATATCTGTTACTTCAACAGACTAATTCGGACAATTAGCCTATTCTGAAAAGCAGAGCATTGTATGAGGCGACCGCCTTTGTGTCAAGCTAAAAGTAATTTGTAATTTCATTAAACTACAATCGCTTGAACCACAAAAACTGTTCCCTCTATTCTGCCGGCGCTTCCTGGTTTGGTACTTCAGCACCCTCTTCCGAAAGCACCTCTACATCATCTTTATCTTCGTCTTTAGCAAACAACTCTTCAGCCGCTGCCACTTCAGGAGATTCTGACACCCCACTCGCCTTTTTCTTACGCGCTTCATGATATGCCAAGCCCGTACCTGCAGGAATCAAACGGCCCACAATCACGTTCTCTTTTAGACCACGCAGCTCGTCACGCTTACCTAAAATTGCCGCCTCAGTTAACACTCGAGTGGTTTCTTGGAATGACGCTGCAGAAATAAATGAATCTGTAGACAACGATGCTTTCGTAATGCCCAGCAACACATACTCGTAAGCTGCAGGACGTTTATCTTCGGCAACGATTAGTTCATTTGCTGCTAGCACATCAGCACGTTCAACTTGCTCACCCTGAATAAAGCTTGTATCACCAGCATTGGAAATGCGGACACGGCGCAACATTTGACGCACAATTACTTCAATGTGTTTGTCATTAATTTTCACGCCTTGCAAGCGATACACATCTTGCACTTCATCAATCACATAGCGTGCCAGCGCTTCACGACCGCGCAAACGTAAAATATCTTGTGGATCAGCAGGCCCATCTACAATGCTTTCACCTTTAGTGACTATTTGGCCATCATGCGCAGTTACATGCTTATCTTTAGCGATTAAGAACTCACTAGACTCGCCATCCACATCTGTTATCACTAAACGCTGCTTACCTTTAGTATCTTTACCGAATGACACACTACCTGTTACTTCAGCCAACATACCTGCGTCTTTTGGAGACCGCGCTTCGAACAGCTCAGCGACACGCGGCAGACCGCCAGTAATATCACGTGTTTTTGATGATTCTTGTGGAATACGAGCAATCACCTCACCCACACCCACATCTTGACCATCTTTCACCGTAATAATGCAGCCTAACTGGAAAGTCATATTCACAGATGTATCGCTACCTGCAACTTTCACCTCTTCGCCTTTATCATCCAGTAGTTTAATCTGCGGACGTAAACCTTTGGTTTTACCAGCACGCTGTTTTGGATCAATCACAACCAACGTGGATAAACCCGTCACGTCATCGACCTGTTTCGCTACAGTCACCCCGTCCTCAACGTTCTCGAATTTAACTTTACCTGAGTATTCGATAATGATTGGGCGCGTATGTGGATCCCAAGTGGCTAACGCTTGGCCAGCTTTAACAGCTATACCATCATTGACAGACAATGTTGCGCCATAAGGCACTTTATGACGCTCACGCTCACGCTTAGTATTATCGTCAACAACAATCACCTCTCCATTACGTGAAATCACCACTTGCTCTTTCCGTGCATTCGTCACATAACGCATGTTAGAGGTAAAGTTTAAGATGCCGTTAGATTTGCTTTCAATCTGACTTATGGCAGCCGCTCGTGATACTGCACCACCAATATGGAAGGTACGCATGGTCAACTGAGTACCTGGCTCACCAATCGACTGCGCTGCAATGACCCCTACCGCTTCACCCATGCTAATTAACTTACCACGGCCTAAATCGCGACCGTAACAAGTAGCGCAGATGCCATAACGTGTATCACAGGTTAATGCAGTACGCACTTTCACTTCATCAATGCCTAACGCATCTATTTTTTCAACCTCTTCTTCACCTAGCAACGTACCTGCTGCGTAGATAACTTCCTGTGTTTCAGGGTGCACCACGTCTAACGCTGCTGTGCGACCTAAGATACGGTCATGTAATGGCTCAACAATCTCCCCACCTTTAACTAAAGCTTTGGTGACCAATCCTTCTTCTGTACCGCAATCCAATTCAGTGACCACTAAATCTTGTGTTACATCAACCAAACGACGGGTTAGGTAACCAGAGTTAGCTGTTTTTAATGCCGTATCAGCAAGGCCTTTACGTGCACCGTGAGTAGAAATAAAGTATTGCAACACGTTCAAGCCCTCACGGAAGTTGGCCTTAATGGGTGTTTCAATAATTGAACCATCTGGTTTCGCCATCAAGCCACGCATACCAGACAACTGTCTTACCTGCGCCGCAGAACCACGGGCACCGGAATCAGCCATCATATAAATCGCATTAAACGATTCTTGTTTTAGCGGTTTCCCAGCTTCGTCCTTTGCTTGCTTACCATCAGCATCAAGCACCTTTTCTTCTTTCAATTGTTTCATCATCGCATCGGCAACTTTGTCGCCTGTACGTCCCCAGATATCAACTACTTTATTGTAGCGCTCACCTTGGGTGACCAAACCTGAAACGTATTGATCTTCTATTTCTCTTACTTCTGCATCTGCAGCAGCGATTAAATCTTCTTTTTCTGCCGGCACTAACATATCATTGACAGAAATTGAAATGCCTGCTTTCGTTGCGTAGGTAAAACCTGTGGTCATTAATTTATCAGCAAAGATGACTGTTTCACGAATACCAACTTGGCGGAATGAAGCATTAATTAATTTAGAAATTTCTTTCTTCTTCAACGCTTTTTCAATATGACTAAATGCTAACCCCGCTGGTAGGATTTGTGACAGTAATGCACGGCCTACCGTTGTTTCATAACGATTGATTTTTTCTGTTTTATTACCCTCAACATCTAAGTCATACTCTTGAATACGCACGGTAACTTTTGCATGTAAATCAATCAAGCCTTGGTCATAAACACGCTGCACTTCTTTCACATCGCTGAAAATCATGCCTGCACCACGTGCAGCCATTTTTTCACGCGTCATATAGTAAAGACCCAACACGATATCTTGTGAAGGCACAATAATTGGCTCACCATTTGCAGGAGACAATACATTGTTTGAGGCCAGCATCAAGGTGCGCGCCTCCATTTGCGCTTCTAAACTCAACGGAACGTGAACAGCCATTTGGTCGCCATCAAAGTCGGCGTTAAAGGCTGCACAAACTAAAGGATGTAATTGAATCGCTTTACCTTCAATCAATACCGGTTCAAAAGCTTGTATACCCAAACGGTGCAATGTTGGTGCTCTGTTTAACATCACCGGATGTTCGCGAATCACGTCATCCAAGATATCCCAAACTTCCGGCCCTTCTTCTTCCACTTTCTTCTTGGCAGCCTTAATGGTTGTCGCCAAGCCTAAAACTTCTAGCTTATGGAAAATGAATGGCTTGAATAATTCCAACGCCATTTTCTTAGGTAAGCCACATTGATGTAGCTTCAGTTGTGGTCCAACCACAATAACTGAACGGCCTGAGTAATCCACACGTTTGCCCAGTAAGTTTTGACGGAAACGACCGCCCTTACCTTTAATCATGTCTGCTAAAGATTTGAGTGGGCGCTTATTCGCACCAGTCATTACTTTGCCGCGGCGACCATTATCCAAGAGTGAATCAACCGCTTCTTGCAGCATACGCTTCTCGTTACGGCAGATAATTTCTGGGGCTCTCAACTCCAGCAACCGCCTCAAACGGTTGTTACGGTTAATCACACGACGATACAAATCATTTAAATCTGACGTTGCAAAACGGCCGCCGTCCAATGGTACTAAGGGACGTAGCTCAGGTGGTAATACAGGCAATATTTGTAGAATCATCCACTCTGGTTTGATACCAGATTTCTGGAAGGCCTCTAACACTTTCAAGCGCTTAGCAATTTTCTTAATCTTCGCTTCTGAACCTGTCTCTGACAAGTCAATACGTAGTTGCTCAATTTCTTGATGAATGTCTAGTGTGCGCAATAACTCTCGCACAGCTTCAGCACCCATAACGGCACTGAATTCGTCCCCAAACTCTTCTACTTTAGCAAGATAGTCATCTTCTGTAAGCAGCTGACCACGCGTTAACGGCGTCATGCCAGGATCAACGACAATAAAGGCTTCAAAGTAAAGCACACGCTCAATATCACGCAAAGCAATATCTAGCACCATCCCCAAACGACTTGGTAGTGATTTTAAGAACCAAATATGGGCAACAGGTGACGCAAGGTCAATATGACCCATACGCTCACGACGCACTTTAGATAAAGTAACCTCTACACCACATTTTTCACAAATAACACCACGATGCTTCAAACGCTTGTATTTACCACACAGACATTCGTAATCTTTCGTTGGGCCAAATATTTTAGCGCAGAACAAGCCATCGCGCTCTGGCTTGAATGTACGGTAATTAATGGTTTCTGGTTTTTTAACTTCACCAAATGACCATGAACGGATTTTCTCAGGTGACGCCAGTGCAACCTTAATCGCATCAAATTCTTCTTCCTGTGTTACCTGTTTAAATAAGTCTAATAGCGCTTTCATTTGACTTCTCCTCTAATGCGCGCATAGGCGCATGAATAATAATTAGTTGCGATCTAAATCGATGTCGATAGCGAGTGAACGGATTTCTTTCACCAACACATTAAATGACTCTGGCATGCCAGCATCGATTTTGTGTTCGCCTTTTACAATATTTTCATACACCTTGGTACGTCCGTTTACATCATCAGATTTAACGGTGAGCATCTCTTGCAACGTATAAGCTGCACCATATGCCTCAAGCGCCCAAACCTCCATCTCACCAAAGCGCTGACCACCAAATTGTGCTTTACCACCTAATGGTTGTTGCGTTACTAAACTGTAAGGACCAGTTGAACGTGCATGCATTTTGTCATCAACCAAGTGATGAAGCTTCAATACATGCATGTAACCTACCGTCACTGGACGCTCAAATTTATCGCCCGTACGGCCATCAAATAAGCTCACTTGTGTTTTACCTGCGTGGAACTGTAATTGCTTTGTACGTGCATCATCATCAGGGAAAGCCAAATCTAGCATTTCCTTAATGTCTGATTCTGCCGCGCCATCAAATACTGATGTTGCGAACGGTACACCGCGTTTTAAGTTCTGCGCCAACTCAACCACCTCAGCATCAGTTAACGATTTAATATTTTCTTTCTTACCCGTACTGTCGTTGTACACTTTTTCTAAGAACTTACGTAGCTCAGCAACCTTCGTTTCAGCTTCTAGCATCTCACCGATACGCATGCCCAAGCCTTTAGCAGCCCATCCCAGATGAACCTCGAGAATCTGACCAATATTCATACGTGAAGGAACGCCTAGCGGGTTCAACACGATATCTACTGGCGTACCATCAGCCATGTGTGGCATATCTTCTACAGGTGCGATTTTTGAAATAACCCCTTTGTTACCATGACGGCCAGCCATTTTGTCACCTGGTTGAATGCGACGCTTAACAGCTAAGTAAACCTTAACCATTTTTTGCACACCTGGTGGCAATTCATCACCCTGCGTCAGTTTACGTTTCTTCTCTTCAAATTTATTCTCAAAGTCTGTACGCGCAGCATTTAAGCTGTCTTTCAATTGCTCTAATTGACGTGCAGCCTCTTCATCAGCTAAACGAATATCGAACCAGTCGTAACGTCCAACTTCTTCCAAGTATTCCGTTGTTAGCTTGTCACCTTTTTTCAACTTATTTGGGCCACCAGTCGCTGGCTTACCTTCGATTAAGCGGCGAATACGACCAAAGGTATCATCTTCAACGATACGCATTTGATCAGCCAAATCTTGCTGATAGTGTTCTAATTGATAATCAATAATTTGCTGCGCCCGTGTGTCGCGATCAATCCCTTCACGTGTAAACACTTGCACATCAATCACAGTTCCACTCGTACCTGATGGCACTCGCAAACTAGTATCTTTCACATCAGAAGCTTTTTCACCAAAAATTGCACGTAATAACTTCTCTTCTGGTGTTAATTGCGTCTCTCCTTTTGGCGTCACTTTACCTACTAGTACATCGCCCGCTTCAACTTCAGCGCCGATATAGATAATACCGGCCTCATCTAAACGACCCAGCATACGCTCTGATAGGTTCGAGATATCTTGTGTGATTTCTTCTGCGCCTAACTTAGTATCGCGTGCAACTACTGATAATTCTTCAATATGAATTGAGGTATAACGATCATCTGAAACAACACGCTCTGAGATTAAGATTGAATCCTCAAAGTTAAAACCATTCCACGGCATAAAGCCAACCAACATATTCTGACCTAACGCTAACTCACCCATATCGGTTGAAGCGCCATCGGCAATGACATCTCCTCGGTTTAGGTTGTCACCAACCTTAACCAACGGGCGCTGGTTAATATTTGTATTTTGGTTAGAACGTGTATATTTAGTTAGGTTGTAAATATCAACACCAACCTCACCAGCTTGCGCTTCATCATCATGCACACGCACAACTATTCGGCTAGAATCAACATAATCAACTTTGCCACCACGACGTGCTTGTACAATCGTACCAGAGTCAACCGCAACAGTACGCTCAATACCAGTACCAACCACCGCTTTTTCAGCGCGCAGACATGGCACCGCTTGACGTTGCATATTAGCTCCCATCAACGCACGGTTGGCATCATCATGCTCCAAAAATGGAATCAAAGAGGCAGCAACCGATACAATCTGACCAGGTGCAACGTCCATATATTGAACACTATCTGGTTGCGCCATCGTAAATTCATTTTGATAACGTGAAGAAACGATATCTTCCTGGAAAGCACCTTTCGCATCTAGCTCAGTGTTTGCCTGCGCAATCATGTACTCACTCTCTTCAATCGCCGATAAAAAGTCGATGTTTTTTGTGACTTTATTATCTTTTACACGACGGTAAGGCGTTTCTAAGAAACCATATTTATTCGTACGCGCGAACAAAGCAAGCGAGTTAATCAAACCAATATTTGGACCCTCTGGTGTTTCAATCGGGCATACACGACCATAATGCGTCGTATGTACATCACGCACCTCAAAACCAGCACGTTCACGCGTTAAACCGCCTGGGCCTAATGCAGAAATACGACGCTTGTGTGTAATCTCTGACAATGGATTCGTTTGGTCCATAAATTGTGACAATTGACTTGAACCAAAGAACTCACGAATCGCACTAGATACCGGCTTCGCATTAATCAAATCATGCGGCATCAAATTATCTGATTCCGCTTGAGATAAACGCTCCTTTACCGCACGCTCAACACGCACTAAACCTGCACGGAACTGATTCTCTGCTAATTCACCAACTGAACGAATACGACGATTGCCTAAGTGATCAATATCATCAATATCGCCATGTCCATTACGCAATTCAAGCAACACACCAATCACAGCTAAAATGTCATCGGTAGACAGAATGCTTTCTCCAGTGTCCTCATGCGACCCAACACGCTCATAAAATCGACGCATCCAGTTGGCAGTACGCTCTTCTAACTTTCCTGGATAGGCGCGGCGATTAAACTTCATGCGGCCAACAATTGACAAATCATAACGATCTGGATTAAAGAATAGCCCTTTAAATAACGCCTCCACTGAGTCTTCCGTTGGCGGCTCACCTGGGCGCATCATACGGTAGATAGCAGTACGTGCACTGTATTGATCTGGCACTTCATCAATACGCAATGTTTGCGAGATGAAATCCCCATGATCTAAATCATTTGAATAAAGCGTATCAATACTCTTCACTTTTGCTTCAATCAATTTCTCGAGCAACTCTTCAGTTATCTCGTCATTTGCATTTGCAATCACTTCACCAGTTTCTTGGTCGATAAGATTTTTTACGATTGCACGACCAAGCAAGAATTCTGCAGGCACTGTAATTTTCTTGATCCCTGCTTTTTCGATTTCACGGATATGCTTAACAGTAATACGCTTATCCTGCGCAACAACAACATTACCTTTTTTATCGGCAATATCAAATTTTGCCACTTCACCTTGCAAGCGGTCAGACACCAACGCAAACTCAACCCCTTTAGCACTAATATAGAAAGTGTCAGTATCTCCAAACATTTCTAAAATTTGTTCAACGTTATACCCAAGGGATTTTAATAGAATAGTGACTGGCATCTTACGACGACGATCAACACGGAAATATAAGTAATCTTTAGGGTCAAACTCAAAATCCAACCATGAGCCACGGTAAGGAATCACGCGTGCAGAAAATAGCAGCTTACCTGAACTATGTGTTTTACCTTTATCGTGCTCAAAGAATACGCCAGGGCTACGGTGCAATTGTGAAACAATCACACGCTCTGTACCATTAATCACGAATGAGCCATTTTCAGTCATCAGCGGCAGTTCGCCCATATAGACTTCCTGCTCTTTAACTTCCTTTACCGTTGGCTTAGAAGCCTCTTTGTCCATAATGGTCAAACGTACTTTGACACGGATAGGTGCAGCATAAGTCAAACCACGTTGCTGACATTCTTTTACATCAAATGGCTCAGCACCAAGTTGATAGCTAACATAATCTAAACGCGCATTACCTGAATGACTTTCAATAGGAAAAACTGAACTAAATGCTGACTCTAAGCCTGTATTTTTGCGCTCATCCTGTGAAGCATCCGCCTGAAGAAAAGCTTTGTAAGATTCCAGCTGCATTGCAAGTAAGTAAGGTATTTCTTGCACACTTTCTCTTTTAGCGAAACTCTTACGAATACGTTTTTTTTCGGTAAAGGAATAGCTCATAGCGTCTCCTGATATTTTGAGGGTAGAAAACAAAACACTGCAAAAAAAACCTAATGCTTTGATTTATAACATCAAAATGTTAATTTATAATTCGTTACAAAATGTTACTGCTCTAGCTACTTATAAACGGCTAAGGCTGACGGTCTCCCGTCAGCCTAGATTAGATCACTTAAATAGTTTATTTAAGCTCGCCAGTTGCACCTGCTTCAATTAATTTTTTCAAGGCTTCGTCAGCATCTGCTTTTGCTAAACCTTCTTTAATTGTTTTTGGCGCGCCGTCAACTAAGTCTTTAGCCTCTTTCAAGCCTAGGCCTGTTAATTCACGAACCGCTTTAATAACACTTACTTTTTGCTCGCCGAATGCAGTTAATACAAGATCGAACTCTGATTGTTCAGCTGCTGCCCCGCCTGCGTCGCCGCCTGCCGCTGGCGCTGCTGCTGCAACTGCTGCTGCTGCTGAAACACCAAATTTTTCTTCCATTTCTGTAATCAGTTCAGATAAATCTAAAACTGACATAGCGCTGATTGCTTCTAAAATATCTGCTTTTGAAATTGCCATTTGTAAAACTCCTAAAATTTAAAATATATGTAAGTTAATGTGAAACTAAGCTGCTTCTTTTTGATCTCGTACTGCTGCAACCCCGCGCACAAATTTGGTAGGCACTTCATTAAGTGTCTGCACAAATTTAGCAATTGGAGCTTGCATCGTACCAAGAAGCTTAGATAGCAACTCATCACGACTAGGCATGCTTGCCAAGGCTTTAATCCCTGCTAGGCTTAACACCTCGTTTGGCATAGCGCCTGCTTTAATCACGAATTTATCGTTGTCTTTCGCAAAGCTACTCATTACTTTGGCCGCTGCCACTGGGTCGGTTGAAATACCGAACATTAGTGGGCCAACCATATCGTCTGTCAAACTAGAAAAATCTGTGCCTTCAACAGCACGACGCACTAACGTATTCTTTAGAACACGCAAATAAACATCTGATTTCCTAGCTTCTGCTCTTAGTGTCGTTATTTCTGACACAGTCAAGCCACGATACTCAGCAAGAACAACTGCCTGCGCCGACGCGATTTGCTCGCTGACTTCAGCAACTACTGCTTTTTTCTCTGTTAGATTGAGACTCAAGGTCTTTTCTCCTTCCGTTAATGAAAGCACAACAAAAAATGTTGCACCACTCACGGCGTCCTTGATTCAGGGCTTACAAATCCTGTATCGGGTTCGCCATCTGCGTTGGAATCTACCAATAAATATCAGAGGAATTAAACTGCTTATTCACCCAATATAGATCCATATCAATTAAGTCCTTACGGACCCCAACGGTCTTTGATGCTCCTGTTGTTTTAACTTCAAAACAGCAGGCCCAAAGTTCTTTCAATCAGACATAAATGCCCGAAAAATTCTATTCTGTTACTGTTGCCTGATCCACGCGTACGCCAGGACCCATTGTGCTAGAAACTGATAGCTTCTTAAGGAAAATACCTTTAGTTGCCGTTGGCTTTGCTTTATTAATAGCATCAACCAATGCAGCTAAATTTCCTGATAGTTGCTCAACAGTAAACGAAGCGCGACCGATAGTGCAATGGATAATACCGCCTTTATCAGTACGGTATTGCACTTGACCTGCTTTAGCATTCTTCACTGCTTTAGCTGCATCTGGCGTGACTGTACCAACCTTAGGGTTAGGCATTAGGCCACGAGGGCCCAGTACTTGACCTAATGTGCCAACAATACGCATAGCATCTGGCGTTGCGACCACAACATCAAAATCCATCATGCCGCCTTTAATATCTGCCGCTAAATCTTCAAAACCAACAATATCGGCACCTGCCTCTTTTGCCGCATCTGCTTGCGCACCTTGCGCAAAAACTGCTACACGTGTTGCCTTACCTGTGCCATTAGGCAATACGATGGAGCCACGAATCAACTGATCAGACTTCTTTGCATCAATGCCTAAAGCAATTGAAACATCAACAGACTCATCAAATTTAACTTTTGCGCCTTCTTTAACAAGCGCTAATGCATCTTGTGTTGGGTACAGTTTTTCACGATCTATTTTTGCACGAAGTGCATCTATTCTTTTAGCCATCTTATTCGCCCTCCACAATAATGCCCATACTACGGGCACTGCCAGCAATCGTACGTACAGCAGCGTCCATATCAGCTGCCGTTAAATCCGGCTCTTTAGTCGTTGCAATTTCTTCAGCCTGCTTACGTGTAATCGTCGCCACCTTATCAAGGTGTGGGCGTGCTGAACCTTTTGTTATTTTTGCCGCTTTTTTCAGCAAAATAGATGCTGGCGGCGTTTTCATAATAAAGGTAAAGCTTTTATCTGCAAAAGCAGTAATCACAACTGGAATCGGCAAGCCCGGCTCTACGCCTTGCGTTGCTGCGTTAAACGCTTTACAGAATTCCATGATATTCAAACCAGCTTGACCCAATGCAGGACCAACTGGAGGACTTGGGTTGGCTTTCCCTGCAGGAATCTGCAGTTTAATGTAGCCTGTGACTTTTTTTGCCATTTCAACACTCCTTTAGTGGGTGCAAGCGCTTTAAACTAGTTAAAGCTCCCCGTTAAAAAACACTATACTTACTACAACACTTAATAACTTAAGTGTCCTTGATAACTAAATGTCCTTATCAACCTGACTGAAACCCAATTCAACAGGCGTTGCGCGACCAAAAATAGAAACTGATACACGCACTTTACTTTTCTCATAATTAACTTCTTCAATATTGCCAGAGAAGTCTTTGAACGGGCCATCAATCACACGAACAGCCTCTCCTTTTTCAAAGGTCATTTTTTGCGTTGGGTTAGATTTACTGTCATCCATACGCTGTAAAATGATCTCTACTTCTTTATCTTTAATCGGTGTTGGCTTTTGTGCGCTACCACCAATAAAAGCGGTGACACGTGGCGTACTTTTAATCAAATGCCAACTAGCATCAGTCATCCCCATTTGCACCAACACATAACCTGGGTACAACCTGCGCTCAGAAATCTTTTTAACACCCGCTTTCATTTCAACAACCTCTTCAACTGGCACCAAGATATCGCCAAAGTGATCTTGCAATTCGGAACGCTCAATGCGCTCATCAATCGCCGCTTTAACAGATTTCTCCATACTTGAAAACACTTGAACCGCATACCAATGCATATCCATTAAGCACTCCGTCCTAGTATCCATTTAATCATATGTGAAAACCCAATATCAACAACCGCCAAAAATGCAGCCACGATTACAACCAACACAAAGACTATTATTGTTGTTTGTACTGTTTCTTTACGTGTAGGCCAAACAACTCGCTTCGCCTCAGCAATAGAATCTCCAGCAAAGCCAAAAAACTGCCGACCCGTTGATGTTGTCTTAAACAAAATTGCGGCCGCAACCACCCCAGCAATCACTGCTAAAATGCGCAAGACTAACGCCTTATCTGCCATGAGATAAAAACCAGCAATACCTGCTGCCACCAGCAACACGGACAACACTAGCTTTATTTTATCTACCATATTTAATCACTTAACTTTTCACGGCAACTCAAACATTGAGTTACACCATTATTTGGCAGGCCAAGAGGGCTTCGAACCCCCAACCCTCGGTTTTGGAGACCGATACTCTACCAATTGAGCTATTGGCCTGCAGGTACCACAACTACTAACATCAAGAACTACGCTAGATCAGCGTAGTTTCTTTAGCATTACTTAAACTAAGCAATCACCTTAGCCACAACACCCGCACCAACGGTACGGCCACCTTCACGAATGGCGAAGCGTAAGCCTTCTTCCATCGCAATTGGTGCGATTAGTTCTACGGTGATTGATACGTTATCACCTGGCATGACCATTTCTGTGCCTTTTGGTAAGTCAACCGCGCCTGTTACGTCCGTTGTGCGGAAGTAGAACTGTGGGCGGTATCCTTGGAAGAATGGTGTGTGACGAC
>JAZGEZ010000043.1:0-18818 GCA_036479055.1 Methylophilaceae bacterium | reverse complement strand
TACCGCCCAGCCTCTTCAGCAAAATAGGTCTCTATTGCAACAAAATCATCCTTAGTCAAGGTCTTAATATACTGCGCCACTTGATCGCTACCATCAGCATTAACAGGATAAAGCGCTACATAAAAGTTGTCTGTCCAATCTAAATCTGCTTTATCTAAAAATATCTGTTGCGTCACTGTTGCTAAAATAATCAACAAAATACTGATTCTTATCATACGCCACATAGTTTTAAGCCGTTCTATCCAGTTTCATATTAAAATGTAAGCATTACATAAATCATGATAAAAATGTACATTGCATATGCAAAAAAATAAATCCTTAGTATTAGGTATTACTGGTGGCATAGCCGCATACAAAGCGGCGGAACTGGTGCGCCTGTTAGTTAAGGCTGACATAGAAGTCCAAGTTGTCATGACTGAAGCAGCAACAAAATTCATTACCCCTGTCACGATGCAAGCCTTGTCAGGAAAGCCTGTTTTTGTTGGGATGTGGGATGAAGGTATAGATAATGGTATGCCACATATCGAATTAAGCCGAAAAGCAGATGCTATATTAATCGCACCTGCCAGTGCTGAGTTCGTGGCAAAATTGCTCCACGGTCGCGCTGATGATTTACTGTCGACATTATGCTTAGCACGTGATTGCCCATTACTGGTCGCTCCTGCCATGAATAAACAGATGTGGGAAAACCCAGCAACACAACGTAATTTTACACAACTAGAGGCAGATAACATCAGCGTTTTTGGCCCTGGCAATGGTGATCAGGCCTGCGGCGAAATAGGCGATGGCCGCATGTTGGAAGCCAGTGAGTTGTTAACACTAATCAATGCACATTTCTCGCCTAAAACCTTAGCAGGTAAGAGAGTGTTAGTTACGGCTGGCGCAACACTAGAAATGATCGATCCTGTTCGTGGCATTACCAACCTAAGTAGCGGAAAAATGGGCTATGCTATTGCGCAAGCTGCTACAGACATGGGCGCCTACGTGACACTCGTTAGTGGTAATACGCACTTGCCATCACCGATGAATGTCAATACAGTTAAAGCGTTAAGTGCAAGCGAGATGTATCAGGCTGTGATGCAAAACATTCAAATACAAGATATTTTTATTAGCGTTGCTGCAGTAGCAGATTACGCACCTATTGAAACGGCCACTCAAAAAATAAAAAAAGAAGCGGATGGCCTAACTTTGCAACTACAACGTAATAAAGATATTTTAGCGGATGTTGCTAATCTACCTAATGCCCCTTTTTGTGTGGGCTTTGCTGCAGAAACTGAAAACGTGATTGAGTATGCTGCTCAAAAACGTATTGCCAAAAAGCTACCATTAATTGTGGCAAATGAGGTGACATCAGCGATTGGAAGCGATCAAAATCAAGTAACCCTTATTGATGACAATGGCAAACACCCACTTCAACGCAATTCAAAATCTAACATTGCTCGCCAAATTCTAGACCATATTAGCAACATGTTATAGCTTAAATATTCACCATAACTATTTTATGTGTTAATTAATGAAAATGATGATAAAGCGTATATCGGTTCAGTACGTATTAACGATAGCAGAAAACGCTTGTTTGAGCCTGCAGCAGATAGAACCTACTTGATCGGCTTAAGTACAAATTACAAATTTTAACGGCAAGCATTCGTATTAAATATTTAAAAGCCAGATGTTTACTGGCTTTTTACTAACTAGTGATTTTCCCTGCTAATTAGTGTCTAATTACAGATTAAACTAACCAAAGAAACCACTATGTCTATCAATGTCGATATAAAAATACTAGACAACCGCTTACTGCATATGATGCCTAGCTATGCCACACTAGGTTCTGCTGGCCTGGACCTACGCGCATGCACAGAAGCCACACAAACAATACAATCTGGGGAAACCATCCTAATCCCAACCGGTATGGCGATACATATTGATAACACCTACTATGCAGCACTCATATTGCCACGCTCTGGCTTAGGCCATAAGCACGGCATCGTACTTGGTAATTTAGTTGGCTTAATTGATTCAGACTACCAAGGCCAGCTATTCGTTTCTTGCTGGAATCGTAGCGAAAAACCCTTTGAACTCAACCCTATGGAGCGCATTGCACAACTAGTAATGGTGCCAGTTATTCAAGCAGCGTTTCACATCGTGGACGAGTTTGCTGAGACTGACCGTGGAGAAGGTGGCTTCGGTAGCACTGGAAAGCACTAAAACACCTAATTATTTACACTAAATCCGTGTTTTAAGTTGAAAAACCACTGCATTTTGTCTATAATTGCCGTCTTTCTGAAAAAGACAATGTATTTGGAGATAACCATGGCACGTGTATGTCAGGTAACAGGCAAAAAGCCAATGGTGGGTAACAATGTTTCTCACGCACATAATAAAACAAGACGTCGTTTCTTACCGAATTTACAAAACCGTAAATTCTGGGTTGAGAGTGAGAATCGCTGGGTAAGCATGCGTATTACTAACGCTGCATTACGCACGATTGATAAAAACGGTATTGATGCAGTATTAGCTAAAATGCGTGCTGCAGGTCAAAAAATATAAGGAGCATTACGATGCGTGAAAAAATCAAATTAGAGTCAAGTGCTGGTACAGGTCATTTCTATACCACGACTAAAAACAAACGTACCATGCCAGAAAAAATGGAAATCAAAAAATTTGATCCTGTTGTTCGTAAGCATGTCATGTATAAAGAGAACAAGATAAAATAGTTCATCCTTATTTTATTCGCGTTCCATTAAAAAATCCCGCAGATGCGGGATTTTTTATGTGCCCACTAAGGCAGACACTTACAATAAGAATATTGTCGCCAAGCCTAAAAAGATAAAGAATCCTCCACTGTCTGTCATTGCCGTAATTAGCACACTTGAGCCTACAGCTGGGTCTTTACCAAACCGATTCATCACCAAAGGAATCATAACGCCCATCACAGCGGCTAATAGTAGGTTGAGTGTGATTGCTGAGGTCATGACCAAGCTTAGGCGGTAATCGCCATACAACAAATAGGTAAACACGCCTAGCACACCGCCCCATATCAAGCCATTTATCAATGACACGCCGAGCTCCTTGCTAATTTGTGCGCTCATATTACTGCCTGATATCTGTCCTAACGCTAGCCCACGCACAATCATTGTTGTTGTCTGGTTGCCAGAATTGCCACCAATACCCGCTACGATTGGCATCAGCGTCGCTAGTGCCACAACTTTCGCAATTGACCCTTCGAATAAGCCAATAACACGTGAAGCGATTATAGCGGTGATTAAATTGATTGCCAGCCATGCCCAACGGTTTTGTACTGATTTCCAGACAGTAGAGAAGAAGTCCTCCTCTTCGCGCAAGCCAGCCATAGAAAGCTTGTCTGAGTCAGACTCTTCACGAATATAGTCCATCACTTCGTCTACTGTTAAACGACCTACTAGCTTATTATCATCATCAACAACAGGTGCACTGACTAAATCATATCGCTCAAATGCTTTCGCTGCCTCATCCGCTATATCATCAGGATGGAACAAGACGACGTCTTCAGCCATGACACTTTCAATTTTTGTTTCTGGTTCGTTAACTAACATTTTTGACAAAGACAAAACACCCTTGATATTGTCATGCCGATCAATCACAAATATTTTATCAGTGTGGTTTGGTAATTCATCCAAACGCCGAAAATACCTCAAAGCCACTTCAATCGTAATGTCTTCACGAATGGTGAGAATATCAAAGTCCATTAATGAACCAACAGTCTCCTCTGGGTATGACAATGCTGATTGCAAACGCTCACGGTTAAGCGCATCAAGGCTATCCATTAAGTCTTGCGAGACATCCTTAGGTAAATCAGGCACTAAATCTGCTAATTCATCCGCATCAAGCTGCTCTGCCGCGGCAAGCAACTCATCACTATCCATATCTGCAATCAGTGTCTGTCTAACAGCATCCGAAACCTCTAACAGAATATCGCCATCTCGATCGACTTTAACTAAGTCCCATAGGTATAACCGGTCATCGACTGGCAATGCCTCTAAAATATGCGCAACATCTGCCGGGTGTAAGTCTTGCAGTATGTTTTGTAGTTCTATTTTATTTTTCAGTTGAACAGACGACTCCACTAAATCAGGTTTAGTCATCTCATGCTTGTAGACAGAATCATCCACAAACGGGTGTTTCTCTAATAAAGAAATGACCTGTTCTAGCGTTTTACTTAAACTTTCTTTTGAGTCTTGAATATCAGTCATGCAATACCTTAAAACGTTTATACTGCAAAACGCTATTATGCTGTTTTTTTATAGATTACTAAATAAAATGCCTACATTATTTCCACTTAAACTTTTTACAACCTCATATTGCCATCTATGTGACCAAGCGTATGAAATCATCTTAAGCACTACTAATGCGGACCAACTGGAAATTATTGACATCTCAGGTAGCGATTCATTGCTAGCATTATATGCTACACGCATTCCCGTCTTACACAGAAATGACAATAAAAAAGAGCTCGACTGGCCTTTTAATGCTAATGATATTAACGCACTCATAAAGCAGACTTAGTTTAGAGCAACCAATAACAAAAAAGCCAGCATTCAGCTGGCTTTTGAAACACATGATTACTTAAACTATTCTGCTTCTACTGCTTCGCTTGCTTCTGGTCGATCAACTAGCTCAACAAATGCCATTGGTGCATTATCACCATTACGGAAACCACATTTAAGAATACGTAAGTAACCGCCTTTGCGCGCATTATAGCGTGGGCCTAACTCACCAAATAATTTACCTACAATTTCACGATCACGCAGGCGACTAAAAGCAATACGGCGATTTGCCAATGTTGCCTCTTTACCCAATGTAATTAGTGGCTCTGCATATTTGCGCAACTCTTTTGCCTTAGGCAAAGTTGTTCTAATCACTTCATGACGAAGCAATGAAACTGACATGTTACGAAACATTGCTGCACGATGACTGCTCGTACGATTTAATTTTCTATTCTGATTACCGTGACGCATAGTAATTTCCTTAAACTTTTAAAATTTAGCTTTTAAGCTTTTTCAAGACCAACAGGTGGCCAATTTTCTAACTTCATCCCTAATGTTAGGCCTTTTGAAGCTAATACATCCTTAATTTCATTCAATGACTTACGGCCTAAGTTTGGCGCTTTTAATAATTCATTTTCAGAACGCTGAATCAAATCACCAATATAGAAAATATTCTCTGCTTTTAAGCAATTTGCTGAACGTACTGTCAATTCTAAATCATCAACTGGGCGTAGTAGTATTGGATCCACTTGTGGTACTGCGGCTTCCTCTTCCTCACTTGGTGCACCTTCTAGGTTTGCAAACACTGATAATTGACCCATTAAGACAGCTGCAGCATCACGGATTGCTTGTTCTGGATCTACAATACCATTGGTTTCTACATCCATAATAAGCTTATCTAAGTCTGTACGTTGCTCTACACGTGCACTTTCCACTTGATAGCTGACTTTATAAATCGGACTAAATGAAGCATCCACCATGATAAAGCCTAGCGTACGGTCTTCTTGGTTTACTTTTTCACGTACAGGAACCGGTTGATAGCCGCGACCCATTTCAACTTTAACCTCAAGGTTCAAATTCCCACCTTTAGTTAAATTTGCAATCACGTGATCTGGGTTCACAATTTCAGCATCATGACCTGAATCAAAATCTGCTGCCGTTACGACACCTTCACCTGATTTACTCAATGTGAGGATAGTATCTGATTTAGTATTGAGCTTTAATGCTACACCTTTAAGATTTAGCAAAATATCAACAACATCTTCTTGTACGCCTTCGATGGTTGAGTACTCATGTACGACACCATCAATTTTAACTTCCGTAATCGCGAAGCCTGGAATGGAAGATAATAATACACGGCGTAAAGCATTACCCAGGGTAAAGCCGAAGCCACGCTCCATTGGTTCTAACGTAACACGCGCTCTTAACGGTGTTATTTCTTCCACATTAACTACACGTGGTTTTAAGTATTCTGTAGGGTTGCTCTGCATAAAAGTCCTTGACGTAATTGGTTAATAATCAAAATGTATTCAAGTATTAATTACTTGGAATACAACTCAACTACCAATGATTCGTTAATGGTTGAAGGCAAGTCATCGCGTTGTGGTGCGGATTTAAATGTACCGCTCAATGCTTTTACATCAACTTCCAACCACTCAGGAAAACCGCGTTCAGCTGCTGCTTCTAGTGCAGATGTAATACGCAACTGCTTTTTAGATGCTTCTGCAATTGAAACAATATCACCGGCTCTTACTTGGTAAGAAGGGATATTAACGCGCTTTCCATTCACTAAAACGCCATTATGTTTAACCACTTGGCGCGCTTCGGTACGAGAACCCGCTAAGCCCATGCGATAAGCAACGTTATCTAGACGACACTCAAGCAATTGCAACAAGTTTTCACCCGTTACGCCTTTTCTACGGTCAGCTTCTGCATAGTAGCTACGGAACTGTTTTTCTAGCACACCATAAATACGGCGTACTTTTTGTTTTTCACGTAACTGAACACCATAATCTGATAAACGTGAGCTGCGACGTTGACCGTGTTGACCTGGTGGGAAGTTACGTTTTTCTATTGCACATTTATCAGTAAAGCATTTTTCAGCTTTTAGAAATAACTTCTCGCCTTCGCGACGACACTGACGGCACTTCGGGTCTAAATTTCTTGCCAAGATAATTCTCCAGTAATCTTTTGCGCTTAAATGCGACGTTTTTTAGGTGGGCGACAGCCATTATGCGGCACAGGCGTCACATCAGTAATGCTAGTAATCTTAAAACCAGCGGCATTCAGTGCGCGTACTGCAGACTCACGTCCTGGGCCAGGGCCCTTAATGCGCACTTCTAAATTCTTAACACCATTCTCTTGTGCTGATTTTCCAGCAACTTCTGCCGCAACTTGTGCCGCAAATGGTGTGCTCTTACGAGAGCCTTTAAAGCCTTGTCCACCAGAAGTAGCCCATGACAACGCATTGCCTTGACGATCGGTAATCGTAATAATTGTATTATTAAACGAAGCATGCACGTGGGCTACGCCCTCTGCAATATTCTTTTTAACCTTTTTTCTTACGCGTACATTAGCTTTTGCCATGTTGTACTATCCTTACAAATAATTTTTAATTAATTGACTTTATTTACCTTGCTTAATAGGCTTGATAGGGCCTTTACGCGTACGTGCATTAGTTTTAGTACGCTGCCCTCTAACTGGCATACCGCGACGATGACGCACACCACGGTAACAGCTTAAATCCATCAAACGCTTAATATTCATTGATACTTCGCGACGCAAATCACCCTCTACAGTAAATTGAGCAACTGCTTCACGTAGCTTTTCAACTTCACCATCGTTCAAGTCTTTAATTTTTGCAGTCGTTAAAACACCTGCTGCCGCACAAATGCTCTTAGCAGAGGTTTTACCGATACCAAAAATCGACGTTAGCGCGATCTCTGTATGTTTATGATTTGGGACATTTACCCCAGCAATACGAGCCATACTCTTAACTCCAAAATGAATCACTACTTACTGCAGCAATCAAATAAAAAAAGCCTTGCATTTTAACAGTTTGTATTTCAACTTTCAAACTAAACACAAGCTAAATCAATAACTAACCCTGACGTTGCTTATGGCGTGGGTCTGTACAAATAACACGCAACACGCCACGACGACGTACCATTTTACAGTTACGGCATAATCTTTTAACTGATGCACGAACTCTCATAATTAACCTCTTTAGCTACTTAATTTTTTGTACTTTACACAAATAAAATTTGCGTCCAAATATATCTACTCTCAATCTTAAAGACTAGCGATTTGTTGCTTTGCCTTTAAAGTTTGCTTTTTTCAATAAGCCATCATATTGATGCGACATCAAATGTGACTGCACTTGTGCCATAAAGTCCATTGTTACAACAACAATAATTAACAATGAAGTCCCACCAAAATAGAATGGGGTATTAAATTTCAAACTTAGAAACTCTGGCAACAAACAAACCAAGGTAATATAAATAGCCCCTATCAGTGTCAACCTGCCCATAATCGTATCTATATATTTTGCAGTTTGCTCACCAGGACGTATACCTGGAATAAACGCTCCGCTTTTTTTCAAGTTGTCAGCTGTTTCTTTAGGGTTAAATACTAACGCCGTATAAAAGAAACAGAAGAACAAAATAGCTGATGCAAATAACAATATATAAATAGGTTGCCCTGGCGAAATAGCACCGGACAAATCTTTTAACCAATACATACTTTCGCTGCTACCAAACCACCCAGCTAATGAGGCTGGGAACAGAATAATACTTGAAGCAAAGATAGGCGGAATCACACCTGCCATATTAAGTTTCAATGGCAAATGCGTAGTTTGACCACCCATTAACTTATTGCCGACTTGGCGCTTGGCGTAGTTAACTGTAATCTTACGCTGACCACGCTCTACAAAAACGACGAGCGCCGTGACTAATACAACCATCACCAACAAAAATACAACTAATGGCACTGAGAAAGCACCCGTACGAGCCAGCTCTAAAGTCCCGCCAATGGCACGTGGCAACCCAGCTACAATACCTGCAAAAATGATAATTGAAATACCGTTCCCTATACCACGTTCAGTAATCTGCTCGCCTAGCCACATCAAAAACATCGTCCCACCGACCAAAGTTACTACTGTAGTGAACCTAAAGGCCATCCCTGGATCAAGCGCCTGACCCTCAAAGGCAATCGCAATACCTAGTGCTTGGAAAGTGGCCAAAAGCACCGTTCCGTAACGTGTATATTTAGTAATAACACGACGACCAGCTTCACCTTCTTTTTTCAACTGCTCTAGTTTTGGCGATACCACCTGCAACAACTGCATAATAATCGAGGCTGAAATGTAAGGCATAATACCAAGTGCAAACACAGAAAAACGCTCTAGTGAGCCGCCTGAAAACATATTAAACATACCTAAAATGCCATCGCTCTGTGAATCAAAAAACTGTTTCATCGCAACTGGATCTATTCCTGGTACAGGTATATGAGAGCCAAGGCGGAACACAACCAAAGCACCCAGCACAAACCACAAGCGGCTCTTAAGCTCGCTCATTTTTCCAAAAGATTTTAATAAGTTATCTTGTGCCAAGTTTATTCTCTTACGCTTCTACCACTTTGCCGCCGGCCGCTTCGATTGCTGCCCGTGCACCTTTGCTCAGTAGCAAACCTTGCACTTGGATTTTTTTATCCAGCTCACCAGACAAATAAACTTTTGCAGCTGTTACGCGACCAGAGACGACTTTAGCTTCTTTTAATGCCGCCAAGTCAATCACTTTTGCATCCAAACCCAATAATTCACTCGTACGAATGCGTGCTGTGTTAGCTTTAGTCATTGATCTAAACCCACGTTTTGGTAAACGGCGTTGTACAGGCATTTGACCGCCTTCGAAACCAACTCTATGCGTTCTACCAGAACGAGAATGCTGGCCTTTATGGCCACGACCCCCAGTTTTACCAAAGCCAGAACCGATACCACGTCCGATACGACGTGATTCTTTTTTAGCGCCTTCACTGGGTTTAATTGTATTTAATTCCATTATCCTTCTACCTTCAGTAGATAGTTGATCTTATTTATCATGCCGCGTATTGCAGGCGTATCTTGCAACTCTACCGTATGATGCATACGGCGCAAGCCCAGACCTTTAACTGTGGCACGATGAGACTCAAGTCTACCGATTACACTTTTAATTAAAGTGACCTTTACAGTAGCGCCATTATCTTTATTTGCTTTAGCCATCTATTCGCCTCTAATCTCTTCAACTGATTTACCGCGTTTAGCCGCTATGTCAGCAGGCGTATTCATTGCTTCTAAGCCTTTTAACGTAGCGCGCACAACATTATAGGGGTTGGCTGAGCCGATACATTTTGCTGTTACATTCGTCACACCCATTACCTCAAAAATCGCACGCATCGCACCGCCGGCAATAATGCCCGTGCCTTCAGGGGCTGGCTGTATCAGCACTTTAGCAGCACCAAACTCACCAATAACAGTGTGATAAAGCGTACCGTTATTCAAACTGACCTTAACCATCTCACGCCGCGCTTCTTCCATTGCTTTTTGTACCGCAGTTGGGACTTCACGCGCCTTACCTTTACCCATGCCAACGCCACCATCGCCATCACCTACGACACTTAACGCAGCGAAGCTCATGATACGACCACCTTTAACCGTTTTACTCACACGATTAACTGAAATCATTTTTTCACGCAAACCATCAGTTTGCTGTGCCTGTTGTTCGTAACCTTTAGCCATATCTATTCTCGCTTATTAAAATGACAGGCCATTTTCACGCGCAGCTTCTGCCAGCGCCTGAATACGACCATGATATTTGTTGCCTGAACGATCAAAAGCTACTGTGGTTACGCCTGCTTTTTTTGCTTTCTCAGCTATACGCTTACCAATCACTGCGGCTGCTTCTACATTGCCACCACTTTTAACCTTTTTACGCACTTCTGCTTCTACTGTAGAAGCGCTAGCCAATATTTTTCCACCTGATGCATCGATCACTTGTGCATAGATATGCATATTAGTACGGTGCACAGTTAAGCGTGTCACTGATTGTCCCGCAATAACGGCACGGGTTTTACGTGCACGGCGCTGACGATTGTTTACGGTAGTCATGTTTTAGCCTTATTTTCCTAAATTACTACTATTTTTTCTTAGATTCTTTAATCTGAACCACTTCATCTGAATAACGAACACCCTTGCCTTTATATGGCTCTGGTTCACGATATCCGCGAATTTGTGCGGCCACTTGGCCCACAACTTGTTTATCCACCCCCGACAATTCAACTTCTGTTGGTGATGGCGTTTTCACTGTCACACCTTCTGGCATCTTATGACTAATTGGATGTGAGTAACCTAGCTCAAGATTTAACATTTGCCCTTGCGCTTGCGCTTTATAACCAACACCTACCAAAGTAAGTTTGCGAGAAAACCCCACTGACACACCTTGCACCATATTGGCAACCAAAGAACGTAATGTACCTGACATAGCCCGCGCATGCGCACTATCATTAGCCGCTGTAAAGGTAATAGCTTCACCATCACGGTTTAAATTAACAACCCCAGTAAGCGGTTGTGACAATTTGCCTAGTGGGCCACTAACAGCGATACTTTCAGCACTCAACACCACTTCCACTTTTTCTGGAATGGCTACTGGATTTTTAGCAATACGTGACATCTGCTTCTCCTAAGCCACTATGCACAGAAGTTCACCGCCGACGCCGGCAGCCTGTGCTTTACGATCTGTCATTACACCCTTAGATGTAGACATAATCGTCACACCAAGGCCATTCATTACTTTAGGTATATTTTGTCCACTATTGTAAACACGTAAACCCGGTTTACTAACACGCTCAATCTTCTCAATCACTGGACGACCAGCATAATATTTAAGGCCTATATTTAACAATGGTTTGCCATCATTTGGCTCCACTGCGAAATCCTCGATATAACCTTCGTCCTTAAGCACATTAGCAATAGCACCTTTTAATTTAGATGCTGGCATTGAAACCGATACTTTATTAACACTTTGCGCGTTGCGAATACGCGTTAACATGTCGGCAATTGGATCACTCATACTCATAGATCTATTCCTTTTTTACCAGCTAGCCTTGGTAACACCTGGCACTTTGCCAGCCATCATCAAGTCACGCAATTTACTACGTCCAATTCCAAATTTACTAAACACGCCACGAGGACGGCCAGTAAGCGCACAACGATTACGTAACCGCACAGGGCTAGCGTTGCGTGGCAACGCTTGCAACTTCAAACGTGCCTCACGTTGCTCTTCCACACTAACGTTTTGATCGTTAATAATTGCCATTATCGCAGCTCGTTTTGCAGCGAATTTTTTTACGGTAGCGCGTCGTTTTTTCTCGCGCTCTGTCATACATGTTTTTGCCATGTGTTAACCTCTAAAAGGAAAGTTAAACGCAGAAAGCAGTGCTTTAGCTTCTTCGTCAGTTTTTGCGGTTGTCGTAATGGTAATATTCATACCGCGAATCGTATCGATTTTATCGTAGTCAATCTCTGGGAATATAATCTGCTCTTTAATCCCCATATTATAGTTGCCCCGCCCATCAAATGATTTCGGGGAAAGGCCTCGAAAATCTCTTTCACGAGGAATTGCCACCGTAACCAAGCGATCAAAGAATTCATACATGCGCTCACGTCGCAGTGTAACTTTGCAACCCACTGGATAGTCATCGCGAATTTTAAATGCAGCAACAGACTTCTTAGCTTTGGTTACGATTGCTTTTTGGCCGGCAATTTTTTCCATGTCACCAACCGCATGCTCCATTACCTTCTTATCTGCAACTGCTTCACCAACACCCATGTTGATAATGATTTTTTCAATTTTTGGCACCTGCATAACCGAGGTGTAACCAAACTTTTCAGTCAAATCTTTAACGACTGACTCTTTATAAAATTGTTTTAAGCGCGCCATAATTTATCCTATTCACTCACCTAAGCTTCAACAGCTTCGCCGTTTGACTTGTATACCCGAATCTTGCGACCATCTTTAAGCACTTTGTAGCCCACTCGGTCTGCTTTTTCTGTCGCCACGTTATATAAGGCAATATTAGAAATTTGAATTGGCATTTCTTTAGCAACAATTCCACCTGCAACACCCTTCATAGGATTAGGCTTCTCATGCTTCTTAGCTAAATTAATACCTTCCACAACAACCAAGCCGTCCTCTAGCAAACGCGAAACAACACCGCGCTTACCTTTATCTTTACCTGCATTGACGATGACTTGATCACCTTTAAGAATTTTACTCATTTTTATACCCTCTTCTTTCGCTCTTATAACACTTCAGGAGCTAAAGAAACGATTTTCATGAAACGCTCACTACGCAACTCACGCGTTACTGGGCCAAAAATACGTGTACCAATTGGTTCAAGCTTAGGCGTCAATAAAACTGCAGCATTGCTATCAAACTTAATCAGAGAACCGTCTGGCCGGCGCACGCCTTTAGCAGTGCGGACGACTACTGCATCATAAACTTCGCCTTTTTTAACACGACCACGAGGAGCCGCATCTTTGATGGCAACTTTAATGACGTCACCAACACCTGCGTAACGACGTCTTGAGCCACCCAGCACTTTAATACACTGTACAGAACGCGCGCCTGTGTTATCGGCGACTTCTAGCCTTGACTGCATTTGAATCATGAAATAATCTCCAACTTAATCCGTATTTACCAAAACAGCCGCCATTAAAATGGTTCCGGCCTATTGACCACGGTCAGTATTGGGGCGCTTGCTTTTTGTCCATTATCCAAAATTACCAATAATGTACGAGCGCCGAAAAGTGCAACATTATACAACTTATTTACATTCCCTAGCAACTAGAAAATGTAAATTTTTACTGCGTTTTGAAGCAAACCTTAATTTGCTTTCCTAGTAACATCACTTACCACCCATGTTTTATGCTTAGCGAGTGGGCGACTTTCTGTAATGGTAACGATATCGCCTTCTTTACACTCGTTAGTTTCATCATGGGCATGTAATTTTCTTGACTTAGACATCACTTTACCGAGTAGAGGATGCTTAACCTTACGCTCCACTAATACACTAACTGTTTTATCCATTTTGTCACTTACGACACGGCCGCTTAAAGAGCGAACGACTTTTACTTGTTTTTCTGTCATCATCTTTCCTCTTAGGCTTTAGCTTTTTCAGCTAGCACAGTCTTGACACGCGCAATATTGCGTCGTGTCTTTAAAATTTGATCTGAGTTGTTAAGCTGTTGAGTAGCCGCTTGCATGCGCAATGAAAATTGTGCTCGGCGCAATTCAATCAACTCCTTATTCAACTCGTCCGTATTTTTTTCTCTTAATTCAGTAGCTTTCATCATCTCTTCCTTAACCGCCTAGTTGACGCGTCATGAATACAGTAGGAATTGGCAACTTAGCAGCTGCTAACCTAAATGCTTCACGTGCAAGCTCTTCGCTTACGCCATCCATTTCATACAACATTTTACCTGGCTTGATTTGTGCGATGTAGTACTCAACACTACCTTTACCTTTACCCATACGCACTTCAGCTGGCTTTTTAGAAATTGGCTGGTCTGGAAAAATGCGAATCCATACGCGGCCACCACGTTTAATGTGGCGCGTCATCACTCGACGTGCAGCCTCAATTTGACGTGCAGTAATACGGCCACGTCCAATTGCTTTTAATCCAAAATCACCAAAACTAACTTTATTACCCGTTGTTGCAATGCCTTTATTACGGCCTTTTTGCATCTTACGAAATTTTTGTCTAGACGGCTGTAGCATCTTTAACCCTCGGCTTTCTTACTTTTTTCTCTGGTTCCGCATCAGCTGCTGCTGGAGCAACCTGTTCTGCGGCTTGCTTATTATCAGTAAAAACTTCACCTTTAAATACCCAAACTTTAATACCGATAATGCCATATGTAGTTAATGCTTCTGCCACACCATAATCAATATCAGCACGCAACGTATGTAACGGCACCCGTCCTTCGCGATACCATTCAGTCCGTGCGATTTCAATTCCATTCAAACGGCCAGCACTCATAATCTTAATGCCTTTAGCGCCTAGGCGCATTGCATTTTGCATTGCACGCTTCATTGCACGGCGGAACATTACTCGTTTTTCCAATTGCTGAGCGATACTTTGTGCTATTAGGGCTGCATCAAGCTCGGGCTTGCGTATTTCTTCAATATTCAAGTGTACTGGCACACCCATCATGCCTTGTAGCGACGTACGCAAAGCTTCGATATCTTCACCCTTTTTACCAATCACAACACCTGGTCGCGCACTATGAATAGTAATTTTTGCATTCTTAGCAGGTCGCTCTATCACAATACGGCTAACAGCTGCATTGACCAATTTCTTGGTTAAGAACTCCCTCACTTTAATATCGTTCTGCAATAATTCTGGAAAGTCTCTAGAATTTGCATACCAACGTGATGACCAGTTTTTTTGAACGGCTAAGCGAAAGCCGGTTGGATGTATTTTTTGTCCCATATTACGCCTTTGTATCGCCGACTGTCACATGAATGTGGCAGGTTGGTTTAAGGATACGCCCAGCACGACCTTTGGCACGAGCGCGAATTCTTTTTAGTACAATGCCTTTATCAACATAAATTGAAGTCACTTTCAACTCATCAATATCAGCACCGTTATTGTGTTCTGCATTAGCAATAGCTGATTCCACTACTTTTTTAATTAACTCCGCCCCTTTTTTAGGGGTGAAAGCCAATATATCTAATGCATGGTCCACTTTCTTGCCACGCACAAGGTCGGCGACTAACCGTGCCTTTTGCGGAGATAGATGCACACCTTTTAAGATTGCTGTTACTTCCATCATAAGCTCCTATTTCTTCGCTTTTCTGTCAGCAGCATGTCCTCTGAAAGTGCGCGTTTGCGCAAATTCACCAAGCTTGTGACCTACCATGTTTTCAGAAATGAGTACTGGCACATGCATTTTTCCATTATGCACAGCAATCGTTAACCCAATAAAATCTGGCAAGATAGTAGAGCGGCGCGACCAAGTCTTAATAGGCTTGCGATCACGCGTTGCTGCAGCCACTTCTACTTTTTTTGCAAGATGCCCATCTACAAATGGGCCTTTTTTAATTGAACGTGCCATATTTTCTACCTTACGCCTCTCGGACGACGACTAATGCGCATATTGTCCGTACGTTTATTGTTACGCGTGCGATAACCTTTAGTTTGCACACCCCAAGGACTCACTGGGTTCATACCAGCAGCAGTACGACCTTCACCACCACCATGCGGGTGATCGACTGGGTTCATTACTACTCCGCGAACCGTAGGACGCACACCGCGCCAGCGCATTGCACCGGCTTTACCAATAGAACGTAAAGAGTGCTCTTCATTACCCACTTCACCTAGCGTTGCTTTACAGTCAACATGCACACGACGAACCTCGCCTGAACGCAAACGTAACTGTGCATAAATACCCTCTCGTGCTAGCAATTGAACTGAAGTGCCAGCTGAGCGTGCAACCTGCGCACCCTTACCTGGCTGAATTTCAATACAATGAATCGTACTACCTACTGGGATGTTACGTAATGGTAAAGCATTACCTGGTTTAATAGGCGCCTCTGAACCACTGATCAGCTCATCACCTGCCACAATTCCGCGTGGCGCAATAATATAACGGCGCTCACCATCCGCATAACATAGCAATGCAATGTGCGCTGTACGGTTAGGGTCATATTCGATACGTTCCACTTTCGCAGGAATGCCATCTTTGTTACGACGGAAGTCAATGATGCGATAGTGCTGCTTATGACCACCGCCTTGATGACGTGTCGTAATGCGACCGTTATTATTACGGCCTGCATTTTTACTTTGACTTTCCAACAACGGCGCGTGCGGCTTGCCTTTATGCAACCCTGGTGTAACAACTTTAACAAGACCACGACGACCCGGGGAAGTTGGTTTGACTTTAACTAGTGCCATATCTTCTCTCCTTATTCGCCAGCTGCGAAGTTAATTTCTTGGCCTGGTTTCAAGCTTACATAAGCTTTCTTCCAGTCGTTGCGTTTACCGACAGTACGGCCAGCACGCTTTGTTTTTCCCAGCACATTCGCTGTTGTAACAGTCTCAACTTCAACCTTAAACACAAGCTCAACAGCTGCTTTAATTTCAGGTTTGGTTGCGTCTTTACGCACTTTAAAAGCAATTTGCTGATATTTATCAGCAACATAAGTAGCTTTCTCAGTTACTTGCGGT
Source organism: Methylophilaceae bacterium (assembly GCA_036479055.1). Classification (GTDB taxonomy): domain Bacteria; phylum Pseudomonadota; class Gammaproteobacteria; order Burkholderiales; family Methylophilaceae. The sequence goes on along the minus strand of JAZGEZ010000043.1, from coordinate 2,034 downwards.
GCAAGAATCACTTGCAATAAGCGGTCTTGAGTGTGAATTAGTGCGCTCATGCTAACATCTCCTCAAGCTTCTTCACGGCACCAGCTGTCGCTAACACCTTAGGGAAGCGAACCAAGCTAACTGGGTCAGCATGCTGTGCTTCAATCACCATTACATTAGTAAGGTTACGTGAAGATAAATATAAATTCTCATCAAAGCCATCTGTCAGGAGCAACACACCGTCTGCATAACCCAGACCTTTAATCTTCTCTACGAATTGCTTGGTTTTTGGCGTGTCGACTTTAAAGTCCTCAACCACAGCAATACGCTCTTGACGCACCAACTCAGAAAGAATCGTTTGCATACCAGCACGGTAAGCTTTACGGTTTACTTTATGTGTATAGTTATCTTTAGGGCTCGCTGGGAATGCACGACCACCCCCACGCCAGATCGGGCTCGACGTCATACCAGCACGTGCGTTACCTGTTCCTTTTTGGCTGTAAGGCTTCTTCGTTGAATGGTTGACAGTACCACGTGTTTTTTGTGCACGTGTTGATGTGCGGGCATTTGCCATATAAGCAACGACTACCTGATGCACTAATGCCTCATTAAATTCACGACCAAAAGCAGCCTCTGACACTGTTACGCCTTTTTTAGCGGCCTTGCCTTTATTATCTATTAGCTTGATTTCCATTATTTAGCCCCTCGCGATTTGGTGGCTTTTGTCTTAATAGCAGGACGTACGACAACGTCACCGCCTTTGGAACCTGGAATAGCACCCTTAATCAACAATAGGTTGCGCTCTGAATCCACACGCACAACTTCTAAATTTTGAGTGGTTACTTTATCGTCACCTAAATGGCCAGCCATGCGCTTACCAGGAAATACTCGACCCGGATCTTGTGCCATACCCTGCGAACCCATTTTTTTATGTGCTTTAGAGTTACCATGCGATGCGCGATTTGATTTGAAGTGATGACGCTTGATGCCGCCAGCAAAACCTTTACCAATCGATGTGCCAGTTACATCGACTAATTGCCCTGCTTCAAACAACTCAACTGAGATATCTGAACCAACAGCATGATTGGCAGTGACTTCCGCATCAACATTGAATTCTTTTATACCTGAACCCGCAGCAACACCAGCCTTGGCATAATGCCCAGTCAGCGCCTTAGTAATGCGGCTAGCACGACGTTCGCCGAAAGCAACTTGAAGGCCACTATAGCCATCTGCTTCGACAGTCTTGATCTGTGTCACACGGTTAGGTTTGACCTCCAATACGGTTACCGGAATACTATTGCCATCCTCAGTAAACACGCGGGTCATGCCCACCTTGCGACCAATAAGCCCTAAGCTCATGATCTATTCCTTATTATTTAATTTAAAAAGCCGATTACAATTGACCGACTTCTGTGAAAGAGCGCGGATTATACCGAACTCTCAGATTTTTTACAACTTAATTTCTACGTCAACACCTGCTGGCAGGTCTAGTTTCATTAAAGCATCTACTGTTTTATCTGTAGGCTCAACGATGTCCATCAAACGCTGATGCGTTCTGATTTCAAACTGATCGCGTGAAGTTTTATTCACATGCGGTGAGCGTAAAATATCAAAACGTTCAATACGCGTTGGCAATGGTACAGGGCCTTTTACTACAGCACCTGTGCGTTTAGCTGTTTCAACAATTTCTAATGCTGATTGATCAATCAAACGATAGTCAAACGCTTTTAAACGTATACGAATTTTTTGAGCTGCCATGTTTTTTCCTTAAAAAGAGCGAAACGACAGACTTTAGCCTGCCGTTTTATTTTAAATTACTTAACTAAGCAATCACCTTAGCCACAACACCCGCACCAACGGTACGGCCACCTTCACGAATGGCGAAGCGTAAACCTTCTTCCATCGCAATTGGTGCGATCAGTTCTACAGTGATTGATACGTTATCACCTGGCATGACCATTTCTGTGCCTTTTGGTAAGTCAACCGCGCCTGTTACGTCCGTTGTGCGGAAGTAGAACTGTGGGCGGTATCCTTGGAAGAATGGTGTGTGACGAC
>JAZGEZ010000042.1:0-3805 GCA_036479055.1 Methylophilaceae bacterium | reverse complement strand
AATTTAACAACGTTATGGATATTATTTTAATTCTCAAAACCGTCATCATGGGCATCGTAGAAGGTGCAACTGAATTTCTACCCATCAGCAGCACAGGTCACCTCATTATCGTTGGCGATTTACTTGAGTTTTTAACAAAAGAAAAACGTGATGTATTTGAAATTGTTATCCAGTTAGGCGCTATTCTAGCTGTTGTATGGCAATACCGACAAAAGTTTACACATGTAGCTGTCAATTTAAATGAAGCAAAATCACAGCAGTTTGTCATCAACTTATTGATTGCCTTTTTGCCGCTTGCCATACTTGGCCTAGCATTCCACCACCAAATTAAAGAATTATTATTCAACCCTAAGTCCGTTGCTATCGCACTGATTATTGGTGGCTTTATTATCTTATGGATAGAAAAAAAATTGCCCAAAGTTGTCATCAACGATGTTGACGACATGAACTGGAAGCACGCACTTAAAGTTGGCTTTGCTCAAGCAATCGCACTGATTCCAGGTGCATCCAGGGCTGGCTCAACCATTATTGGCGGTATGTTATTTGGCTTGTCTAGACCTGCGGCAACAGAGTTTTCATTCTTCTTAGCCGTGCCTGTGATGTTTGCGGCAACAGCGTATGATTTATATAAGAGCAGAGATTTGCTAGTAGCCGATGATTTAATGATCATTTTCATTGGCTTCGTAACAGCATTTATCGCTGCATTAGTCGTGATTAAAGTGCTGATTCGTTACGTGCAGAACAATGATTTCACCGTGTTTGCATGGTATCGTATTGTATTCGGGGCCATCGTGCTTTTCTATTATTGGTAAACTTTTTCTGCGATTGATTATCAAAGTATTAAATTTGTGAGTCGTTCGGTCGCCTAATCATTAATAAGGATCATCAATGAAAAAACTTTTGAAATATGCCGCATGGGGTGTTGGTGGCATTATCCTTTTAATACTCTTAGCGATGGCCTATTTTGCTGCCACATTTGACCCTAACGACCACAAACAACAAATCATCGATAGCGTTAAGGCAGAAAAAGACCGCACACTCATTATTGATGGTGACATTAAGCTTACTTTTTGGCCAAAACTTGGTGCAAACTTAGGTAAAGTTTCACTTTCAGAGCATCAATCTGAACAAGAATTTGCTTCTATTAATAGTGCAAAAGTCGCACTGGCTGTATTGCCTTTACTCAAAAATTCACTCGTCATTGATACTATTTATATTGATGGCGCTAAAGCCAATATTGTGAAATACAAAGATGGCACAACTAATTACGATGATTTATTAAGTAATGAAGAAGACGCTGAATCAACTGATGTAACACTTGATGTGCAGGGCATTCATATTACCAACTCAGCCGTTAATTATGTGGATGAAACACAAGATGCAAAATACAGCATCAGTGAGTTCAACTTAACATCTGGCCGTATCGCATTAGCAGAGCCTATAGATTTAGATACAAACTTCGCCATCACTGCTAATCAGCCTGCTGTTAATGCTAAGGTCAACATTAAAGGTATTTTCTTCAATGGTGCTGAGGGTAAACACTTTAAGATAAAAGACCTGAATAGCGATATTCAAGGCGACCTGCTTAACGGTAAAAACATGGATATCAACATTAGCGGTGATATTGATGCGCAACCTGACAACATAATCTTTCTGATTAACGGTTTAAAACTGGTTGCTTCAGGCAATTTTGATGGTGTACAACAATCTGTAGATTTAGATGTTCCATCAATCAATATCGAAAATGATAAAGTTAAAAGCAATAAAGTAACGGTTAGCATCGCGCAAAGTAAAGCAAATGATCATTTAAAGCTCAACATGGTGTTGGCTGATATGAAAGGCTCACCTAAAGCCATTGAAAGCAGTGGTATTACCGGTGACTTGTCCATGGTACAAAGCAAGCGTACGGTCACCAGTAAATTCTCATCGCCCTTCAGTGGCAATGTAGAAGCATTAATTTTTGACCTCCCAAAATTAGTTGGTCAATTAGATATTAAAGACCCAAGTTTGCCAAATGGTGCGATGCAAGGCACATTTAACTTAAGCGCACACACTGATCTTAATAAAGAGCTGGCTAATAGCCAGTTTAATCTTGTACTAGCGGATACAAAACTCAATGGTGATATCGCTGTCGCCAATTTCAAAAATACGCCTAATATCAAATTCAACTTGAACGCTGACAAACTGGATCTCAATAAGTTATTAGGCGCCTCTAACAAATCCGAGTCCAAGGATAGTAAGCCCGCGGACATGTCCGCGTTGAGTTCATTGCTGCTAGATGGCAAGCTTAAAATTGGCAGCATTATTTACGACAAATATGTTGTATCAGGGCTTAATTTAGGTTTAAAAGCTGATGGTAAAAAAGTAGCGGTTAGCGGCTTAAACTTAAAAGTGAATGACAGTAAAGTTAAAGGGGTATTAAGTGTTAGCCAATTTGCCAAGCCGCTTTATACTTTTGATCTAGATATTGATCAACTCAACCTCAATGACTATATCAATGAAGCACAAGCCGAAACAAAAACCACAGGCAATGAAGCCATCGACCTAAGTGCCTTAAAAGCATTAAATGCAAATGGCACATTACGTATTGGTAAACTTAATTACGGTAAAACAAAAGTATCAAACGTACGCATAGATTTAAAAGCAGATGATGGTGTGGCGACACTATCACCATTTTCAGCCAGTTTATACGGTGGCAAAATGAAAGGCTCACTTAGGCTAGATGCACGTACTACACCTAACATCGCTTTTAAACAAACGTTAAGTGGCGTCTCTGTTGGGCCACTATTACAAGACACCATTAACAACGATATGCTCTCTGGTAAAGGCACCATCAAAGTTGATGTCACCACACAAGGCAATACGGTTAATAACTTTAAAAAAAGCTTAGCCGGCACCTCATCACTAGCGCTAGCAGATGGCGCACTTAAAGGGGTTGATGTTGCTGGCAGCATTCGTGAGATTAAAAGCAAAGTAAACTTTTTAAAAACAAAAGAATCTGCCGCTGATGACAGCAAAAAAACCGATTTCAGCGAACTAACCGCTAGTTTCAATATTAAAGATGGCGTTGCACATAATAATGATTTAGCAATGAAAGCACCTATTCTACGTTTAGCAAAAGGCGATAGTAAAGGTAATATCGATATTGGTAATGAAAAAATTAGCTACCTAGCCAAACCAACGATTGTTAAGTCACTAAAGGGTCAAGGCGGCTCTGATCTTGATAGTTTAAGTGGCATCCCTATCCCAATGAAAATTTCCGGTACCTTTGCAGAGCCTAAATACGGTTTAGACTTTTCAGCAGTCGCTACTGGGCTAGCAAAAGCAAAAGTACTCGAAAAAATAGGCGGTGAAAAAGGCGCTGCTGTACAAGAACTCATTGGCGGTGATAATAAAGTAGAAGCCTTAAAAGGCTTGTTAAGTAAAAAGAAAAAATCTGCAGACACCCCCACAGACGAAGCCAAAACGGAAGAGACCCCAGCTAAAAAAGAAGAGTCTATTAAAGATCAAGCCAAAGAAGGACTAAAAGACCTTCTTAAGTTTTAGCAACCTAACGTTTAATTCTGATGGGTGCATTCTCAAATGCCGTTATCGATTGGCAAAAGCAATATGGTCGCCATGATCTGCCTTGGCAAAACACCACTGATGCCTATGCTATTTGGGTATCAGAAATCATGTTGCAGCAAACCCAAGTAACTGCCGTTATTGGCTATTATGCTAGATTCATGCAGCGCTTTTCTACTATCGCTAAGCTTGCCAATGCCACGCAAGAAGAAGTGTTGCAGTGCTGGAGCGGTTTAGGTTA
>JAZGEZ010000041.1:0-17943 GCA_036479055.1 Methylophilaceae bacterium | reverse complement strand
AAGCGCTATGCAAATGCTATGCAAATGCGTAAACTTAGAAGTCTTGTTACGTTTTCAACGTAGCTTAGTGGAAGTTAAAAACGCTGCAAATCATCCGCTTAGCAATGAAATGCAATTGGAAAATATTTTGTTACAATACACACGCGTGTTTAATGTATAGTTTCTAAATATAAAATAGAAAGAGTGCTAAATTGAGCTTAGATGTAGATACCGATCAACTTATTGCCAACAAACCTGGTGTACTATCTTTGGCTATCAAAGAAAAGGCTGCTTTGTTTACAGCTTATATGCCTTACGTAAAAGGCGGCGGCTTATTTATCCCTACTAACAAGACTTTTAAAATTGGAGATGAAGTATTTATGCTGCTGAGCTTGATTAATGATCCCATTAAGCTGAAAGTAGTTGGGAATGTTGTTTGGATTTCACCTACACCACATAGTGGCAGGCCTCAAGGCATAGGTGTACAGTTTAGTGAAAAAGACGGTGGCATGGAAGTGAAGAATAAAATAGAGGCAATATTAGGTGGAGCACTAAAATCAACACGTGCAACGCATACTATGTAACAACTTTATGCTCGTAGATTCGCATTGCCATCTAAATTTTCCCGAGCTTGCAGAAAACATTCAGTCTGTTAGACAATTAATGCATGACGAGAAAATAGGCCATGCATTGTGTGTGTCTGTCACGCTAGACAAGTTTCCTGAGGTATTAGCCTTAGCAGAAGATTACGATAACTTCTATGCCTCTGTAGGGGTGCACCCTGATTACGAAAACATACAAGAGCCGACTGTGGGTGAGCTTGTGAAACTCGCAGACCACTCAAAGGTAGTGGCAATAGGCGAAACAGGTTTAGATTACTTTCGTCTTAAAGGCGATTTAGAATGGCAGCGTGACCGTTTCCGCACACATATCCGTGCAGCAATCATGGCAGAAAAACCACTGATCATTCATACAAGGAATGCAGTAGATGACACCTTGCGCATCATGCTGGAAGAGGGCGCCGAAAAAGTAGGGGGCGTATTGCACTGCTTTACAGAAAGCTTAGAAATGGCACTTGCTGCTATTGAAATGAGGTTTTATATTTCATTCTCAGGCATTGTGACTTTTAAGAATGCTTTGGCACTAAAAGAAGTTGCAAAAAAAGTGCCATTAGACCGCATATTAGTTGAGACGGATTCACCCTACTTAGCCCCTGTGCCATTTCGTGGAAAAACCAATCAACCGGCGTACGTCAAACATGTCGCACAAGAAGTTGCCAATCTTCGTGGAATTAGCATGGAAGAAGTGACGAAAGCCACAACAGAAAACTTCTTTACGCTATTCAAACAAGCAGCTGCCAACGAAGCCGCAAGATGCAGCTAACAATTTTAGGGGTTGGATCTAGTGCTGGTACGCCTGTTATTGGCTGCAGTTGCGACACTTGCCTCTCAAATAATCCACGTAACAAGAGAAGTCGTTGCTCAAGCATTATCACGTTAGATAGTGGCGAGGTCATTTTGATCGATACTGGACCAGATTTGCGCACACAGGCACTCAGAGAAGGTTTTACTCGTGTAGATGCTGTTCTTTACACCCATACGCATGCTGACCACCTGCATGGCATTGATGATTTACGTGGCTTTTGTCAAAAAAATCATCAACAGATACCACTTTACACATACAAAGAAGCTGCTGAGCACATAACCTCAAAGTTCCGCTACACGCTTAGAGATCCTATCGGTTTTTGGGATTTACCCGTACTGAGCCTGAATGTAGTTGATGCGCCCTTTGATTTATTTGGCATAAAAATTACACCCATTCCTATCATGCATGGTCGAAACCAAATTTTTGCCTACCGTATTAATGATATTGCTTATATGACAGATGTATCATCTATTCCGGAATCATCTTTTAAGCTACTTGAGGGTTTGAAGTTTCTGCTCATCGATTGTTTGCGCGAGGAAAAACACCCAACCCATATTAATATGGAACAAAGTCTAGACTATGTGAATCAGATAAATGCCGAACAAAGTGTTTTGATTCACATGACACATGAATTAGAATATGAAGCCTTGACACAAAGACTGCCAAAAAACGTAACCGTTGGTTATGATGGCATGAAGTTGACAGTAAACTGATGATTGTCAACGCATTCACAGCAAATACGTTGATTTGCTAATAATATAGGAAAATACAATGAATTTTAACGCGTTTAAAAAGCTTAGCCTTGCTCTTACTATTGCCACATTTGCTTTCGTTGGTCTAGCGAGCGCTGCTGGCAAGATTTATACAGAAAATGAATTTTTAGATAGCTTTAGTGGCAAAAGCAAAAAAGTGGTCATGAATAAGCTAGGAAAACCGGTAAAAACACAATTGCCAGTGAAACCAGCTAATGCTGAGAAAATAACGGGTAAAAAGTTTGATAAAGCACAATCGAAAAAAGTTAAAATAGAGATGTGGTATTACAAAGGTATTGTAAGATACGATCCTAAACACACATATAAAGAAGTGGAAATCACCTTTGTTAATAATCGTGTTGGCAATATCGCTTTTTTTAATAATAAATAATTACTAAGCACACTTAATTAAAAGCCGTTTAAGACGGCTTTTTTAATACCTTAAATAAGTAGGGTACTTAATTGCTATAGATTGAGTTTGGCTTTATAACTTCGCATAATGTATATTATGTTAAATTAAACAACCATACAGTTCAGGACTAAAATGAAAGAGACTAACGCTGTCAGCAGTAACACACAAAATGCAGCCCGCTTACTAGCTATATTAGGTTGGTTACTTTTCTTTATTATCGGCACTGTTATTGCATCTGTATTAGTGGTTAGTTATATGGGACAGGAGGCAGAGCGGTCAACACCATTATTTTGGTTCACCATTATAGCGATCGTGTGCCTTGGGCTTATTTTATTAATGACGGCCAACAGTCTAAAGCGACATCGTCATTGGGCTAGGTATGTGGGTGGATTTCTGGCAGTAGTATCACTCATTGCCTTTCCTGTGGGAACAGTAATGGGACTTTTTATCTTGAGTTACTTACATAAAGGGTGGAATGAGCTCTAAACTACGCTCCTCCCCTTTCAACAATACGAAAATCTGTTTCTATTTAAAGTTGCCAATCAGCACGGCACTCTAAAAACGATTAAAATAACGCATTGATACATTTCCATAGGTAAGCATGCAATTAACAGCAAAAAACAATAAGTTGCGTATCGATCATTTAGGTTGTCAACGTGGTGAGCGTATTTTGTTTAAAAACCTCTCATTTGAGCTTAGCAAAGGAAAAATACTTTACGTACAAGGTGAAAATGGCAGCGGTAAAACGACGTTGCTAAGAACCTTATGCGGCTTATCCCTACCCACTGCAGGGGCTGTATCATGGAACGATGTCGAAGTTAGGACGTTAGCCGAAGATTATTACGGGCAAGTCTTGTATATTGGGCACCTTGCAGGGATTAAAGAGGATTTAACTGCTGTAGAAAATATTCAGTTTTCAGTTTCACTTTCTGGTTACGCTGTAGACCGTTCACAAGTAAATAATGCATTAGAAGCTTTAGGTATAGCACGTTGTGCGGACTTACCTACTCGGGTGCTTTCTCAAGGCCAAAAAAGACGTATTGCGCTAGCACAACTATGGCTGCAAAACGATTCTAAGAAAATGCCACTGTGGGTGCTAGATGAGCCCTTTACAGCACTTGATAACAATATGATTAAGAAATTAACGCAGCAGATTGAAAATTATGTGGAAAGTGGCGGAATAGTAGTGTTCACATCACATCAAATACCGGATTTTAAGCCACGGTTAATGCAAACCCTACAACTGGGTGATATGTGAGCAATCAAAAAATCAGCACCTTTTCATTAATGGCTCGTGTCTTTATGCGTGACATTACCGTTGCATGGCGTCGGCGCTCAGACATATTAAGTGTTTTCTTTTTCTTTATTATCGCTGCCAGCCTATTTCCTCTTGGCTTAGGCGCAGATCCTAAACTATTGCATGCGATAGCGCCTAGTGTGTTATGGGTGTGCGCCCTACTTTCTTGCATGCTGTCTTTACCTCGTATGTTTGCTGCAGATTATGTTGATGGCACGCTAGAACAGCTTATAATATCGAATCAACCAACTTTGTTGATTGCGCTGATGAAAATTTTAGCGCATTGGGTATTATCTGGGCTACCACTAGTGTTAATTGCGCCATTAATTGGGCTGCAATTCGGTTTAAATACGGAAGAACTAAAGGTGCTCGCCCTCTCCTTGTTATTGGGTACGCCAACACTAAGCCTTATTGGTAGTATAGGTGCAGCCCTAACATTAGGCTTGCGCGGAGGTGGTGTGTTAATCGCGCTGTTAGTATTACCACTATATATCCCAGTATTAGTATTTGGTGCAGGTGCAGTCAATGCGGTCTTTATTGGCATGAGTGCTACTGGTGGATTGTCTTTATTGGGGGCAATGTTGGCTTTTGCGTTGACATTTGCACCATTGACAGCGAGCTATGCACTAAAGGTAGCTGTTGAATAGCATTGACGTCATCTTGATTGTTTTGAAAGCGTTATAAAACGAATGAATTTATTTAAATACGCATCACCTCAAACCTTTTACCCATTAGCTGGCAAGATGATTCCTTGGTTTTTGATTGGTGCTGCATTATTAGTTATCTACGGTTTGTATATAGGGATGTTAGTAGCGCCAACAGATTTTCAGCAAGGTGATGCTTACCGTATTATTTACATACACGTACCAGCTGCTTGGTTTTCGATGTTTCTGTATGTGGTGATGGCCATATATGCCATATTAGGTTTGTCGTTAAATGCAAAACTTTCTTATATGATGGCAAAAAGCATTGCACCAACTGGCGCCATGTTTACTTTTGTGGCATTAGTGACAGGTGCATTTTGGGGAAAACCAACCTGGGGTACTTGGTGGGTATGGGATGCACGTTTAACATCTGAATTGATTTTATTGTTTTTGTATATTGGCTACATGTCGCTGCAAGCGGCAATTGATGACACACGTCGATCGGACCGAGCAAGTGCGATATTGGCCATTGTCGGTGTGATTAATGTGCCTATTATCTACTTCTCAGTCAAATGGTGGAACACCTTGCACCAAGGCTCATCGATCAACTTAACCACGTCTCCTACAATGGCTGCGATCATGTTGAAAGGTATGTTGGTGATGGCAATTGGTTTTTGGTTGTACAGTATTGCAGTCATTCTCATGCGTGTGCGCAGAGAAATTGAAGATAGAGAACGTAATGCTGCTTGGTTAAACGAATTTAAGGAATAAATATGTACTGGAATAATATCAATGATTTCCTCTATATGGGCGGTTATGGCTTCTATGTATGGGTATCTTTTGGCGTGACATTTGGATGCATGGCAATCGAACTATTGCTATTACGCGCACGCCGATTAAGTAACGAAAAAGCAAAGGGTCTATTGTAAATGAAATCACGTCATAAACGCATTGCTATTATTGTTGCAGGTGTTGCTCTGTTAGCGATTGCTGCCACATTGTTATTGCAAGCATTCCAGAGTAACTTAGTATTCTCTATCACGCCAACTGAAGTGACAGAAGGCAAAGCGCCTAGCAAGGGCAGCTTTCGCGTCGGTGGATTAGTGGTAGAAGATAGCGTTAAGCGTAGTGGAACACAAGTCGCTTTTAAAATCACGGACACTGCAAATACCATTGATGTTGTGTATACCGGCATCCTGCCTGATTTGTTTAAAGAAGGTAAAAGTGCTGTGGTACAAGTAAAACAAGGCGCAGATGGCATATTTATTGCAGACCAAGTCCTTGCAAAACATGATGAAAACTATATGCCACCAGAAGCAGCAGAAGCGTTAGAAAAAGCGAAACAATATAATGAGAGAAAAGCGGCTGAAGGAGAAGCAGAATGATTCCAGATATTGGCCACTATGCCCTTATCCTCGCCTTGCTGGTTTCAGCTGTACAAGGCGTAGTACCTCTTGCAGGGTTGTCAAAGGATAATGCCAAGTTGTTTGCCTTTGCAACGCCTGCTGCACGCATACAATCTGCCTTAATCATCTTGTCATTCATCTGTCTAGATTACGCGTTTTATGTTAATGATTTTTCAGTGCTTTATGTTGCAAACACCTCCAATTCCAACTTGCCACTGATGTTTCGTTTAGCTGCTATTTGGGGTGGGCATGAAGGATCTATCCTGTTTTGGGTGGCGATTTTAGCTGTGTGGACGTTGGCAGTGACTTTCTTTGCAAAAGAACTACCTCTGCGCTTTAGAAGTACGCTAATTGCTGTAATGGGTTTGGTGACCGTTGGTTTCTTATTATTTATATTGGTAACATCTAACCCATTTGAACGACTGATCCCTGCGGCGATGGATGGGCGGGACCTTAATCCATTATTGCAAGATCCTGGCATGGTGTTTCACCCTCCTCTGCTCTATATGGGGTATGTTGGCTTCTCTGTTGCCTTTGCATTTGCTATTGCTGCACTGTTAGATGGTCGTTTAGACGTTACCTGGGCACGTTGGACACGCCCTTGGACAACGGCAGCTTGGGTGTTTTTAACACTAGGCATTGCTTTAGGTAGCCGTTGGGCTTATTACGAGCTAGGCTGGGGCGGATGGTGGTTCTGGGATGCAGTGGAAAATGCCTCCTTTATGCCTTGGCTCATTGGCACTGCACTCATCCATTCATTAGCGGTGACTGAAAAACGAAATGCATTCAAAGCATGGACTGTATTGCTGGCTATTTGTGCATTTTCTTTAAGTTTACTTGGTACATTTATCGTGCGTTCTGGCGTGCTAACATCAGTGCACGCCTTTGCCGTAGACCCAGGCCGTGGACTGTTTATTTTGGTGTTTTTAGCCCTTGTTATTGGTGGTGCACTCACCCTATTTGCCTTACGTGCACCCTCTGTCGGTATTGGTGAGAAGTTTGATTTAATTTCAAAAGAATCTCTATTGCTCAGTAACAATGTAGTCTTGTTTGCTGCAACCGGGTCAGTATTGCTAGGTACTTTATACCCATTAATTATTGACGCCATGGGTATGGGAAAGATCTCAGTTGGGCCGCCTTACTTCGATACCGTATTTGTAGCGATCATGGTGCCAGGCATTTTCTTAATGGGTGTTGGGCCTATTGCACGCTGGAAAAAAGCAACCGTGCCTGAATTAGCAAGCAAGTTAAAATGGGCATTAATCGTGAGCATGGTCAGCGCGCTATTAATGCCAAGTATTATGGGCAAATTAACACCGATGATTTTTGTTGGGTTACTGATGGCTTTTTGGGTAATGAGCTCAGTATTTGTAGCCTTGAAAACGCGTTTAAATGCCATGCCAAAAAACACATTAGGCCAAAAACTTAAATCTTTAGATCGCGCATTTAATGGCATGCTGATTGCTCATTTCGGCATGGCTGTATTTATTATCGGCGTAACAATGGTAAAGGGCTACGAATTAGAAACCGACATTACGATGAAAGTAGGCGAAACGAAACAAATCAATGAATACGACTTTAGATTTGATGGTATCAAGCTTGTTAGAGGGCCAAACTATGTTGCTAAACAAGGTCAATTTCATGTGTCTAAAGGTGGTAAAGAAATTGCGTATCTCATTCCTGAAAAACGTTTGTATCCCGTACAAGGCGCTGTAATGACAGAAGCATCCATTTCAATTAACCTCGTGCGAGATATATACATTTCTCTAGGCGAGGCATTGGATGGAGGTGGTTGGAGTGTACGTGTATATTTCAAACCTTTTGTTCAATGGATATGGGCGGGCTGCTTACTAATGGGTTTAGGAGGCTTTCTAACGATGATAGATAAACGTTATCGCATGAGAAAAAATAAAGGCGCATCAATATGAAGTTTAAATTAATCATTCCGCTTTTATTATTTTTTGTTTTAGTTGGCTTTCTTGGTAAAGGTTTATTTTTAAATCCAAGAGAAGTCCCCTCTCCTCTTATTGGAAAACCTGCCCCGACATTTACCGCACCTGTATTAGGTGATGCAACGCAATCATTCTCAACAGAAGAGATGAAAGGCAAAGTATGGATGCTAAACATGTGGGCATCATGGTGTGCTGCATGTCGAGATGAACACCCCCTTTTAGTTGAGATGTTAAAGCATGACATCCCTTTATACGGGCTTGCCTATAAAGACATTGAAGCCGATGCGCTAAAAGTGCTTGAAGTAATGGGCAACCCGTACATTGTGACCGCCGATGATGCTGATGGCACGATTGGCATTGATTACGGTGTTTATGGCGTTCCAGAAACTTATGTGATTGATAAAGCTGGCATCATTCGCTACAAACAAATTGGACCTATCACCCCAAAAGATTTACGGGAAAAAATATTGCCTTTATTAGAGGAGCTTCAGGCATGATCATGATTAGAAGCCTTTTGTTAACATTGCTACTCTCTTTCAGCATAACTTCTTTTGCTGCAGACAACATAGCAGACCCTATTACTGAAACAAGACTGAAAAAACTATCGACCGAACTCCGTTGCTTAGTCTGCCAGAACAGTACGCTTTCTGACTCGGATGCTCCTCTTGCTCAAGATTTGCGTAACGAAATACGCAAACTCATGATTGAAGGCAAGACGGATGAGGAAATTATTGATTACTTAGTCGCACGCTTTGGTGATTTTGTGCGTTTCCGTCCACCGATGAATGCCAGTACGGCATTGCTTTGGTTCGGTCCATTTTTAATGTTAATAGCAGGCGCTGTAACACTTGCCTTAGCACTTAAAAAACGTTCGACTATCATCACATCTGAAGATACGGAGCTTTAATCTGATCTCACTTCAAAAACCGCACTATTTTCTTGCAACCTGCTTAGTGGTACTATCGTCACACAACTAAAATGAATTTCACTCTAATTTGCTAGCCCAGTTCCGACATAAAAAGATTTGTTTATTTAGCACCTTTTTAATTGTTTTCTCTCTCTTAGTGAAAATGATGGTGCCGATGGCGCATGCCAGTAATGCCATCTCAGGAGATCAGAAAAGCTTCCTAGCAACGCTCTGCTCCGGCAATAAAATTATTTATGTTGATCTCGATTTACCACTTAACAAAAAACAGACTGTACCGTTTGCAGACACTACAAATAAATGCCCCCTATGTTTTGTTGCTGAGCTGGACTACCCAAGCAACAATACTGAAAAGCTTCTATTCTCATTTGCTGAGTCTTCGAATAAGTTGTCTGCTATTAATGGCTATTTATTCAATAACAACTTAACGACACCACCTGCAATAAGAGCACCTCCTACGCTGTCCTAGTTTAAAACGCATATGCGCATCACGTGCATATTGGGACTTATTTTTTCTAGATTTGGAGATATCATGAAAACAGAACAGCACCTTATTGCTACACTATTAAGCGCTTTATTTTTTATCGTACCAACTGCACTGGCAGATATACATGCTTTACCTAGTGCTAATGCACACGCCCCTATCGGCATAATGGGCGATCATACGCATAAGCAAAATGAATGGATGTTTTCCTATCGGTTTATGACGATGGAGATGGAAGGTAATCGTTTAGGTTCAAGTTCAATTTCACCTGAAGCCATTGCTACTACTGTACTAAACCCTAACCTAGGTCCAAATACATTACGCGTTGTCCCCACAAAAATGTCGATGGATATGCATATGTTTGGGGCAATGTACGCGCCAACAAACAGTCTAACTTTGATGGTGATGGCCAATTACATTGAAAAGGACATGGATCACATCACGTTCCAAGGCATGGCTGGCACCAACAGACTCGGCACATTCACAACCAAATCTAAAGGTTGGGGCGATACTAAAATTTCTGGCTTATTGAACATTTATGACACCCATAAACACAAAGTACACTTAAACCTTGGCGTTAGTTTACCTACAGGCTCTACTACTAAAAAGGATAATGTGTTGGCACCAAATGGGTTAAGGCCTGAATTGCGTTTACCATATGCCATGCAACTGGGTTCTGGCACCTATGATTTATTGCCTGGAATCACCTATCAAATGTTCCAAAACAAATGGAGTTTTGGCGCACAATATATGGCAACCATTAGGACAAGTGAAAACAGTGAAAACTATACCTTGGGTGACGAACATAAAATCACTGGCTGGGCTAGCTACTCATGGCACCATAATTTAAGCACCTCCGTAAGACTCGCTTATTTGGACATAGGTAACATAGATGGTGCTGACCCAAAAATAGCAGCGCCAGTTCAAACAGCCGATCCTAACAACTATGGCAAAGAACGTTTGGATCTGTATGCAGGTGTGAATTGGGTCAGTAATACAGGTCATCGCTTAGCCTTCGAAGTTGGCGCACCGGTCTATCAGCATTTAGATGGGCCTCAGTTAGAAACTGATTGGACTTTCACGGCAGGTTATCAATACGCATTTTAATGCTAATAAAGCAAAAGAGCCCAGTCTGCGCTGGGCTCTTTTAATGAGTAGAATCTACTATCTCTTACGATTAATTAAATGATCTAAACTGAATTTTCCTGCACCACCAAACAATAATGGAAGTAGCATGATCAGTAATAACAATGGCAACTTGTAGTTACCAAACCCTTTATCACTAATCGCATATCCTTTCCATAGTTCAGCTAATGTGCCCCAGCTCTCAGGCCAATGTACAGAGGCAATGGCTACGATGGTTAGGATAATAAGTGATAGTGAGAAAAATCGTGTAGCAAAACCGATTACTAGTGCGAAAGCGCCTATTATTTCAAAATAGGTAGCCATCGCCCAGCTAAAGTCTGCAGATACTAAATTAAATGGAAATGGAAAGGTGATGTTAGCAAACCAGTTTTCTCCGCTATATTTAGCAAATCCTGCTTCACCAAATTCCCAAGCGAGAATCAACCGCAGCACTAGTTGTGGTAGCCATGTGTTGAATTTATCCAGAATGCTCACAGCATAAACATAAAAATTATGGGCCGTATTTAATAATGACATATTGTTTTCCCCTTCGATAAATGAAGTTTAAGTAGTTAATTTTGCAGCTATATTACTTTTTTGACTTCTTAATTTACCTTTATATTTAAAATATATTCTGATGCTTAATAAGCAGACTAATGCGAATGCATAGTAAAAAGGCTCTGTGACATCTTTTTTAACCAGCCACCAGAAATGTAATATGGCTAATATTGCAATTATATAAATTAGCTGATGAAGCTTTTTCCAATTAGATTTTAGACGCCGCACCATCGCATTATTAGAAGTAATGGCTAAGGGGATGGTGAGCACGAAAGCTGAGAATCCAACGATAATATAAGGGTGTTCAATAATATCCTTAATAATCTCATCCCAAAAAAATGAGTAATCAAGCCAAACGTAAGTTGTAATGTGCAAGCATGCATAAAAGAACATCCAAAGGCCGAGCATTCGCCTTAATTGTACCTGCCAAACAACACCCGTTAACAGCCTTATTGGTGTCATGCACAATGTAATCAATAAAAAAATGAGTGTCCAGGTCCCAGTAGAGCGCTCAACAAACTCAATTGGGTTTGCCGTGAGGTTTTCATTAAAGCCTAACCAAAATAGCCTTGCTAATGGCAATAAAGCAAGCACCCAGATAAGCGCTTTAATAGTGATAATGTTTTTCTTTGTCACGTCACTTAGCTTTAAAAGTTTGTCTTTAAATCCATGCCTGCATACATCTGCCCTACTGCTGACTCATACCCGTTAAACATTTTAGTTTTAATGCGTCCACCAAATAAACCGCTGCTAATAGGACGCTCAGATGATTGTGACCACCGTGGGTGAGAGACGCTAGGGTTTACATTGGCATAGAAGCCATATTCACTAGGCCCAGCTTTCATCCAGGTTGTCCGTGGCATTTTTTCAACAAAACGAATTTTGACAATAGATTTTCCACCCTTAAAACCATACTTCCAAGGCACAACCAACCGTGCAGGCGCTCCATTTTGGTTTGGTAGTAGTTCGCCATACAACCCAACTGCGATGAGACTAAGTGGGTTCATGGCTTCATCCATACGCAAGCCTTCAGTGTAAGGCCAATCTAATATTCGAGAGCTGACACCTGGCATGGCATGTCGATCATTAGCGGTAATAAATTCAACATACTTAGCATTACCAGTAGGCTCAGCCCATTTTATTAGGCTAGCCAAAGGTAGCCCTACCCAAGGAATAACCATAGACCAGCCCTCAACACAGCGCATACGGTAAATACGTTCTTCTAAAGTAGCAAGCTTCATGAGTCGCTCTATGCTGATCGTTTTAGCTTTTTTAACTTCGCCTTCAATGCTGATTGACCAAGGGTCTGGTTGGAATAATCTAGCTTGTACAGCAGGGTCTGATTTACTGGTACCGAACTCATAATAGTTGTTATAAGTGGTTACATTTTTATACTTATCTGTTTTTAGGTTTTTACCGTAAGCTGTTTTGATAACCCCTTTAATTTTTTGGCGGGGATTGTATATTTGTGCTGCTTTAATTTTCCTTTTTTTTGCTTTTGCAGGCACGTTTGCACGACCAAGGAGCCGTGCATCTCCTTCCGTCACCCCTCCTCCTATGCTAGCAGCCTTGGCTTTCAAGCTTAACAAGCCTGCTCCAGCTATTAAGCCCGTTCCCGCCACTTTGATGAATTGGCGACGGGTATCAAATGCTGTGCGTGGTGTTATTTCTGATGGCTGGATATCACTAGGATTGAGTTTGGACTTGTTCGTAATAATCATCAAGTTGCTTCCGTTGTAAGTTGCATACGCCTTTTAGTCGTCAGTAGAAGTTAATCCTTACAAAAGAATAACTATAGATCTAATTTTTTCCGACTTGCTGCTATATCGCTAGCCAAACCTTTAGCACCAATTTTATTTGCTAGACTAAGGGAATCAGTCATCAGTGTTTTTGCCATTGCTTTATCACCGTTTGCCGCCTTGGTTTCGGCCAAGTGAAAGTTAGCTCTTGCTTCATAATAAGCCCCACCATTATCCTTGCCAAATTTAGCTAACTTTGCATAGGTTCTTTCTGCTTCAGAGTAGTTTTTGACCTTAACCAAATACTCACCTAACGTAAGGCTCGCATCAGCATATTCAGTTAATGTGCCCGCTTTTTTCTGCATCACTACCGTCTTAATCTGATATTCAATCGCTTTATTATGATCACCTAATGCGCTGTAAGTTTTAGCGAGTCTCTGATAGCTATCTCCGCGTTCATTATCGTTATTGGCTATACTCACGCTCAACTTATAATGGTCAAGTGCTGCATTTAAGTCGCCCGCTTTCGTATAAGTGTCACCAATCAAATTATAATTAATACGCGAGTAAGTTTGGTTACCTTCTTTAGCGCATATTGCTAAGCTTTTTTTATAACTGTTGACCGCTTCTGCTGTTTTGTTATTTTTCTGATGGAGATTGCCCATTAATATATACGTTACCGTGTGTACAAATGTGTCTTTGGTCGCAGAAAGGGCTTTCTCAAAGCTATCCAATGCCTCTTTAGTCTTGCCTTGCAAACTTAAGGCTCTACCTTTACATAGAAAACCTTCATGATCAGTTTCATTTTGTTTTAATATCGTCTCAGAAAGCTTGATAGCAGCCGTGGCATCTCCTTTGTTCACCGCATCATTACAAGCGACTATTTCTTTTGACATTTCTTCTGAATTGGCATTAAAACTAATTAAAAACAATCCGATAGATAATATAGTTAATGTGTTTTGTATATTAATTTTCATCCTGAAATGGCTTCCTTTGTTTATTTAAGTTTACTTAATTAATTTCTGACATGTCCGCTATGTCATTAGTTGCAGTGCTACCCTTTCGTAGCAGTGTATGCAAACCAGTCTCATCTAACACGGTGACACCCAAATCGATGGCTTTTTCTAGCTTGCTACCAGCTTCTGCACCTGCAACCACGTAATGCGTCTTTTTAGATACACTACCACTTACCTTGCCGCCTGCGGCTTCAACCAGCATCTTAGCCTCATCACGTGACATAGTGGGCAAGGTGCCTGTTAACACGAGTGTTTTACCTTGCAATATGCCACTAGCGCCTTGTTTGCCGCTATGCTCCTCCCAATTAACGCCTAAGGTTACCATTTCGTTGATTGCATTTGTATTATGTGACTCAGCAAAAAATTGCAAAATGGACTCAGCAACAATAGGCCCCACGTCATTCACTGCGAGCAAATCTTCAACCTTAGCAGTTAATAACTGCTGCAAACCACCAAAATATTGACTTAAGTCTCTAGCCGTTGCTTCACCGACATTACGAATACCTAATGCGTAAATAAAGCGGGCTAAAGTCGTATTTTTACTTTGATCAATAGCCTCTATTATGTTTTGTGCTGACTTTTGCGCCATACGCTCTAAATCGGCTAATGTAGAGGCTTTTAGTGTATATATATCAGCCACAGATTTCAAAAGGTTAGCTTCAACCAGCTGGCCAACCAATTTTTCACCAAATCCTGCTATATCCATCGCGCGTCTTGATGCAAAGTGGCTAATGGCTTGTTTACGTTGAGCGGGACAATATAAACCGCCTGTGCAACGCGCTACAGCTTCATCTGCCAACCGTTCTATCTGTGAGCCGCATATTGGGCAACTGACTGGCATGGTAAATGGCATCGCACTACTTGGTCGCTTCTCCTGCAACACAGAGACCACTTCAGGAATCACATCCCCTGCCCTGCGTACTATCACTGCATCGCCAATACGAATATCCTTACGGTGCATTTCATCCTCGTTATGTAAGGTTGCATTAGTCACTGTTACGCCACCAACAAAGACAGGTTTAAGCCTTGCCACAGGGGTAATAGCGCCAATTCTTCCCACTTGAACAGTAATATCTTCTACTAACGTTACCGCCTCTTCTGCGGGATATTTATGCGCAATGGCCCAACGTGGTGCACGCGAAACAAAGCCTAATGCCTTTTGCTGTGAAAAGAGGTTAACTTTATAAACGACACCATCAATATCAAAAGCTAGTTTCGCACGTTTTATGCCTATTTCATCATAATAGTCGTTCAAGCCATTGCCGCCAGTAGCCGTCGTACGTAAATCACATACGGGGAAACGTAATTTTTCAAGGTAATCCATGGCACCTGAATGTGAGTTGAGCTCAGGAACGCCTTTAGCCTCGCCAAGCCCATACGCAAAAAAACTTAATGGCCTTGCGGCTGTGACTTCAGGGTCTAATTGGCGCAAACTACCCGCTGCTGCATTGCGTGGATTAGCAAATAACTTGGCACCTGCTGCTGCTTGCACAGTGTTTAGCCGTTCAAAATCTTCTTTAAACATTAACACTTCACCACGCACTTCCAGTAGCTCAGGGGGGCTGTCAATGGCTAATTTTGTAGGAATTGCCCTGATGGTACGTAAGTTATGTGTCACATTTTCACCGGTAAAGCCATCGCCCCGCGTTGCCCCTTGCACAAAAAGGCCATGTTCATAAGTTAAGGTAATGGCCAACCCATCAAATTTAGGTTCAGCCGCATACTCTACAGACTCAATATCTAAGCCTTCACGAATGCGCTTATCAAAAGCCATTAACTCATCAGCCTTAAATACATTATTTAAAGACAGCATGGCTTGTCGGTGTGTGACGCTGTTAAATATATTGGACGCGTTACCGCTAACACGTTGTGTAGGTGATTCAGGAGAAACAAGTTCGGGAAATTGGTTTTCTATAGCCAAAAGCTCGCGGTACATCCCATCGTATTCATTATCTGAAACGCTAGGGGCATCTAATACGTAGTATTGATGGTCGCATTCAGCAATCTTAGATAACAATTTTTCTATCTTAGCGCTTGCGACTTCTATTGTGAGCATCACTTAGTTAAATAAACGCATGCTATTAGCACTACCAGGTAAAATGCCACGCGCGACCATCGTCGCATGTATCGCATTAAGCTGCTGTCTAATTTTTTCTACCTGCAAGTCACCTAGCGTTTTTTGATTATCATCAACCATGCGCGCACCTAAGCTATCAGCCATTTTCTGAGCGATTGTAACCATTTCATTAAAGGCTTGTTCAAAATCATTCACTTTAGGTATTTCAATTTGGAAAGTTGCCCCTCTGACGATATCACTACGGAGGCTTTCCTCAGTAAACGGCTGACCGTCTGCATTGATCAAAACAAATTGGGGCTCTTCAGAAGGCGTATTTTCAAAATAGCAAAATTTACTATGTTTCAACTTCATGCCATCTGCCTCAGCCATGCCTTTGAATTTTGTACCGTGTATTGGGATGTCACCTTGCACTAAATGCACACTAACAAGCTGATCAACATCCATACAGAACTTATCTAAGTCGACTGCACGAACAGCAGGATCACCCTTTCCTTGCCACTCAACATGTGTATTAAACTCTAAGCCTAACGTTTCTATGCTAAATTGAAACTTATTCAACACGGGCTTAGGTACTGGGCCTCTGCGATCTGCCAATTGAAGGCTAAACGCTACCTGCTTATAAGAAACACCTTCTAGTGATGCGCTGTCAATAACCTGCCATACACCTTCATCATCAAGGCCGTGATACGAGACTGCCGCCCCGACATCCTTAAGTGTTGTTTTTGCCACTTCATACAGCGCATGCCCATCAATATTTTTAGTTGCATATAAAAATGCTGTCAAATCAATTTGTGAATGCACTTCATTTGGCAGTGATGATGTCACTGCAGGTTCAAATTCAGGTGGCAAAATATTCTTTTGCGCTTGAATTTCAGCTAGCTCCCCCTCAATTACAGGCGCTACTTCAGCTAACTTATCGGGTTCTGGATTGCCGTCAACGGCTACTTCAGCAGCCACTTCGGGCGCTGCTTGGTCTAGCCCTTCTATTTGGTCGGCCCGCTCTTCCCCACTCACCTCTAATGCAGCAGCATCTGTTAATGTGGGCTCTTTTAAGTCTTCCTCATTGAGCTTATTGATGATCTCGCTTTTATGCGCATCCCCTTCAAACTCTTTATCAACCAGGGCATCGGCGTCAAGGTAAAACTCCTCTACCAACACATCTTTTTGCGGAACAATAAAATCTTCAGTAATGTTTTGGCGTAGTTTTTTTTCTTGCAGCCAGTTATAAATAACAACGCCTGCAATAATTAATACGCCTAAACCGATAAGGGCAACCTGTAAATCTGACATTGTATTATTTTACTTTAGAACTCTTTTGAATGTTTAAACAATTGTATAAATATTATCCCTGCATTTGCACTGCAGCTTCAATATCCACATCTACTATACGTGAAACACCAGACTCTTGCATCGTAACGCCGATCAACTGCTGTGCAATTTCCATCGTTATTTTATTATGGCTGACAAATAAGAACTGCGTTTTTTCTGACATTTTCTTCACCATGGCACAAAAACGCTCTGTATTACTATCGTCTAGCGGTGCATCAACTTCATCCATTAAGCAGAAAGGCGCAGGATTCAATCTAAATAAAGCAAACACTAAAGCCAAAGCGGTTAACGCTTTTTCTCCTCCGGATAGCAACTGTATTGTCGTATTCTTTTTACCTGGAGGCTGTGCAAAAACTTGCAAACCTGTATCTAAAATTTCTTCTCCAAGCAATTCTAATTTAGCCTGCCCACCGCCAAACAAGGTAGAAAACAATTCACCAAAATGGTGGTTGGCTTTATTAAAGGTCTCTAAAAGCTTTTCGCGCGTCTCTTTATCAATCTTATTAATCGCGCCTTCTAATGTTTCACTCGCCTCAATTAAGTCCTTCACTTGGCTATCTAAGTAAGCTTTTCTTTCTGCTTCGTTTTCTAGCTCCTGTATCGCACCTAAATTAACCGCACCTAGCCTCTCAATACTCTTTTGCAATTGATTGGTTTTGTCGGCAAAAATACTCGCTTTAGTGTCTTCCTCCAAGTTGGATAGCAACGATTGCTCATCTAGACCATTTTCTTGCAAACCAGTTTGGCACTGTTCAAAGTATATTCTGGCTTCTTGCTCGCTCAAACGACTTTGCTCAAGCGTATCTCGCATAGGGCTTAGTTC
>JAZGEZ010000040.1:0-4503 GCA_036479055.1 Methylophilaceae bacterium | reverse complement strand
ACAAATCCAACCCTCAACATACCATTTCCAATTCTTAACTAGATTAATGCAAAATTTATTTGCTAGATTCTTGAACGGCCTCACCGGCTTTTTCTATATCTTTACCTACACCGTCTATTGTGTTGCAACCTATCAGTACGAATGCAAATAAAACCATTGCTAAAACTTTACGCATCATTGTCCATTCCTTTTAATCTCTAAAATTACCAAATTTCAGTGGAAAATCTATCACACTTTTTTTCACCAAGGCGATAACCTCTTGTAGAAAATCTCTTTTAGCCCCATTTACACGTACAGTGTCACCTTGTATGCTGGCTTGCACTTTCATGCGACTGTCTTTAATCGTCTTTACAATGCGTTTAGCCAAATCGCTATCGATCCCATCACGCACGATAAGTTCCTGCTTCACCTTATTACCAGAGACCGTCTGGATATCTTTATGTTCCAGGCGTTTAGAAGAGTCAGGCTCTTTCTTTTCCATGGATGGCAACAGGATATCTTTCACTTGATTTAACTGAAAGTCGTTATCTCCATAGACTGTAATGACAAAATCCTTCTCATTAAATTCCAATTTGGCAGACGTTCCTTTGAAATCATAACGATTTCCTATCTGCTTAGATGCGGTGTCAATCGCGTTGCTTAATGCAACTTTGTCGACTTCAGAACTAATATCAAATGAAGGCATTACTTTCTCCTACTAAAAATTCAACACTCTAACTAACCATAAAGCCATATAGCTCTACATCCTCTTAGCAAGAGCCATAAGGCTAAAACAATTAAACCCAACTTTAACCGGCGATCCATCACCTATTCGTAATGACAAACATAGTCCAACGTTTCAGCCACTTCGATATCAAACTGGCTATTGCCCGGCACGGCAAATTTATCACCCGCTTGGTACGTTTTCCAATCACGCTCACCATCAAGCTTCACTTTACACACACCCGAATTAATTTCCATTAACTCTGGCGATTCTGTATTAAACGTTAAGCTACTTGGGAAAATAACACCCAAAGTATTGCGTGTCCCATTGGGAAACAACACAGTATGGCTCACACACTTGCCATCAAAGCAAACATTGGCCTTCTTTTTCACACTCACATTATCAAACTGAGCCATCTCTAATCTCCTTAACTATTTAACGCTATTATCGCAGAAAAGCGACTACCGGTAAGGAATAGTCGCTTTAAATAAAACTAAAAAAGCCTACATAGCTGCGACAATTTGATCGCCCATTTCTGAGCAAGACACTTTCTTCATACCTTCTTCGTAAATATCACCAGTGCGATAGCCCGCAGCGAGCACCTTTTTAATCGCCTTTTCAATACGCGTTGCCGCAGCTTCATTATCAAAGCTATAACGCAACATCATCGCTACCGATAAAACAGTCGCGATTGGATTGGCTAAGTTTTGGCCTGCAATATCAGGTGCTGAACCGTGTGACGGCTCATATAACCCTTGCTTGCTGGCATTCAGTGAGGCTGAAGCTAGCATGCCAATAGAGCCCGTTAACATAGAAGCCTCATCGGACAAGATGTCGCCAAAAATATTACCTGTTACCATCACGTCAAATTGCTTTGGGTTGCGAATCAGCTGCATGGCAGCATTATCAACATACATATGACTCAGCTCAACTTCTGGATATTCCTTCGCAACATCAATCACAATTTCTTTCCAGAATTCTGTCGTTTCCAACACGTTCGCTTTATCAACGGAGCATAATTTCTTATCGCGCTTCATCGCGATACCAAACGCCACATGTGCAATGCGGCGCACTTCTGACTCGCTATACACCATGGTATTAAAGCCTTCGCGCTCGCCCTTTTCGTTAGTACGCATGCCACGTGGCTGTCCAAAATAAACATCCCCTGTCAATTCACGCACAATCATGATATCTAAGCCCGCCACCACTTCAGGCTTCAATGTAGAAGCATTCGCTAATTCAGGGTAAAGCACTGCTGGACGCAAATTGGCAAACAAGCCTAAGTCTTTACGAATGGCTAGTAACCCACGCTCAGGACGTAGTGGTCGGTCTAAATTATCATACTGTGGGCCGCCAACGGCTCCAAGCAATACGGCATCGGCATCACGACAGATTTTTTGTGTAAATTCTGGGTATGGATGACCATATTCATCGTATGCCTGACCACCTAAAGGTGCTTCAGTAAATTCCATTTCCATGCCTTCGCTTTTCAACACACCTAATACGCGTAGTGCTTGTGTCACAATCTCTGGACCGATACCATCACCTGGTAAAACTGCAATTTTCATCATTTTAAACTCCTAATCTTTAATCATTTTTAAACCGTGATGAGCGGCTGAGTTTCGAGGCGTATGAAGTGCAAGCTGTACTGTAGTACAGCGCACTTTATACAACGATGAAAATCAGTTGCGCAATAGGTTTATCTTAAGTGAACAACCAAGGTTGTGTGGCTTTGTGAGTCTCTTCAAACGCCTTAATTTTATCGGCATGTTGCAATGTCAAACCAATTTCGTCCAAGCCATTGAGCAAGTTGCGTTTTGATGTTTTATTCACTTCAAAACTAAACGATTGACCTGATGGCATTGTCACAGTCTGTGAAGGTAAGTCCACATTCAAGACATAACCTTCAGCTGCTTCACATTCTTTAAACAATTGGTCTACGATTTCTGCGGTAGCCACAATCGGCAAAATACCGTTTTTAAAGCAGTTGTTGTAGAAAATGTCCGCAAAACTAGATGCGATAATGACGCGGAAGCCGTAATCATCAATAGCCCATGGCGCATGCTCACGGCTAGAGCCACAACCAAAGTTTTCGCGTGCCAACATCACCTGCGCACCTTTATAGCGTGCTTGATTCAAGACAAAATCTTTATTTAATGGACGGTCAGTACAATCCATATCTGGCTCACCATAGGTGGTGTAACGCCATTCATCAAACAAGTAAGGGCCAAAGCCAGTACGTTTGATTGATTTCAAAAACTGTTTAGGGATAATCGCGTCCGTATCAACATTGGCACGATCCAATGGGCATGCTAGCCCGGTAATTTGTGTAAATGCTTTCATTGTTTTTTTCCTCGCTTAAACATCACGAACGTCTACAAAATGACCCGCAACTGCGGCAGCCGCTGCCATTGCTGGGCTAACCAAATGTGTCCGTCCACCTGGGCCCTGGCGACCTTCAAAGTTACGGTTTGAAGTTGATGCGCAACGTTCGCCGGCACTTAATCGATCCGCATTCATGGCTAAGCACATAGAGCAACCTGGCTCACGCCATTCAAAACCAGCATCGATAAAGATTTTATCTAAGCCCTCTTCCTCCGCTTGGCGCTTCACAATGCCAGAACCTGGCACCACCATCGCGACGTCAATATTGTTCGCTACTTTTTTACCTTTAGCGACCACTGCTGCTGCACGCAAATCTTCAATACGTGAGTTAGTACACGATCCAATAAACACTTTATCCAACTTAATGTCTTCGATTGGTGTATTCGCTGTTAAACCCATGTACTTCAATGCATTTTCTATACTGGTACGTTTAGTGGCATCTGTTTCTTTAGCAGGGTCAGGTACTGCAGCGCCAATGGGCAATACTTGCTCAGGCGATGTGCCCCAAGTCACTTGTGGTTGAATGTCTGCTCCATTTAATTCGATAACGGCATCAAAGTCCGCATCAGCATCTGAATGCAATGTATCCCAGTAGGCAACGGCTTGATCCCACTGTTCAGCTTTAGGTGCGTATTGGCGACCTTTTAAATATTCAGCCGTTTTTGCATCTGGCGCCATAATGCCCGCTCGTGCGCCCGCTTCAATCGCCATATTGCAAATCGTCATGCGGCCTTCCATTGATAAAGCACTAATCACTTCTCCGCCAAACTCAATTGCATAACCTGTGCCACCAGCAGTACCTGTTACACCAATTATTGCTAAGGCAACATCTTTTGCAGTAATCCCGACACCAAGCTTGCCATCGACTTTTACTAGCATGTTTTTTGATTTTTTAGCGATTAATGTTTGCGTCGCCATCACATGCTCAACTTCTGATGTACCAATACCATGTGCCAACGCACCAAATGCACCATGAGTAGACGTATGGCTATCACCACAGACCACCGTCATGCCGGGCAAGGTAGTCCCATGCTCAGGGCCAATCACGTGAATGATGCCTTGGTTCTTATCTTTAAATGGGAAGTACACTAAAGAACCAAATTCTTTAATGTTGCTATCTAACGTTTCAACCTGCAAACGTGAGATCGGATCCTCAATGCCCTTATCCCAGTTTTGCGTTGGGGTGTTGTGATCAGGGTTGGCCACAATCGTATCATTGCGCCAAGCCTTACGGCCAGCGAGTCGCAAGCCTTCAAAAGCCTGGGGGCTAGTCACTTCATGTACTAAGTGTCGGTCAATATAGATAAGGCTTGTGCCATCCTCATCTTCGTTTACCAAATGGGAATCCCATAATTTATCGTAAAGTGTTTTTCCAGCCATCACAGCTCCTTTTTCATTACTATTAATTTGATGTT
>JAZGEZ010000039.1:0-9018 GCA_036479055.1 Methylophilaceae bacterium | reverse complement strand
GCAGCCTCTTTATATTGCTGCATATCAATATGTTGCCACACCTTCTTCCATTCTTTAGCTTTCACAGCAGGCGCTTCCAAAGTAAAAAACTTCGTCAGCGGAAAGAAAAGGTCCCCCTCTACTATCTGTTTACCTTCAGGTGTATTAATCATGGGTAATTCGCGATTAAGATTCCCTTCTACCCATCCTCTATTCACCAATATATATTCAACGCTACCTTCTACCTTCATCGGCGTTAATACGTGATAGCCAACGACATTGTCATTGACCTTATTATCAAGCAGTATTTGATACTGCTGTGCATAGACACCTTCAAACTTGACGCGTTTGTAACGCCAAGCCTCGACGTCATCAACCTGACTCGGCAAACTTGATGGCGCAGTCGTTAACCCTTGCTCTAATTGCTGTTGCAAGGCAATTTTTGCTTGCGCTTTGTTATATTGCCAAGAACCCAACTTCACGCAAATGACCATAACAATAATGGTAGCAATGGTCATCGTTAGCTTTGGTTTAAATTGGTATTTTTTCATATCAATGACTAGCTCCCCGTAAATTGACGTCAACGAGCAATTGCAATCCCCTCATACAAACTGCATAATCATTTAAAGTTAAAATGGAGGTTCGCCATGCTATTTAAAGTTATCGTTATTGGGATGTTAATTCTAATTGGGTATAGTCTGTTTTCTGCACTTTTCTACATGATGAAAGGTGATAAAAGTGATCCGCGCATGATTAAATCGCTTACTTGGCGCGTCTCATTGTCTATCGTTTTGTTCTCACTATTAATGTTAGGTTTATATACAGGGGTTATCGTTCGCGCACCTGCCTAGTGGATAACATTAAAGAACGTTCTATTTTGCAGCCACCTCTGGCCTATCTTCTGCATTAAAAAATGCATAAGACAAGGTCACCGTATTAATGCTCTTAGGCAAATCAGGGCTCACGTAAAAGCGTACAGGCATATCCTTTACCTCACCTGCTGCTAATGTCTGCTGATTAAAGCAGAAACATTCTATTTTCTTAAAATACAATGAAGCCACTTCAGGTGTCACACTTGGCACTGCCACACCCTTTACGGCTTCTTTACCATTGTTCTTAGCCGTGTAAGAAGTTAATTTGATCTCCCCTGGGTACACTTCTAATATTGTCTCATTAGAAGAAAACTCCCAATTTAAACCAGACATTGTATTACCAGTCAGAATCACCGTAATCTTGCGTGATTTATCTACCTTCATATTGCTACTGGCGACAGTTGCTGTTGTATCAGCCCTTCCATTCAAACCGATTGCATCACAAACAACATCGTATAACGGTGCTAAAGCAAAGCCGAACGCCAAACCTGCAAGAACAACAAGCACCAACTTAATGGCTAGGCTTTTATTTTCGTTATTACCGCTAGACTCTGTTGCCATTATTGCGTGCCTGCCCTCATATAAAGGGCTAGTCCAAATAATGCAACTGCAATAACTGCTATTGTCCAGCCAGTCAACTTACTTCTTTGTTCACGTTTTTTATCATCTATTGCCATCAATCTTCCTTTTCAATATTGCTGTCATTACAGACAGGTAATGGTTATCCTAGTTCTATTTAATGTAGCGCGCATCGCTAGCTCTAAAAAACTAACGCCACAGGGCATAAGCCAAGTGGCGTTAATTATTACTGGGTTAGCTTATAGCCAATATACAAATACAAACAATAGTAACCAGACCACATCAACAAAGTGCCAGTACCAAGCGACCGCCTCAAAACCAAAATGATCCTGTGAACTAAAGTGACCTTTAAGTACACGGAACAGGATAATGGCCAGCATAATAGTACCCATGGTTACATGCAAACCATGGAAACCAGTCAACATGTAAAATGTTGAGCCGTATATACCCGCGCCAGCCATGGTAAATGTTGCTTCAGCATATTCATGCATTTGTAAGTAAAGGAATATCACACCTAAAGCAACGGTTAATGCTAAACCAATAATGGTTTGCTTACGGTTGTCTTTCATCAAGCCCCAATGTGCCCAAGTTAACGTAGCACCAGAGGTAAGCAAAATTAAAGTGTTAATTGCTGGTAAGTGCCAAGGGTCAAGCAACTCAATTGCTTTAGTGGCTTCACCAGTTAACGGCCAGCTTGGGCCTGCTGTAGGCCAGCTTGCTACAAAACCTTGGAAATAGCTCCCAGCTTCAATCCAATCTAAAGAGAAGTTACGTACATAAAATAATGCCCCAAAAAAACCAGCAAAGAACATCACTTCTGACAAAATAAACCAACCCATGCTCCAGCGGAATGATGCATCAACCTGCTTATTATAAAAGCCAGAGACGCTTTCCTTAATCACCTCAGAAAACCAGCCGAATAATAGATACGCTAACACTAAAGCACCAGCTATCAACACATAGTCGCCTGAAGCAATATCGTTTAGTGACATCGAAAAACCTGCCGCCATCAAGAACAAAGCGATCGAAGAAATTAACGGCCAGAGTGATGCACCTGGCAGGTAATATTGTTTCGGATTCTGACTCATTTTCTCTCCCGTTTCTTACTTATCAAATTTTAAATCTATGTTTAAGTAATGTTACTTAACTGTAGGTGGTGTTTCAAAAGTATGGAATGGTGCAGGTGATGGCACAGTCCACTCAAGACCATCGGCACCCTCCCATGGAGATGCTGCTGCTTTAGCGCCACCGCGAATACATTTAACCACTACATATAAGAACAACAATTGGCTAATACCCAGAGCAAAAGCACCCAAAGATGAAATCATATTAAATTCTGCGAATTGCAATGCATAGTCTGGGATGCGACGTGGCATACCTGCTAGACCAGTAAAGTGCATTGGGAAGAATGTAATATTAAAAGCAATCGTTGTTAGCCAAAAGTGCCATTTTCCTAATGTTTCATCATACATATGGCCTGTCCATTTTGGCAGCCAGTAGTAAACGCCGCCCATAATAGACATTGCTGCACCAGAGAACAGCACATAGTGGAAGTGAGCAACCACGTAGTATGTATCTTGCAACTGAATATCTACAGGCAAGACAGCAAGCACAAGACCACTAAAACCACCGATTGTAAACAGGAGCACCACTGCAATTGAGAACAGCATTGGCGTTTCAAAGGTCATCGAGCCCCGCCACATTGTCGCAACCCAGTTAAACACTTTCACACCGGTTGGAATCGAAATCAGCATCGTGCTGTACATAAAGAACAGTTGCCCAGCGACCGGCATACCAGTAGCGAACATATGATGTGCCCACACAACGAATGAGAGTAAAGCAATCGCTGCAGTTGCATACACCATAGATGCATAACCAAATAATGGTTTACGTGCAAATGTTGGGATAATGGTAGAGATGATGCCAAATGCAGGCAAAATCATAATATACACTTCAGGATGCCCAAAGAACCAGAACACATGCTGGAATAACACAGGGTCACCACCACCTGCAGCATCAAAGAACGCTGTACCGAAGTGACGGTCAGTAATCAACATTGTTAACGCACCTGCCAATATTGGCATTGCTGCAATCAGCAAAAAGGCTGTGATTAACCAAGTCCAAATAAACAGTGGCATCTTCATTAAATCCATACCTGGCGCACGTAAGTTTAGAATGGTTGTAATAATGTTAATAGAGCCAACAATTGAAGAAACACCCAAAATATGCAACGCAAGAATAGACATATCCATCGACATACCTGCCTGTACGGATAGTGGTGCATACATTGTCCAACCACCCGCTATTGGGCCGCCTGGCACAAAAATTGAAGCGATCAACAAGATTGCTGCTGGAATCAATAGCCAAAAGCTCATGTTATTTAAGCGCGGAAATGCCATATCTGGCGCACCAATCATCATCGGCACCATCCAGTTAGCAAAGCCAACAAAGGCTGGCATAATCGCACCAAAAATCATAATCAGGCCATGCAATGTTGTTAATTGGTTAAAAGCCAAAGGATCCATAAACTGCAAACCTGGCTGGAATAGTTCAGCACGAATACCCATCGCCATTGCCCCGGCGAAAAAGAACATAAAAAGACTAAACCAAAGATACATAGTACCAATGTCTTTATGGTTCGTTGATGCAACCCAGCGCATTACGCCAGTTGGATGCCCATGATCGCCATGATCATCGTGATGTGTTGCAGTTGTTGTACTCATCAGTTTCTCCTAAAAACTAAAGCTTATTTCTATTGTTTCTATTAAGTTAAATTAATCAAATCTCTTATCGTGCAGCTTTAACTGCTGATGGCTGGATAATGTCGCCAGCGCTATTACCTAAAGCATTACGCTCATAAGCAATGACCGCTGCTATATCCGTATCATTCAACACCGCTTTCCAAGCTGGCATGATGTTTTTACCATTTAAGATAATATCTAGATGTCCTTCAATTGGCCCTGTTGAGACGGCCCCGCCAGTGATAGCAGGAAACGCTGGCGGCAAGCCTGCGCCAGTAGCTTGGTGGCACACTGCACAGTTTTTCTCATAGACTGCTTTACCGGCAGTCACCAATTCATCCTTGGCCCACTCTCTATCAGCACCCGCATCAGCCGCAGCTGCAGCATCTTTTTGCGCAACAACCCAAGCGTTATAATCTGCCTCTTCCATTGCTTCTACGACAATAGGCATGAAACCGTGATCTTTCCCACATAGCTCCGCACATTGGCCACGGTAAGTCCCTGGTTTTTCAACTCTAATCCATGCTTCTTTCATAAAGCCAGGAATCGCATCTTGTTTGACACCGAACTCAGGAATCCACCATGAGTGAATCACATCTTCCGCAGTAATCAGCAACCTTACTTTTTTGCCAACAGGCACGACCATCGGGTTGTCGACTTCCAATAAGTAGTTTTCACCTTTTTCAGCTTTATTGTGGATTTGATCTTGAGGAGTAGACAGCGTGCTAATAAACTTAACATCTTGATCGATGTAATCGTAGCCCCACTTCCACTGATAACCTGTCACCTTAATGCTCATGTCGGCAGCTGCGGTATCTTTCATTGCAAGGATGGTTTTTGTCGCTGGATAAGCCATGCTAGCCAAAATAATTACTGGAATAATGGTCCAGACTACCTCCAGCCAATGATTTTCGTGAAATTGCGATGCTTTATGTCCAACTGATTTACGATGCTTAAGGATTGAATAAAACATCAAGCCAAACACTACGACAAAAATTGCGATGCAAACCCATAAAATCAACATGTGCAAATCATAAATTTGACTTGCAATTTCTGTTGATGGCGTTTTTAGATTCAACGCATAGTCCGCGTGAGAATTCGCTGCAAACAATGACAAAAACGCAGCGCCCCAAGAGAGAATCGTTCTCTTATTCATAACTTAACCCACCCCACAAAATGTGAACAACTTAAAAAATCAAAACCAGCAACAGTCTCTGAATAATACTTTTTAGAATATTGCTAGCAACTCGCTACGCTAACCAAAACTAGCCGCGTATTTATTATGTACCACTAAAATTTTTGCTAAATTTAGCATACCCACCCACGCTTATCAAGAAATATGTAACAAAATAGTTACATATTTTTACACTTCTACTAGAAGTCCAGCTTAATAACATTAGCCCAACTTAATAAATTTGGTGCCGGGAGGGGGAATCGAACCCCCACGTTGTCACCAACGCGGGATTTTGAATCCCGTGCGTCTACCAATTCCGCCATCCCGGCTTATCTGGATTACACATTTCTGTATAATTGCAACGGCGCAATTATAGCAAGCTCTGTGTATATTGCGAAACCCATATAGGCCAATTATTTAACTTTTATGCAAACCCAAGACTTTAACTTCGATTTACCAGAAAATTTAATAGCGCAACAGCCTACGTCAAAACGTACCGGTAGCAAGCTGCTGTATTTAAACTCATTATCTGGTGATTTGTCTGATGAAAAATTCGTAGACTTGCCAAACCATATTACTAAAAATGACCTGCTAATCTTTAATGATACTCGCGTTATCAAAGCACGTCTCTTTGGACAGAAAACAACAGGTGGCGCCGTTGAGGTGTTAGTAGAACGCATTCTAAATAACAACGAAGCCTTGGCACTTGTACGGGCATCGCGCAGCCCTAAGGTTGGAAGTCTAATAACATTAGATGGCAATATTAATGTAGAAATTACTGGGCGCCAAGAAGACTTATTTCAATTAAAATTTCTGTCAGACAAGCCTTTATTAGACCTGCTCGAACAGCATGGTCACTTGCCATTACCGCCTTACATTACCCATGATGCAGATGAGATAGACGAGTCACGCTATCAAACAGTATATGCAAAACATGCAGGTGCAGTGGCTGCCCCTACCGCAGGTCTACACTTTGACAAAAACTTACTCACGCAATTGAAAAATAAAGGTGTGCAAATTGCCTATATCACGCTACATGTAGGCGCTGGCACATTCCAGCCCGTCAAGGTAGACAACATTGCTGAACATAAAATGCATAGCGAGCGATACCACATCCCTAACGAGACTGTAGCGCTAATAGATAAAACGCGAGCGATGGGCGGCAAAGTCATGGCAGTAGGCACAACCGTACTTAGAGCGCTAGAAAGTGCGGCCAAAGATAGCAAGCTTACCGCAGGCACCCAAGAAACGAGTATTTTTATTACGCCTGGCTTTACCTTTAACGTCGTTGACCGATTGCTAACCAATTTCCATCTACCCAAAAGCACGCTACTCATGTTAGTGTCTGCTTTTGCTGGCGTAGATAATATTAAGCATGCCTACCAGCATGCCATTAAAGAGCAATATCGATTCTTTAGCTACGGCGATGCCATGCTGTTAGAAAAGAAAACTTAATTTTATTGCGATTGAACAAAAACGTTTGTGAAGAGACTAAATGACTCAATATAAAAAATATTTAATGGGATTTGGAGATTACTAAATTGAATACACACCAAGCTACAATCATGGCTGGCAGTTTGCTTGCTAGCATTTTATTTGCATCAACCTTGCAAGCTGAGGTCTTACCTGAAGCTCAGTTAGGCCTTAAAATGCCACTAGCAAAAGTACCTACCACACGGCCAATGACGGTTGCATACCACCCTGTATTGAAGCATTACTATGTAGCAGATGGTGGGCTGGCGCCACTGGGGAGTGAGTGGGAAGCACCTATTTCCAAATCACAAGTGCATGCATTCAACGCTGAAGGAAAATATATCAACTCAGCAAATCCAGGTTATGACAACCGCTCTATTTACTACAATACAAACACAGGTGATATTGAAACGATTACCTATAATATATCCAGCGAATTTGGCTTTGCCCCTAATACTGGCATGTATGCTTTAGAGGTTGATGAAACAGGAAAAATTAAAGATACCTCCAAGGAAATTATGCAGTTTCATTCTGCCTTTGGTGACGCTTTTACCATGCCGACTTATGATGCTGAGAACAAACGCTACTTTGCCAAACAAAAACGTAGCAACAAAGTGCTAATCGTCGCTGCAGATAAAGATGATCCTATTGGTGACATCACATTAGACATTGCAAAAGCAGGTGCAAAATTTGATGACATCAGTGACAACTTTGTCGCCTTTACTGGAAAAAAAGGAGAAGAGCTCGCCCTGCTTGATTTAGATCATAAGGCAATATTAATATTTGATTTATCAGGTAAATTTATCGCCAAGAGCGCATTACCCAAGGGCTTGAAGCTGCGCGCAAAAAACTACTATAACGGCTTAGGCTACACCAACGACATGTTCTTTCTTTATCACGAAAATGAGGGTGAGTTTGGTACCTATCATGGATATAAAGTCATTAAATAAAATAAACCCATAAAAAAACCGCGCAATGCGCGGTTTTTTTATTACTTCCTGTTGTTACTATTACTTACCTAAGATACCGGCTAGCTTACCTGACACTAGGCCAAATACAGCACCAAGCACTGTAGAAATAATAACCAAAAGCGCAGGATTTGATAAATCCATCGCTGTTGCATTACCAGCTGTTCCAGCTGTTAAGGCTAAGCCTGCTGTTGCGGCATAACCATAAACGTTAGCTGGTACAACAGAAAGCAAGTTAGCCCCTGCTACAATCACTAATGGAAACACGGTTGCCGCGATGATTACTGGAGCGCTCAACGCACCCAAGCCTGACAGTGCCCCACCGCTCACTAAAGCAAGTGCGATAGCGGCCATAATTGCACCAAATGACATGCCAGCAATTGTTTTTTGAAGTGCAGCTGTATCACCGCCTGTATGGAAAAAGCAACCCCATGCGATAAAACCAACCCAAACCAAAGCGACACCAGCGAGTGGGTTAAATGCTAAAAACGCCCAAACGCCTCCTAGTATTGCGATACTCACTGCTAATGCTAATAACTTTGACATACTTAAATCCCCCTGAAAAAATTACCTCTTTATTAAAATAATATGACGAGAATAACGATCAGTTATTTTTGACGGTACCATTATAAACGCACCAAAACAAAGCAAACTGACAGTGCATGGTATGCCCATTTTGGTGCACATTGCAATGTTTTTTGAATGAAAAAGGGGGAATTGTAGCCTTTTTTGTAAAACTACAACGGATAATACTATTGGTTATTTTCGGCTAATTTTATGTTGTAACTCCAGTACCTACGCCACTTTCCATTGACTAAGTTAGGATACTTAGCACGGCCTAGGCTTCCGTTATAGCGACCCAAAGCACGATATAGGTTTCCACGTTCAATATCTAAATAATGCCTCAATATTGTGCACCCATAACGTAAATTCAAACGCATATCGAATAGATTGTGATCTGGATTGCCGATGGCTTTAGCCCAAAAAGGCATTATTTGCATATAGCCTCGGGCACCGACACGAGAAACTGCATACTTTTTGAATGCGCTTTCCACATTGATAAGACTCAACACTAGCTGGGGATCCAAACCAGCGCGGGTTGCTTCATAATGAACCGTCGTTAAGAAACCTTCTCTATAAGCTTTATCAGGCATCCTTTTTTCTAAGCGCCCTGACATTGCAGCTAACCATGCCTCGCCTGCTTGCTTATTAGCAAACAGAAGCTTAGGGGC
>JAZGEZ010000038.1:0-6433 GCA_036479055.1 Methylophilaceae bacterium | reverse complement strand
TAATGGAAGAACTTGAAGCGGTGGATTGGTATAACCAAAGAGTTGACGCCTGTAAAGATGAAGAGCTGAAAGCAATTCTTGCGCATAACCGAGATGAAGAAAAAGAGCACGCTGCAATGGTGCTGGAATGGATTAGAAGAAAAGACCCACGCTTTAATAAAGAACTTAAAGATTATTTATTTACTGACAAGCCGATTGCACATACGTAACAATACATTAAGCTAATGTCACTACTGTATTCTTAGCAAACTGCTAGGAATACTTCTAATCTAGTATTTAGGCATGCTCTTACATAGATCATGATGATTAACATAAAATTGATGCGTAAAAAATATTTTATATTTATTTGTTTATTAGTAGCAGTTTTATCTGGCTGCACTAAAGAAGCATTTTATAAAGAGGCTTATCATGCTACTCAACCTAGTGTGTTTTCATGCAATGAAGTGGCTCAATCGCAATATGAAGACTGCATGAAGCGCGCACAAAAAACCAAGACTTA
Organism: Methylophilaceae bacterium; assembly: GCA_036479055.1. Lineage (GTDB taxonomy): Bacteria > Pseudomonadota > Gammaproteobacteria > Burkholderiales > Methylophilaceae. The sequence goes on along the minus strand of JAZGEZ010000038.1, from coordinate 5,934 downwards.
TGAAGCGTATGAAAAGGAGCGTAGCAAAACGCTTAAACAGTAAGCTTGCTACAACACAAGTATAAAAACTTAGAGATAAGGCGCTATATTTCTAATTTCAGGTATCAAGAGCTACTTATGTTTTTAGCCATTGGGCTAACTTTAGTTGCTTCTATCCCATATTAAAACAACCTAACAATCGTACTTTTAACACGCCTTCAATTGCCTCAACTGTTGAAACAATGCTTTCTGGTAGCACTTCATCAGTATCTAAAATGGTATAAGCCACATCATCACGCGATTTATTGAGCATGTCGTTAATATTGATTTTTGCATCGGCAAAGGCATTAGTGATTTGACTTAAAATCGTGGGGATATTGTCATGCGCAACGGTTAAACGATATTGCCCTACTTGACGTTTCATTAGGATTTTAGGGAAATTGACAGAGTTGGTAATATTGCCATTTTCTAAATAGTTTTTGACTTGGTCTACTACCATAATGGCGCAGTTATCTTCTGCTTCAGCCGTTGAGGCGCCAAGATGTGGCAATGTAATGACTTTAGGATGGTTTTTAAGTAAGTTACTCGGGAAATCACACACATAGGCATGCGCTTTACCGCTTTCTAATGCGGCAACCATTGCTTCATCATTCACGATACCGCCGCGAGAAAAGTTTAGAACAGTAACGTTATCACGCATATTGTCTAACCGTGCTGCGTTGATCATATCTTTAGTCCCTTCCACTAAAGGCACATGAAAGGTAACAAAATCACTGTGGCTCAATAAGTCATCTACGCTACTCGTTTGCTCAACCTGATGCGCTAATTTCCATGCATTATCCACAGTGATTTTTGGATCAAAACCAATCACTTTCATCCCTAGAGCAATTGCGGTATTGGCGATCTTGATGCCGATTGCCCCTAAACCAACAACGCCCAGCGTACGACCCGGTAACTCAAAACCTGAGAAACCACTTTTTCCTGCTTCGACTTGTTTGGTGATTTCGGCATCATCGCCTTGTAAGTTGCGAGAAAACTCCCACCCTGCACAGATATTTCGCGCACTAAGTAACATGCCTGTTAATACTAATTCTTGTACCGCATTAGCATTGGCGCCGGGTGCGTTGAACACGGGAATACCTTTCTCGCTCATTTTGTCTAATGGAATATTATTCACGCCAGCACCTGCGCGGCCTACGGCTGCCAATGTGTCTGGGATAGTCCAATCATGCATTTTATAGGAGCGTAGCAACACCGCATCAGGATTTGGTAATGCTGAGGCAATTTCATATTGATCACGTGGCAAACGGTCTAAACCAGTTACCGAAATATTGTTTAGTGTTGAAATTTTAAACATGGCGCTTCTTTCTTTCATTAATTTATTCATCTAGTCGCTACTGATGCGTAAAAGTACGGTATCAGGCGTGGCTAGCGGCAAATTGATTCATGTATGCGATTAAAGCATCTACCGCGGGTTCAGGCACAGCATTATAAATGCTCGCACGCATCCCACCCACCGAACGGTGACCTTTTAAGCTGTCCAGTTTCGCTTCTTTTGCCCCTTCCAAGAAAGCCGCATCTAATTCTGCATTTGGCAAGGTAAAGGGTATATTCATCCAAGAACGATAAGGCACGTCCACTGGGTTTTTATAAAATCCAGACGCTTCAATCGCGGCATACAGTTTTTTAGCTTTACGCTGATTAATTTCAGCCATTGCCGCTAAGCCCCCTTGCTCTTTTACCCATTTAAATACTAAGCCAGCCATATACCACGAGAAGGTTGGCGGTGTGTTAAACATCGAATCATTATCTGCTTGCACTTGGTAATTCAGCATGCTGGGCGTGCCTTCAGTCACATCGCCAATTAAATCATCACGCACAATCACAATCGCCAAACCTGCAGGGCCAATGTTTTTCTGTGCACCAGCATAAATCAACGCAAATTTAGAAACATCAATCGGACGCGATAAAATCGTAGACGATAAATCCACTACTAATGGCACATTGCCGGTATCTGGAATATGGTCAAATTCCACACCGCCAATGGTTTCATTTGCCGTGTAATGTACATACGCCGCATCTGGATTCAGCTTCCACGCTGACACTGGCGGAATTGTTGCAAAATTATCGGCTTCTGAGCAGGCGACAATATTGACATCACAATATTGCTTGGCTTCTTTGATGGCTTTTTTAGACCATTGCCCCGTATTGAAATAATCAGCCTGTTTTTTACCGCGTAATAAGTTCATCGGAATCGCTGCAAATTGGGTGGTCGCTCCACCTTGTAAAAAGAGCACTTTGTAATTATCAGGAATCGCCATTAGTTCGCGTACATCCGCTTCTGCTTCCGCTGCAATCGACATAAAAGCCTTACCACGATGACTCATTTCCATCACGCTCATACCTGAACCTTGCCAATCCATTAAATCGCTTTGTGCTTGCTTTAAAACGGCTTCAGGGAGCGCGCCAGGACCGGCGCTAAAGTTAAATACGCGTGACATGATATTTAGTTCCTATTATTTATTAAGTTAGATTAAAAATAACTGGTGATTGTAACAAAGGACGGGCATGTGTGCCGACCCGAATAAGCTATTTTTTCACTGCAACATTTATTGCCCGATAAAATGAATTGCCAGAACCAAAGGTGCCAAAATAAATATAGGTGAATATGGATTGATTGAGATATCAAAAGACTTAGCGATTAAGTATAAAGTCAATGAATGCTGGCAATACACGCTAATGGATGTAGAAAAATGTTATTCGGTCGCTGCACCAACCACGACTGTTGCAAAACCATCTAGGTGCACTCTACGTTTAAATGCATCATTGACTTGCTTAACCGTAACCTTGCCAACCTGTTTATTAAAGTCTTCTAAATAGGTCAAAGGTAATTCATAAAAACCAATCATACCCAAGTAGCCTAGTATTTTTTTATTGCTATCAATGCGCATGGGGAAACCGCCGATAATATTGTCTTTAGCCGCTTGCAACTCTTTCTTCGTGACGCCTTTTTTCACAAACTTAGCGACAGTTTCATTCACAACCTTCAGCGCCTCATCCGCTTGCTCTTTTTTAGTTTGCAAGCCAATTTGAAAAGGACCGTTCTCTGCCATTGGGATAAAGTAGCTGTACACGCTATAGACCAAGCCGCGTTTCTCACGTACTTCTTCTGTTAAACGAGAGACAAAACCACCACCACCCAAAATATAGTTGCCTACATACAAGGCAAAGTAATCAGGATCACCACGCCTTTTACCAGGATGCCCGAGCAATATATGCGCTTGTGATGCCGGGTGTGCAATGCGTTGCATACTAGGGCCGGCTAAAGCGTTGACTGCTATTATTTTTGGCACAGTAGCCCCTTGTGGCAAGCCAGCACTGAGTGATTCTGCAACTTCTTGCGCTTGCGCTTTTGTCATATCACCTATTAAGGCAATGACTGCACTTTTTGCTGAATAGTATGTTTGGTAAAACTGACGTAAATCATCAACGTTAATCTTACTGACCGTATCAACCTCACCACTACCCTCTAAGCCATAGGGGTGATCCCCATACAATGCTTTCATAAAGGCTTTATCAGCGATACTGGCAGGCTGTGTTTCCGCTTCTTTTAAACCAGAAATAATGCGTGTCTTTTCGCGGGTTAACACTGCTTTTGGAAAATCTGGCTGGTGCAAAATTTTCTTAAAAGTATCCAATGCTTTTGCTTGCTCACTAGCCAATGTGCGCAGGCTAAACCCTGCTTTATCACTATCAAAACTACCACCTAATTGCGCGCCAATATCAGCAAAAGCATTGGTAATATCTTCCTCATTCATGCCGCCAGCACCAAGCTTCATCATGTAGCGTGTTACCCCTGCAACACCAGAAGTCGCCGCCGTATCACGTGCACTCCCAGCAGGAAAATTAACGCTTACATCCAGTATGGGCAAATCATGGTTTTCTACAAAATATACGCGCGCACCAGAATCTGTTGTCCAATGTTGGATATCGACAGCGGCATGACTAACAACCGCCACAAAACTAGTAAAGATAAAGAAAATAAATGGTAATGTTTTCATTCTAAAACCTTAAAAAATTCATACTAAAAATATAAGTGGGCTGTTGCAACAACGTATCGCGACGGGCTCTAGTATTGTTCACTGGCGTTGTTCATTGGTGTGTTGTTTGTGTGTGTGTGTTCATTAGTGGACGTGTGGCTTGCCAGCAGGTTTCGCATCTGGATTAATCGGTTGCGGATCCAACGTCGCCACCGTCATGTTGTCTTTAATTAAATATTTCTTGGCTACGGCTTGGATCTGTTCAGAAGTTACGGCATTTAGCTTATCGGCATAACCATTAAGCAAGCGCCAGCTATAGCCCATGGTTTCTAGCTGACCCACTTGCATCGCTTGATAAAACATTGAATCACGCTTATAAACATCTGCAGCAATCTCTGCTGCTTTCACACGGTCTAATTCTTTTTGTGTCACGCCATTGGTTTTAATCAGCTCAATCTGCTCTAGCAGTGCTGCTTCTAGCTCGGCCACTGTTCTACCTTCTGCAGGGGTGCCAACCAGCTCAAATAAAGACTGTTGCCCCCGCGATACGCTACCATATCCAGCATCTACATTTAAGGCTAAAGAAGTTTCACGCACTAGTTTTTGATTCAAACGGGCAGATGCGTTACCACTTAACACGCCGCCTAATACTTCTAGTGCATAGGGTTCCCAGTCTGTATCAGATGTCTTACCGAGATTAGGCAATGTCGGCGCATGAAAGCCCATTGCTAAATAAGGCAGTTTGCCAGGTGCTTTGACTATTGCGCGGCGCGTCCCTAACTGTGCTGGCTCCACTTGTGGCTTACGTGATGGCAATTTACGCGCCTTAATTCGGCCAAAGTATTTCTTAGCGAGTTGATAGACCGCTTTCGCTTTTACATCCCCTACGACCACTAACGTTGCATTATTAGGGGTGTACCAATTGCCATACCACTCACGCGCATCAGCCGCAGTCATGTTTTCTAAATCATTCATATGCCCTACAACAGGTCGGCCATAAGGGTGCGCCCTATATGAAAGTGCTTGAAATTGCTCATTTACTTTTGATTGCGGCTTGTCATCCGTACGCCAGCGGCGCTCTTCCATCACCACTTTTATTTCTTTTGCAAACTCAGCATCCGTAATAATTAAATTTGTCATGCGGTCTGCTTCTAAGCGCAGTGACAAAGGTAATTTAGATTTTTCTAGTTGCTGAAAGTAACAGGTGTAGTCCATACCAGTAAAGGCATTCTCTTTACCGCCCGCAGCGGCTATTAAGCGTGAAAACTGGCCTGTTTTTATTTTCTTTGTGCCTTTAAACATCATGTGCTCAAGTACGTGCGCCACACCGGTTTTGCCGTTCACCTCATCCAAAGCGCCTGCTCTGTACCAGACTTGTGAAACGACGACTGGAGAACGGTGATCTTCTTGTACTAAAATCTTCATGCCATTTTTAAGGGTAAACTCCTCTACAGAGGCTTCAGCTAAGGCCAAGACAGGCATCAGTAGCAAAAAAGTTAATAGCTTTTTAATGTACATGCTTTTTTATTTCCAATCTACTTTTTTAGAGGGGCGTAAACTTTAGTGACAGGCTGTGTGACAAAAACACGCCTTTATTAGTTCAATAATGCTAGCGCAATTCACCTGCTCTCTTTATGGTATTTAATTATATAGGTATACCATTAAAATATTTTTAATTATTAAGATCACTGGTATAGTTGCGCCTTAAAATTTAATCAACATTAAGATACTTAAACAGACTCAAAATGAAAAAAACTCACCTACTCCCTTCTCTGTTGCTGCTTTTAGTCGCGACGACTGCATCTGCTACCGATGGCTATTTTGCCCATGGTTATGGCATTAAATCTAAGGGCATGGGTGGTGTAGGTATTGCGTTGCCTCAAGATGCCATTGCTGCCGCTACTAACCCTGCTGG
>JAZGEZ010000037.1:0-2677 GCA_036479055.1 Methylophilaceae bacterium | reverse complement strand
CCTCATCTGTCGTAGATGCTTTCACTTTATCAATCAACCCACTGCGGCTATGCGTCCCTTTATTCCAAGCATCCATACCATCTAATACAGCATCATCTTGATAAATCACAATGACTGGAGACTCCCCTAATACATTTAATTCGGCATCAGTCACCACTGCTGCCAACTCTAAAATCTTGTCTGAGTCTGGTAATAGACCACTCATTTCCATATCTAACCAGATTAAATTATCTTTATCTATTACATTACTTTGAGCTTCCATCATGATTTCCATTAAAATAGTAAAAAATTGCATTGTTAACGAACTATCGCAACATAAATGCTTCAAAATACAACTTGTATCAGTTTAACAGAGCGCTTTATAAATCACGACACAATAAATTATGGCACACACCCTTACACTTACTTTCATCGGCTTGCTTGCTTTTAGTACGATTATCCGCATTTGGTTAGGTAGTAGACAAATCAACCACGTTCAAGCGCATCGCGGACAAGTTCCAGCCGCATTCACAAAAAACATTGCTTTAGACGCACACCAAAAAGCAGCTGATTATTCTAGCGCTAAAATAAGGCTAGGCTTATCAGAAGTCCTTATACAAGCCATTCTATTGTTAGTCCTAACCATCGGTGGTGGTTTACAGTGGATAGATACACAATGGACTAACATAATGCCCAGCCAAGAAATTATTCGCGGTGCTTTGGTCATTTCTAGTGCCCTTTTAATTAGCAGCTTAACCGACTTGCCTTTTGAGTATTACAAAACATTCGTTATCGATGAGAGGTTTGGCTTTAACAAAATGACACGCAGTATGTTTTTTACAGATTTGGCCAAACATAGCATAGTTGGCTTGCTACTTGGTGCGCCTATATTATTTGCTGCACTTTGGCTGATGCAAGGTACAGGTGAATATTGGTGGCTATACTTATGGTTTGTTTGGTCTGCATTTAACATCGTCATGTTAGCGGTCTACCCTACTTTTATCGCACCTTTATTTAATAAGTTCACGCCATTATCCGATGAGGGGTTGAAATCTAGAATTGAATCATTGTTGACCAAGTGCGGCTTTAAGTCACAAGGTCTTTTCGTGATGGATGGCTCAGCAAGAAGCAGTCATGGCAATGCCTACTTTACTGGCTTTGGCAATAGCAAACGTGTCGTGTTCTTTGACACATTATTGGAGCGCTTAAACGCGGAGGAGATTGAAGCGGTGCTGGCACATGAGCTAGGCCACTTCAAACATCATCATGTGATCAAACGTATTGCTATGATATTTTTTATTAGTTTTCTAGGGTTGGCTTTGCTCGGCTGGCTCATTAATCAATCATGGTTTTACCAGGGTTTGGGGGTTACTGTTGAAAGCAATCATATGGCGCTACTTTTATTTATGCTTGTTTCGCCAGTGTTCTTGTTTTTATTACGCCCGTTCATGGCAAGCTATTCTAGAAAAAATGAATTTGAAGCAGATGATTATGCCGCTAAAAACGCAAGTGCGGCACACCTAGTAGAAGCATTGGTAAAGTTGTATCGTGACAATGCATCAACGCTAACGCCTGATCCACTCCACTCTGCTTTTTACGATTCACACCCGCCTGCTAGCATTCGCATTTCTAAATTAGCCGCGTATACTAGTCATTAACATCATTAGGGGTTTAAGTTATGCATAAAATCATACTATTAGCTTTTAGCTTATTTAGTTTAAATGCAGTTGCAAATGATTTCTTTGCTAAAGCGGATATTGAGGCTGGCAAGGCACTTGTTGAGAAGAACTGTATTAGTTGTCACGCCTCTAGCTATGGCGGCGATGGCTCTGAGATTTACACAAGAGCCTTTCATAAAGTGGACTCTTCCAAAGGTCTGCTTGCACAAGTCCGCGCTTGTAATACCAACTTGGATTTAAAGTGGTTTGAAGAAGATGAACTCAATGCATCTGCATACTTAAATAAAGCCTATTATAAATTTGATCAGTAAGACACAGATATTTCGAGGCTTAGTGGTTGCCGCCTATGGCAAGCGTTATCAAGTAGAGTTAGCTGATAAAGCAAGAATCAGCTGTGTTACCCGGGGAAAAAAGACCGACTTAGCTTGCGGAGATATTGTTAACATCAAACTGACCGATACCGCTGAAGGCGTTGTAGAATCTAGCGAACCACGGCAGACACTACTCTACCGAAGCAATGCATACAAAAGCAAAGTGCTCGCCTCAAACGTTACTCAAATTATTATTGTGCTTGCCACGCAGCCAAGTTTTTATGAGGCTCTTCTTAATCGGTGCTTAGTCGCTGCTGAAGCAGCAAACATTAAGCCACTAATTGTCTTAAATAAATGTGACCTGATTGAAGCCAACGATGCAAAAAATAAACTTAAAGTGTATGAGGGGCTAGCTTACGACGTTGTCTACCTATCAGCCAAAGAAGACATTACACCCTTGCTACAACACCTCAATCAACAGCAAAGTGTACTCGTTGGACAATCTGGCATGGGAAAATCAACCATCATCAATGCATTACTGCCTAATGAAGACGTACGCACACAAGAAATTAGCAACACACTAGATAGCGGTAAGCATACAACCACAGCAACGCATTTATATCATTTAAACGACTCAAGCACATTGATTGATTCACCAGGCTTACAAGAATTTGGTTTAAATCATTTATCTCAAGAACAGCTAGAGCT
>JAZGEZ010000036.1:0-3074 GCA_036479055.1 Methylophilaceae bacterium | reverse complement strand
GCAAAAGGCTATATAAATGAAACGTATGTCCAATATGCTGAGCCACGCGTGGCAGGTATGACAGTCACTTACGATTATTAATACGCAAACAAAGAGGGCTAACGGTGCCCTCTTCTTTTTAAATAATTTCAGGAATTAGACAATGCGAATTTCAGTAGATATTAGCCTATACCCATTATGCGAAAGCTATGAAGCACCCATCTTAACGTTTATCGATAAGCTTGAAACGAATGGCAATTTGGTGGTTAAACGTAATAGCCTCAGCACACAAGTGTTTGGTGAGTACCGCGATGTAATGGACTGCCTTGACGCCGAGATAGAAGCAGTATTTGATGCATTGCCACACAGTGTGTTTGCGATGAAATTTATCGGGACTGATCGTGCCGATGTCGTAGACGTGTAATCAGACCGTTAATCAAATCATGGACAACGCCAGCTTCAACACTTTAACTACTGCTTTTAGTCAAATGTCTGGCTGGGAAATTGCAGCCGCTTTAATGGGGGTTGCTTACATTCTGCTTGCTGCGAAAGAGTCGCAATGGTGCTGGCTGTTTGCATTTTTCAGCACCGTGATTTATACCGCATTATTTTGGGAAGGTCAGCTTCCCATGCAAGCATTGCTCAATTTTTACTATATGGGCATGGCGGTGTATGGCTATTGGTTATGGCAGAAACACGGCAATACCGAGGATACATTGGCAATTACCAGTTGGGGGTGGTCTAACAACCTGCTCTTTATTGTCATTGGCCTCATCATTAGCGCCATTGTTACCTATTATTTAAAGACAACAGCGCAATCACAAAGCCCTGCACTAGATGCCTATACCACGGTTTTTGCTGTGATGAATACTTGGTTAATGGCGAATAAAATCCTGCAAAACTGGCTGTATTGGGTCGTTATTGATGCTGCCGCAGTCGTGCTGTATGTAGAAACCGGCTATTACGCAACTGCTGTCTTGTTTATACTCAACACCATACTTGCCATTGCTGGTTATATTAGTTGGATAAAACTGCATAAACAACAGGACCTTACTAACAAAACTCCAACGTCAACAGCACCCTAATACTTTTGGTCTAATGCGTGCGTATCGCATGCATGCTTATCGTTTCATCCATTTCGCCAAATCAGTTTCGCCTAACACTTGCATTAAAAATAATAGCAATTGATAACACGGCTTTTGCGTTGCATAGTCTGGCCAATCATTGTTCACCATATAAGTAGCCTTAAATGTCGCAAACTGTTGTGGCGTTAATACATACTCGAACAAGACCAACTCCAAGGCGCGAGGGCCAATGACAAATGCATCTAAGTCAATTAAAACCAATGCACCGTTATCGTCTGCCTTTCTAAATTGATCCCATCGCAAATCGAGCATAATAGGTACGAACTCAGTTTCTTGTAAGTTATTGGCCTGTGTCAGCACCCCACTCAATAATGGCTCAGGTATCGCTACAGCACTTTCCGCTGCCAATGTTAACAAAGTCGCATGTAAACGCTCACCCCAACCACTGGCCTTATAAGCTGGCGTATGCAAAGCACCCCATGTTTGACATCTATATTGATGCAATTGGCCAATATGCCTAGCCAAATCCTCCACCATTTCACCCGTTACTTGCATGGCTTCAACATCCACACCTGCTACAAAACGTGTTAATACAAAACGGTTTCTGCACGATGCCACGAAGTCTGGCACATCAAATAGCCCTTGTTTTGTTAGCAGTTCATAGGTGTTTTTAATCCGGGCTAAACTTTCTGGGAACTCAGCACTAAATAATTTATTTACGCCGCGCCAGAAACCTGACCGGGTTACCGTCGCCTCATCACACACTTTCAACACCATGCGCCCATCTACTGTATCGCACAGCCAAACCTGATGCGTACTATCCCCAAACTTACTAAGTAGCGCAGTTGGCACAGCCGTTAGCTGTGGCAAATTAGCTTGTTCTGTTTGTGTGAGTAAAGGGTAAATCTGCATGCTTAACAGTCACTGTGTATTAATTAACACATATTATACTGGGTTAAATGCGGCTGGAATTGTTGCTTGTACTCACTAAGTGCTTATAGCGTTGCTATGAACGCATCCAAACTCTCTACTACCATGTGACTGTTTTCTATGATGAACTCACTAGGCTGTTTTAAGTCTGGCACCACAACAACAGCTAGCCCTGCTGCTATCGCGGCGCGAGCACCAGGCTCGCTGTCTTCAAAAGCAATACATTCTTCTACAGAAAACGTAACGTGTGCTTGCAGCCTTTCCATAGCAAGCAGGTATATATCTGGATGCGGCTTACCATTTTCAACTTCATGACCACTGGTAACAATACGGAAGTAATCACGCACGTCTACGGCTCTTAAACGCTCTTCAATATGGCTAACCGGTGAAGATGAGGCGACTCCGCAAATGATGTTGTTAGCTCTGTAGTATTGCAGCAGTGCTAATGCCCCATCTTTTAATGGAAAGGCATTGCCGTCTGTGTCCATGCTGGCATTAATGCATTGCATGACATGCTGGAAATTTTCTTCGCCACCTAGCTGCTCTGTCATGATGCGGGTGGAATCTGGCCAAGCACGACCGATAAGTTCTACGTATTCTGCTTGTGTATAGGTAATACCAATCTCTTTTGCCGCTGTGATACAGGCTTGCATAATCATGCGTTCCGAATCTATTAGCAGGCCATCCATATCAAATATAACGGCTTTTAAGGGTGCTTTTGTTGTTGCATTTTTCACTGCAAGCTCTCTATAAAAGGTTTTCTTTCAGAAGGCGAGACTTTATCATATACAGATTGATTTCAATAAGTATTAAACCGCCCTAACGCTTCCAGAACTTTAAACAAAAAAATCCCAGTGGTTTTCCACTGGGATTTGAAATTTGGAGCGGGAAGAAAGTTTCGATTCTGACACCTCAGCCTTGGTATAGGTTGCGCTCTTCCTCTTGAGCTATTCCCGCAGTGTTCAAACTATAGGTGCATTTTGAACACTTCTATATCATAAAGCAATGACCCATATGGGTGTATTGCACTTACTTAACTTTACTCTTTTGTTAAGGTGGCACAGCCCGCTGTACCTTCTT
>JAZGEZ010000035.1:0-2680 GCA_036479055.1 Methylophilaceae bacterium | reverse complement strand
GAATATGGCGAACCTTTATTTGTGATTGGTTAATAAAAAATGTTTGAAAAAATCTTAATTGCAAACAGGGGTGAGATTGCCCTACGTGTACAACGTGCTTGCCGTGAACTCGGCATTAAAACGGTTGCCGTACATTCTGAAGCCGACAGAGATGCAAAGTATGTCAAATTAGCGGATGAGTCCGTATGTATTGGCCCAGCAGCGTCTAACTTAAGCTATTTAAATATTCCAGCAGTTATTAGCGCCGCAGAAGTCACTGATGCACAAGCGATCCACCCAGGTTATGGCTTCTTATCAGAAAATGCAGACTTTGCAGAACGCGTAGAACAAAGCGGTTTCGTATTTATTGGCCCACGTGCTGAAACAATACGTTTAATGGGTGATAAAGTTTCTGCCAAAGAGGCGATGAAAAAAGCAGGTGTTCCATGCGTACCTGGGTCGGATGGAGAACTCCCTGACGACCCTGCCAAAATTATGAGTACTGCCAAAAAAGTTGGTTACCCCATCATTATTAAAGCTGCTGCTGGTGGTGGTGGACGCGGTATGCGTGTTGTCCACACAGAAGCGGCGCTCATTAATGCAGTGAGCATGACTAAAGCTGAAGCTGAAACAGCATTTGGTAGCTCTGTTGTTTACATGGAAAAGTATTTAGAAAATCCTAGACATATAGAAATTCAGATACTTGCCGATCAGTTTGGTAACGCCGTACATTTAGGTGATCGTGATTGCTCCATGCAACGCCGCCATCAAAAAATTATTGAAGAAGCACCTGCACCATTATTGTCATCTCGGATACGCACTAAAATTGCTGAACGCTGTGCCGAAGCATGTAAAAAGATTAAATATCGAGGTGCGGGTACTTTTGAATTTTTATATGAAAATGGGCAATTCTTTTTCATAGAAATGAACACACGTTTACAAGTTGAACATACGGTAACCGAAATGATTACTGGCCTTGATTTAGTCCAACAACAGATTCACATTGCCGCGGGAGAAAAATTACAATTCCGTCAAAAAGATATTCAGTTAGCAGGGCATGCGATTGAGTGCCGCATTAATGCTGAAGATCCATATAACTTTATTCCATCCCCAGGAAAAATTGATCGCTTTCATATGCCAGGTGGCCCTGGTGTTCGTATTGATACGCATGCTTATGGCGGCTATGTAGTGCCTCCGCATTATGATTCAATGATTTGTAAGCTGATTACCCATGGCGCGACACGCGAGCAAGCGATTGCACGTATGCGTATCGCTTTATCTGAAATGTCTGTGCAAGGAATTAAAACGAATGTTGCACTACACGCAGATTTAATGGCAGATGCAGCGTTTCATTCGGGTGGGACTAGTATTCACTATCTTGAAGAAAAACTGGGTATTTCAAGCAAGTAGTGGCGTGGCAATTACTTAAAATCCAAGCAAACGATCAAAATGCGGATGCCATTAGCGATGCGTTAATGGCACTAGGTGCATTATCTGCTAGTATCGAAGATGCACATGCTGAAACCGCTGCAGAACAAGCTATCTTTGGCGAACCAGGCGACCCTCCCCCCAGCATTTGGCAACAAAATATTGTCACAGCTATGCTTGATGAGTCTGTAAATATTGATCAATTATTACATGACCTTGAAGCAACAACGCATACACAAGAATTTAGCTATGTGACAGAAATGATCGAAGAGCAAGACTGGGTGCGTGCTACACAAGCACAATTTGATCCCATTCACATTACCGATAAGCTTTGGATAGTGCCAACATGGCATACCAGCCCAAATCAAGAGGCCATTAATATTATTTTGGATCCTGGCTTGGCTTTTGGTACGGGCAGCCACCCAACGACACGCTTGTGTTTAGAATGGTTAACACAACAAGACTCCTTAGAAAATATGCTAGATTATGGCTGTGGCTCAGGCATACTAGCGATTGCAGCAAAAAAGTTAGGTGCGCAACAAGTTGTTGGTGTTGATATTGACGATCAAGCAATCGTCGCTAGTCGACTCAATGCAAAACAAAACAAAACAAATATCGATTTTTTTGATGCAAATGAATTCACTGACCAGAAATTTGATATCGTGGTCGCTAATATTTTATCTAGTGCATTAATGGTATTAGCACCTGCACTTGCAAAATATTGTCAATATAACGGTAAAATAGCACTGTCAGGTATTCTAGAAGAACAGATTGACTCTCTAGTTACTCGTTACAGCGAATGGTTTAAAATGGATGCTCCAAAACAGCAGGATGCATGGATACTACTAACTGGTATTAAAAAATGAATTACATAACCTCATGTCCTAAATGCGATACTCAATTCTTACTCAACGATGAACTAATTAAAGTGCATCGCGGAAAAGTACAATGCGGAAGTTGTGAGCTTGTATTTAATGCTAAAACTAGGCTTACGGAAGTAGCCGATGACATAACGAGTACTGAAGAATATCAAGCTAGCATAGAAGAGCAGGCCTCCTCAGAAACGCAGCTAGATGAAAATATTGAAGAAATAATCATTGAATCCGACCTTAGTGATTCCGATATTGATAATGCTGAAATAGATGACTACATCAGTAGCACTTCAACAGCATCTGCAACAATTGCGTCCCCAAGTGCTATCGATGACTTTAATAAACATGTAAGCAAACCTAGAAAAGCAAAGCAAAGAAATAAACATCCTATTTTATTAGGG
>JAZGEZ010000034.1:0-8615 GCA_036479055.1 Methylophilaceae bacterium | reverse complement strand
CCGCATGCCCTTTTACCCATAGCCATTCTATCGTATGCGTATTAGCAAGTACATCTAAGCGCTTCCATAAATCGTCATTCTTAACCGCTTTTTTACTGGCCGTTCTCCAGTTTTTCTTTTTCCAATTAATAAGCCATTCTGTCATTCCTTTTTGAACATAAGATGAATCTGTATAAAGTTTCACTTGGCTGGAACGTTTTAATGCTTCTAATGCGCGAATAACTGCAGTAAGCTCCATACGGTTATTGGTTGTGTTTTCTTCCCCGCCAAAAATGGACTTTTCACGATCATTATACTTTAGCCAAGCACCCCAGCCACCCACACCTGGATTCCCTTTGCAGGCACCATCAGTATATATTTCTATAAATTCATTCATATTATTTATTCATCTTTTTAATATTTTTTTGCTGCTCATGTTTTTTGTGCCCAGTAATGGCAAGCCCTGGCCTTAACAAACTACGCTTCCATTTAGGTTTTAATAAAGTGATATTCACAACACGTTTTTTAGCGACAATAATATATTGTCCACCCATCATCGGCCACCAATTAGCGCCCATTTTATCCATAAATGAAAATCGCTTTAACCATTTCCGATTATTAACTGGTAGTTCATAACAAGCATACTGCGCTTCAACAAATTCTAAACCTAATAATGCCAACCAATCTTTAATCCTATATAACGGGAAGAATTGACCCTGCCAAGGATAGTTTTTTTTTCTAGAAAATAGCTTTCGCCCTCCCCACATACTGTACGGATTGAATCCAGTCAAGATCAAATAGCCTTCAGGCACCAACACCCTAGAAACTTCTCTCAATGTTTGGTGTGGGTTATCACTAAACTCCAATGCATGAGGCAAACACAGCAAATCAATACTATTTTCAGCAAAAGGCAAATAACCGCTTTCACATCGTACATGACCACAATTTTCACCTGCTGAAATAATATTAGGGATGCGGGAGTTTTTAAGGCAATCTACTGGTGAAAAACCAATTTGTACCGCATGAAATCCGAATACGTCCCCTACCGTAACATCATAAATCGCCTGCTCATGCGCCAATAAATATTGACCTAGCGTCGTTTCTAACCAGTCTTTTTGCGTATGTGTCTGCATTTAATGATTAACAACAATTATAATAAACCCAATATTTACGATTAGAAAATAATGACTGACATTCACATGCGTACTGAAAATTTGCATATCGAGCCAATACCAGCATTTGAAGATAATTATATATGGCTTTTACACAATAATCGCGATGCGGTTGTAATTGACCCAGGGGATGCGGCCCCAGTATTAGAAATATTAAAAAGTAAATCGCTCAACTTAATTGCCATTCTCATTACACATCACCACGCAGACCATATTGATGGCGTCGCTCAATTGCTAACGCAATATGCTGCTGAAGTTTTTGCACCGAAGTATGAGCAATATCATTTCAAACACCATGCTTTACAAGATGGCGATAAAATTAATATTAAAGAACTAGATCTCTCTTTTGACATACTTTGGTTGCCTGGCCACACCTTAGATCATATTGCCTACCTTAATGCAACCGACTTATTCTGTGGCGATGTTTTGTTTGGTGCTGGATGCGGCCGCTTACTCGGCGGAACTGCTGAGCAAATGTTACACTCACTTAATAAACTAAAAGCGCTTGATCCAAATACTCAAATATACTGCACGCATGAATACACGGTCAAAAACATTAATTTCGCACTTAGTTTAGACCCTGCAAACGGCGACTTAATAGAAAGGAAGCTTGCTGTAGCCCAGTTACGCCGCAATAATAAAGCCAGCATACCTAATACGCTGGCTCTAGAACTTAAAACAAATCCTTTTTTACGCTGTCATCAACAACCTATCATCAAAAACTCCCATGCTGAAAATACAGATGAATTATCAGTTTTTACTACAATAAGATTGCTAAGAAATCATTATTAATCATGAAGATATTATATAAACATAAAGTAAAACTTTTACTTGACTAGCCTAACGAGACTCGATAGTATTCTGATTCAATTCTTTTAACATCGTCCACTTATGCAAAGAAAAGACGCACGCTTAATCATGGCTACTACCTGGTATCAAAATACCATGTTGCTATTTAGTTTTTTCCTTTTTTCTATCTGCCTCTGCTTTGCATCTGCCTCGATTGCTGAAACTAATGCCAGAGGCGTTAAATTTGAATTTCTTATCGAAGAGCACTCAACGGCCGAAGCCAAAGAGGTTAATGCCGACAACGGTGCGCTAGACACATTAGCGCTTACCCCCTCACCTGAGCTAAAGGCCGCTGAACGTGACTTGTGGACACGCATCCAAGCGGGTTATGCAATGCCCGATATCTCATCGCCTTACACAGCAAAATATGAGTACTTATATGCCTCCAGGCCTGATTATGTACAACAAATGATGGTTCGTAGTGAGAAGTATCTATTTTATGTTGTTGAAGAAGTTGAAAAACGTGGCATGCCAATGGAAGTCGCTTTATTACCCATGATAGAAAGCGCTTACAATCCAAAAGCTTACTCAAGGAGTCGTGCCGTCGGTATATGGCAATTCATGCCAGCGACAGGTAGATATTACGGCCTGCAGCAAAACTGGTGGGTTGATCGTCGCCGTGACGTAACCGCTGCGACAGAAGCAGCCCTAAACTATCTAGAAAAGTTACATGGCATGTTTGGCAGCTGGGATCTTGCGCTAGCTGCTTATAATGCAGGAGAAGGCACGGTAGGCCGTGCCATTAACAAAAACCTTAAAGCAGGCTTGGCAACAGACTATCAAAGTCTCAGCTTGCCACTAGAAACAACGCATTATGTCCCTAAGCTACAGGCCATTAAAAACATTGTAAACAACCCTGAGCAGTACGGCCTCTCTATTGCCTCTATTCCTAATGAAGCCTATTTTGCAGTAGTCAACGCCCCTGCACAAATAGACGCAAAGCTTGCTGCAAAACTTGCTGAAATTTCAGATAAAGAATTTGCGCTGCTAAACCCTAGCTTTAAGCGACCTATCGTTGCTTCCAGAAATAATTCACATAAGCTGTTGCTACCCGTTTCTACAGTAAGCCGCTTCCAGAACAACCTAAATAACCATGACAAATCATTCATTAGCTGGAAGGTCTACAAGGGTAAGCGCGGTGAGCGCGTAGCTAGCATCGCTAGAAAGTTCAACATCAACACCAGCCACTTACGTAAAGTAAATGGGCTGCCCAATAACAAAAAACTCAATAACACAGTGCATTTACTAGTTCCATCAGGAAAGTCAAAAGCAACTAGAATCAATGTGGCTAAGTTAGCAAACCAAAAAATACAGTCCAACAGTAGTAAGCGAAAAAGGTTAAAACGCGTTACGCATAAAATCAAGCGTGGTGAGACGTTAAGTGCATTAGCCAGAAGGTATGGCACCAATACAAGAGCATTAATGAAGATGAATCGATTAAAGTCAACAAAACTTAAAATTGGTCAGGTTATTAGGGTTAAAGGCAAACGAATTAGAGCCAAAACAAAAAGAATTTAGGTTGTTAAGCTATGGTTTTAAACTAGTAGTAGAATGAGCCTTACATCAACATTAAGATTGCAAGAATGGCCAACCTTTCATTTCTAAACGAAAACCCTATGATTAGAAATGCTCAATTGCTCCCAATAGCGCTGGTGATTATTTACCTAGCCCTTACCTCTTGTACGGAAAAAACGGTAGACGCGACCGATTACAGTCAGTCATTTCCAAGCCAAGAAGGCGGCACATTGATTAACGCCATGACTGGCGAGCCAACCGGTTTGATTTTTATGGTTTCTGGCGAGTCAGCATCATTAGATATCTCATCCAATATTTTTAACACTTTGTTAACTTACAATGCCAATTTGGATTTAGAAGGTGAGCTGGCAGAAAACTGGAAAGTATCAAGCGACCAAAAATCCATTACCTTTACACTTAAACCCAATCTTAAATGGGCGGATGGCAAACCACTCACCAGTGATGATGTGCTGTTTACGTGGCAATTAGTCACCGATGAAAAAACACGTAGTCCTTACGCCTCTGATTATCAGCTTGTTAAAAAAGCAGAAACACCCAATCCGCAAACCTTTCGCGTGACGTATGAGCAAGCATATGCCCCTGCTTTGGATAGTTGGTCAGGGCTGCAGATTCTACCTAAACACCTTTTAAAAGACCAAAACATCCATACCACAGTCTTTGCGCGCAAGCCTGTAGGTAGCCATTATTACCAACTGGACAAATGGAATCATGGCGAAAATATCAAACTTTCACGCAACCAAAATTCAGTATTAGGCCCTGCAAATATAAATAAGTTGGTCACACGTATTATTCCTGATAACTCAGCACAATTATTAGAATTAATGGCTGGCAATATTGACAGCATGGGGTTAGACCCGATTAAATATTCTAGAATTATTCCTGCCAGGCCAGAACTCAAAAAAAACCTCAATCTATACAAAGCGTTAGGCAATGGGTACACCTACTTGGGGTTCAACCTAAAACACAAGCCATTTGATGATATTCGCGTGCGAAAAGCGATTAACTACGCCATTGATAAGCAAGAAATTATAGATGGTGTTTACTTAGGATTAGGTATCAATATGGCCTCCCCATACAAGCCAGGCACACGCTGGAGCAACACTGATTTGCAACCCTATGCATATAACCCTAACAAAGCACGCGCCCTACTTAAAAAAGCAGGTTTTGCAGATAAAGATAAAGATGGCATATTAGAGCGTAACGGCAAACCATTTACATTTGAAATCATCACAAATCAGAATAAAGAACGTGAAAAATCCGCTGTTATTATTCAACGTAGGCTTAAAGAAGTTGGTATTGATGTAAAAATACGTGTGATTGAATGGGCTAGTTTCATTAGTAGATTCATCAACACAGGCGATTTTGATGTTGTTATTCTTGGTTGGGGGTTAGGCTTGGACCCTGATCAATACAATATCTGGCATTCTAGCCAACAAGCGCCAGGCCTGTTTAATTTTGTCGGTTACAGCAACCCCGAAGTAGATAAACTGTTAGAGGATGGGCGCACTGAAATGAACCCCGACAAACGTATGAAAATCTACCATCAATTTGCAAAAAAACTTTTAGCAGATAGTCCCATTGTCTATTTATCTGCAGGATACAGTCTCACTGCAATGCATAAACGTGTACAAGGTGTTGCGAACCCGATACCACCTGCTGGCGTAGGCTATGATTCGCACAAATGGTATATTCCTAAATCATTCCGTAGGAACCAAATAAGCACCCACTAAAATATGCTGAAATATTTGATCAAACGTGTGCTATGGATGATACCAATGCTCCTCGGCATTAGCCTTATTTCATTCTTCATTATGCATTTAGCCCCTGGAGACATTACCAATAATGAAGCGTCTTTTAATCCTAAGGCCAGTGAGGAATCACGTCAAAAGCTTCGCGAGCTCTACAGCTTGGACAAACCTATTATTGTGCAATACGGCCTATGGCTAAAACGCATGGTGAAACTTGATTTCGGCAACTCTTTTAAATCACATCAAAAACCTGTGTTTTTGGGCACAACGGATAAAGATGGCAACTATACAAAGGGCATGATTGAACAAGCATTGCCCATCACGCTAATGATCAATCTACTTGGGTTAGCAATCACCCTTGTATTGGCAATACCATTAGGCGTCATTGCCGCACGTCATTACCAGCAGTGGCAAGATAAGTCGATTACATTATTTAATTTTGTTGGATTCTCCATACCTGGGTTTTGGTTGTCATTATTGCTGATGTATTGGCTTGGTGTTGTCAACAATTGGCTACCCATTTCTGGCTTACATAGTCTCAATTATGAAAACTTAGATACTTGGGCAAAAATAAAAGATAGCATGAGCCACCTTGTCTTACCGGTTCTTATTCCCTCTATCACTGGCTTAGCAGGCATTACGTTATTTGTTAAAAACGGCATGCTGGACGTTCTTAATCAAGATTATGTCACTACAGCCCGTGCAAAAGGACTCAGTGAACACACTGTGGTTTACACCCATGCGTTAAGAAATGCCCTTTTGCCGCTCATCACCATCATCGGCCTGTCTATTCCGGGGCTCATAGGTGGCTCTGTTATTTCTGAAACTATTTTTGCGATTGACGGCATGGGAAAACTCTTTTTTGATTCTGTCATTAGCCGTGATTTCCCAGTTGTTATGGGCATACTCACCATAGGCTCTGCCTTAACTTTAGTTGGCAACTTATTGGCTGACCTAGCTTACGCATGGGCTGACCCTAGGGTCAGACGTGGCGTTGTGAGGGAGTAGCTTGATATGAATAAAACCTTATTCAAAAAAACACTTGCTAACCCTTTGGCAATGGCTGGTTTTATTATTATTAGCATCGTGTTTTTACTTGCTATGTTAGCACCTTGGATAGCACCCTACGACCCTGAGGCTTTTGATGTAAAAGCAATTTTACTTAGCCCATCGTGGGCGCACTGGATGGGTACAGACGGATTGGGTAGAGACGTGCTTAGCCGTATGCTCTATGGTGGCCGCATATCACTGCTAGTTGGCTTGGTGGCCGTGGGTATATCCACAAGCATTGGGGTTGTTTTAGGCGCGCTTGCTGGCTACTACCGTGGCTGGATAGATACCGTTATTATGCGTTTAGTTGATGTCATGTTATCTATTCCTAGTTTCTTCTTAATTTTGGCTGTTATTGCCTTTCTGACACCCTCCATCATCAACATAATGATTGTGATTGGCCTGACATCATGGATGGGCGTTACACGCTTAGTACGTGCCGAGTTCTTAAGCTTAAGTAACCGTGAATTTATTTTAGCTTCACGCACCCTAGGGGCGAAAGATGCACGCCTTATTTTTATACACCTATTACCTAACAGCCTCACGCCTATTATCGTTAGCGCCGTATTAGGTGTTGCGGGCGCTGTGTTATTGGAATCAGGCTTGAGTTTTTTAGGACTGGGCGTGCAAGCGCCGCAAGCCTCTTGGGGGAACATCCTGACAGATGGCAAAGAGTATATTCAATTTGCATGGTGGCTATCGCTTTACCCTGGCATGGCCATTCTCATTACAGTGTTAGGGTATAATCTACTCGGAGAAGGCTTGCGTGATGCACTAGATCCTAGAAGTCAGCCTAGGTGAAAAATACAAGTCAAAACGTAGTAACAAACAAATAAACTAGGAAACTATATGGGATTTTTAGCAGGTAAAAAAATATTGATTGCTGGATTGCTCAGTAACCGTTCAATCGCATACGGCATCGCAACAGCGATGCATCGTGAAGGTGCAGAACTTGCCTTCACGTATCAAATAGATAAACACGAAAAGCGCGTGGCTGATTTAGCCGCTAATTTTGACTCAACAATCGTGCTGCCTTGTGATGTGGCAGAAGATGCGCAAATCGAAGCGCTATTTCCTGCGCTAGCAAAACATTGGGATGGCTTAGATGGCATAGTGCATTCAGTGGCTTTTGTCCCTAAAGTTGCACTTGATGGTGATTACCTAGAGGCGATTGACCGCGAATATTTCCGTATTGCTCATGATATTAGTTCCTACAGCTTCTCCGCACTTGCCAAAGCCGCATATCCAATGATGGAAGGTCGCAACGGTAGTTTACTGACACTCAGCTACTTAGGCGCAGAACGCACTATGCCTAACTACAATGTGATGGGTCTTGCTAAAGCAAGTTTAGAAGCCAGTGTACGTTACCTAGCTCAAAGCTTAGGCCCTAGAGGCATTCGCGTTAATGCAGTATCTGCTGGCCCAATCAAAACACTTGCTGCATCAGGCATCGGTGACTTTGACAAAATGATTGGCTTTAATGAGAAGCACGCAGCAATGCGAAGAAACGTAACGATTGACGAAGTAGGCAACGCTGCAGCGTTTTTATGTAGCGACCTAGCCTCAGGTATTACGGGGGAGATTACTTACGTTGATGGCGGCATGAACATCACCGCAGCTGGGCAAATGGACTGATCTCTGTAGCATTCAAGGAGAACGTGCTAAAAATAAAAAAGCTGGCTTAATCTAAAGCCAGCTTTTTTATCCAACTAACTGTTAGTTACTGTTGCCGGCCACCTTCTAACAACTGCTGGCTTATCTCAATATGCGCTTTAGCCTTGAGTGACTGTCCATAAGCATTAATATATTCCTGCGCGATAGCAGCATCATATTCCGATTGCGCAACAACCTTCATGTCATCATCCTCATCAATAGGATTTTTCACCCCAGAGACTTTGACAAACACATAAGCTCTATTACCATCTGCAAACCCTTTATAAGCTGGCAGGCCAGCGGTGTTAATTTTAAATACCTGGCTCATTACTGCTTCAGTTAAGCCCTGTGCATCCTTACGGTCAACCGTTACTTCTGGAATCCATTCCAGTGCTTCTACCGTTTGGCCTGCTTCTAGTTTGGTTAAAATAGTTTTGCCTTTTTCCTCAGCCAATTTAATTGATTGCTCAAGCTTCAAGACTGCTTCAATGCCTTCTTTAATATCATCAAAAGCTTTAGGCGCTTCAGGCTTATATTCTGCTACACGTACTGCCACTAAGTTATTTGGTGACACTTCAACAGCCTCAGTGTTACGCTTGTTTTTTAACACCTCATCAGAAAAGACCAT